>JAGSHC010000213.1 GCA_023954745.1 Deltaproteobacteria bacterium | reverse complement strand
CGTCGAACTCACCGACGGCCAGGCGAACCTGCTGCGCACCATGCTCTCCAGCGAGCAAGATGTGAGCCTCAAGGGTCTGCTTCAGTCGTTGCTGGACACCCGTGACAGCATCGCGGACCTCGAGAACCAGATCGACGACTTGAAGGAGCAACTGCCCACGCCGGACATCGTCAGCCGGGGGGACAGTCATCTCGGTCTGGCGGCGGAGTACCTGAGCAAGAACCACGGCCTCGACGCCAAGGAGGCGGACCGCCTCGCCCGCCGAAGCCTGCTCACGGACAACCTCGCGCCCGGGATGGAGGTGTGGCACTTCTACACGGACGGGGTGTACGCGACGACGGTGACGCAGGGCACCGCGAAGGTCTCTCCCTATTTCTTGAACGTGCGCGCGATGCGCAAGCTCAAGACCGAGCGGGACGACGCCATGGCGCTGGCCGCCTCCCTCGAGGCCGAGATCACGGTGCTCGAGGCCACCCGCGACCAACTGCGGGGGGACCTCTCCTCGCTGCAGGCCCGGCACCAGGACCTCAAGGTGGAGCGCGACGTGCTCGTGGAGGACAAGGCGGAGCTGGTTCAGGCTGACGAGACCGTCTACTTCTACATCGACACGAAGCGCAGCCTGCGTCAGAAGGACGTGATCACCCCTGCCGGCATTCGTCTCAAGGAGTGGCGCCCCGAGCTCTTCACCGAGAAGCTCGATCTTCGGGAGTACGACAGCATCGAGATGTTCGCTGCCGACTTCGGGACGAAGCGCATTCGCGGCATCAAGCTGCTCCCCGAAGGCATGTGGAAGGAAGGGCGCGACTACCAGGTCTCGCTGAGCGAGAGCGGGAGCAAGGCCACCCTGCAACTCGACGCCGTCGACCGGTTCAAGAACGAGGCCTTTGTGGTGGTGTTGAAGTGAGCGAGCTGCAGGAGATCATCGAAGGCGCCTATGGCGAGCCCGACTGGACTGACCGCCCGGGGGTCCGCGAGGCGATCGAGGAGATCGTCGCGCGTCTGGACCGTGGCGAACTGCGCGTCGCTTCGCCCCCCGAGGACCCCGACGGCGACTGGGTCGTACACGCGTGGGTCAAGCAAGCGATCCTCGGCTACTTCCGCATCGCGCCCATGGGGGTCATGGAGGCGGGACCCTTCCGCTGGCACGACAAGATCCCTCTGAAGGACATCCCGGCTACTGGGGTGCGGGCTGTGCCTCCAGCCACCGTCCGGTATGGCTCTTTCGTGGAGCGCGGAGCCATCCTGATGCCCGGGTACGTCAACATCGGCGCCTGGGTGGGGGCTGGCTCCATGGTGGACACCTGGGCGACCGTGGGGTCGTGTGCCCAGATCGGTCGCGGCGTGCATCTGTCGGGCGGGGTCGGCATCGGAGGCGTGCTCGAGCCGCCGGGAGCGACGCCGGTCATCGTCGAGGACGGGGCCTTCATCGGGAGCCGCGCCATCGTGGTGGAAGGGGTGAGGGTGGGTCGTGAGGCGGTCGTGGCCGCCAACGTCGTCCTCACGGCGAGCACGCCGATCATCGACGTGACCGGGCCCGAAGAGGTGGTGCTCAAGGGGCGCGTGCCGGCGCGCTCCGTCGTGATCCCGGGGACCCGTCCCAAGACCTTCCCGGCCGGGACGTATCAGCTCGCCTGTGCTCTCATCATCGGGCAGCGCAAGGAGAGCACGGACCGCAAGACGTCCTTGAACGACGTCCTCCGTGAGTTCGCGGTCCAGGTCTGAGCCTGCGCGCCGGCCCGCCGGCACACCCTGTGGAGGAACGATGAGCGAGACCTTGTCCTGCGGCGTGCTTGGCGCTGGCAGCTTTGGCACCGCCCTGGCGAGCGTGCTTCTCGAGAACGGCCACGACGTCACTCTGTGGTGCTTCGAAGACGGCCACGCCGCCGAGGTGAACGAGGCGGGGAGGAACACCCGCTACCAGACCGACTTCGAGCTCCCGGGCATCAAGGCGACCGCCGACCTCGAGGAGGCCGCCCGCGGCAAGGACCTCGTGCTGTTCGTGTCGCCCTCCCACGTCATGGGGAGGCTCGCGGCCAGCGTCGCCCCGCTCTTGGGGGACGTGCCCCTGATTGTCTCCGCGGCGAAGGGCATCTCCTCGGACGGGGAGACCATGGACGAGGTGCTGCGCGCCGCGCTCCCCGAGGAGCTTCACCACCGCCTCGCCTATCTGTCGGGCCCCTCCTTCGCCTTCGAGGTGCTGGGGCACAAGCCCACCGCGGTGGTCTGTGCGGCCCTGGACGAAGACGTCGCCGAGAAGGTGCAGCGGGCCTTCGCGACCAGCTACTTCCGCACCTACCGGACCACGGATGTCACCGGCGTGGAGCTGGGGGGGGCGGTCAAGAACGTCATTGCCATCGCCACGGGGCTCTGCGATGGGCTGGAGATGGGGCACGACGCGCGCGCCGCCCTGATCACCCGAGGGCTCGCCGAGATGAGTCGCCTGGGGGCTGCCCTGAACGCGGATCCCATGACCTTCATGGGGCTCGCAGGGATGGGAGACCTCGTGCTGACCTGCTGCGGCGACCTCTCCCGGAACCGCACCGTGGGCAAGCGCCTCGCCAGCGGCATGACCCTCGACGAAGTCACCGAGAGCCTCGGCGGGCAAGTGGCCGAGGGCGTCAAGACCACCGCGAGCACCCGGGCCCTGGCCAAGAAGCTCGGCGTCGACATGCCCATCGTCGAGGCGGTGTGGCGCATTCTGTACGACGGCAAGGATCCGCGCGGAACCGTCAACGTGCTCATGGGACGTCCCCTCAAGAGCGAGCGGGACTGAGCAGCTACGCGGCCTGACGGCCGTTTGAGCCGCTCTTCTTCTTGCGTCTTCTTTGGCCGGGCGCACATGTGTCTCACGACGAATGGACACATGGAGGTCCGGGTCCACACGGAGGCGGCCACCGCACCGACGGATCACGTCATCGTGCCTCTCCGGCTGGACGAGTCCCTCGTCGTCGAGCTGGAGGCGTCCACGCTGCCCCTGGAATGGCGGCGCTACCCCCAGGTGGGCGAGGTCGAGCTCGGCGAGCCGGTGCCGGTGCAGTACGACCCACGCCTGTTCGGTTGATGGTGTCGCGGGTCGCGCGTTTCTTCGAGGCGTACTAGGTTCCCCGCCGACGCCTGACCAGGGGATTCCCGTGCCCCACAGGAACTGGCGTCAGGGGCTGTACTCTCTCAGTGGAGGGATCCGGAGGCTGCTTTGCTGTTTCGAGACCGACCTGTGCAGACGAATTCGATCGTTCTCCTCCTCGCCATCCTGGGGCTCGCGCTCACGGGCTGCGGCGTAGATTCGGATGAGGATGGCGTCACCGCCAAGACCGACTGCGACGACGAGAACGCCACCGTCTACCCCGACGCGCCGGAGCTGTGCGACGGGATCGACAACGACTGCGACACGGCCATTGACGAGGATCTCACGCTCCTCGACTGGTGGGTCGACGGCGACGGCGACGGCGTCGGCGCCGGCTCTCTGACGTCGGGTTGCGCCACCGATCCACCCTCGGCCGACCATGTCGCTGCGGGGGGCGACGAGGACTGCGACGACACGGACGCGGGCAACTTCCCCGGCAACACCGACGTCTGTGACGGGGTCGACAACGACTGCGACGCGGAGGCCGACGAGGACAGCGACGGTGACTCTGATGGAGTGACCAGCTGCGGAGCTGACGGCACCGACGGCACCGAGGATGACGACTGCGACGACGGAGACGCGGCCGCGTTCCCCGGCAACGCCGAGAGCTGCGACGCGGTCGACAACGACTGCGACGGCGACGTCGACGAAGGCTTCGACGAGGACGGAGATGGGGTCGCCACCTGCGGTCCCGACGGAATCGCAGCCAACGCGGATGACGACTGCGACGACACCGACGCCAGCGTGTATCCCGACGCCCCCGAGCTGTGCGACGACATCGACAACGACTGCGACACCCTCACCGACACCGAAGACTCGGACTACGCCGGTGAGGACAACGACGCAGACGGAGACTCCTCCATCACCTGCGGTGGCACGGACTGCGACGACAACGACGCCACGGTGAGCGGCCTCGACCTCGACCTCGACGGTCTGGCGAGCTGCGATGGAGACTGCGACGACGTCGACCCGACCGTGCTCATCGGCGGCACCGAGTTCTGCGACGACGTCGACAACGACTGCAACGGCCTCGTGGACGACGGCGTGGGCGCCGACGGCGACGGAGATGGCTTCGACACGTCGGGCTGCGCCTTCTTTGGCTCCGACTGCGACGACACCGACCCGCACCTCTACCCGCAGCAGGAGTACACCTCGGGCTATCAGCGGCAGTGCGAGCCGGCCGTACGACCCGGCTTCGCGAACTCCTGGGCCTACGCCCGCCTGAACCTGCCCACGTACTTCGAGGATCCTCAGACGGGCACCCACTACCTGTACTTCCGCGGGTACCACAACCCGGGCTTCCACCAGTTCGGGTACGCGGTGTCGACGGACGGCCTCACCTGGGGACCCATCGAAGGGCCCATCCTGAGCGAGAGCCCCACCGTGGGCGCCTGGGACGGTCGCAAGATCAGCCACCCGTCGGTGGTGTATGTGCCCGGCAAGCCCCGCCCGTACCTGATGGCCTACCACGCCCAGGACGACACGGCCCCGGACCGTCGGATCGGCATCGCCACGGCGACCACTGCCGAGGGCGACGTGGCGGACGGCACCTTCAAGCGGCAGGACCTGGGTGGCGTGGCCGTCCCGGACGCCATCGTGGACACGTCCCCCAACGCCACCGCCGCGGACAACGAGCGCGCCCTGCACCCGGCCCTCTGGTACGACGCCGTCAATGACGTCGTCCACATGTGGTACACGGGCCGCTTTGGGACCGCCAACGAGTTCAGCATCGTGCATGCGGCCTGCGATGTGGCGTCGTCCGACTGCGGTGACGAGGCCGACTGGGTGAAGACCGACACCAACGGCGACGGCGACCCCGATGTGTGGCTCGCTGGTGACGCGGGTGAGTGGGACGAGGAAGACCTGCGTCAGGTCTACGTCATGGAGCACAGCGACCCCGGCGGCTTCTTCGGCTACGAGCTGGAGATCACCTACTCCAGCGAGATCAATGGGATCGACGAGGAGAACAGCATCGGGGCTGCGCAGGGCGACATCGACGACGCGGCCAGCTGGATGAAGGTCACCGACGCGCCGGTGTTGACTCAGAGCACACAGCCGGACCGCATGGACAGCGGCGGGGTGACGGGGCGCGGGGTGCGCTTCGACGCGGCCACCGGCGACTACCACATGTACTACGGAACCTCGGTGTCCCTGCCCGTGGACGGCAACGGGGAGGCCGTCTCCCAGTTGTGGGGGCCGGGCAACTTCAGCTCCGGCGCGAGCTACATCGGCCACGCGATCAACGCTGCGCCGGTCGTCACCATCGCGACGTCGGACTGCACGTCTCTCACGGGAGACATCACGGACCACGCGCCGGACACTGCGACGCTGACGGTCTTTGATGGGTCGTCGGAGCTCGCGACTCTGAGCCCCGACTCGACTGGGACGACCACGGACTACGGCGTGCTCGCCACGACCTGGTCCGCGACGGGCCTGACGCTGAGCACCGGAGCACACACCTTGACGGTGGTCGCGACGGACGAGGGCGGCTCCGAGCGTTCGGCGGAGACCACGGTCACCTGCCCCTAAACGGGCGTCATTGCGCCTGCCCGTTGCGGTCGCGGCTCTTCATCGCACCGGTCCGTCGACCGGAGTGATCAGACGGCCTCTTCCTCGTTGCCCCAGTCTTCGAAGAAGTCGATGCGCCGGGTGTCGTAGGTCGCGGGGCGGGTGCGGTCGCGCGCCCACTCCTTCAGCTTCTTGATGCGCTCGTCCATGGTGCGGGCCAGGGGCACCGTGTCGCGGATGGCACGCACGACGTCCTCGGTCTCGACCTCGCGCTCTTGCGCGAACGCCATGAACATCGCGTCGATGACCACCTGCTCGATCTCGGCGCCCGAGAACTTCTCGCTCGTCTCGGCCAATTGCCAGGTGTCGAACTCCGCCGTTTCCCGGGCGCGCTTGTCCAGGTGGATGCGGAAGATGGACTCGCGCTCGTGGATGTTTGGCAGGTCGACGAAGAAGATCTCGTCGAAGCGCCCCTTGCGGAGAAGTTCGGGCGGCAGGTGGCGCACGTCGTTTGCTGTGGCGATGACGAACACCGGCGCGGTCTTCTCCTGAAGCCACGTGACGAAGTTGCCGAACACCCGAGTGGCGCCCGCGGTGGCGGCCGCGCCTGACTCGACGCCGGCAAACGCCTTTTCGATCTCGTCCACCCAGAGCACCGCGGGGGACATGGACTCGGCGATCTGGATGGCCTGCCGGAGGCCCTCCTCGGCTTCACCGGCGCCGTGCATCAGCGAGGCGACATCCATGCGCAGCAGCGGGATCTTCCACAGATCGGCGACGGCCTTCGCCGTCAACGACTTCCCGCAGCCCTGCACGCCCACCAAGAAGAGGCCCTTGGGCTGGGGCAGCCCGTACTTTCGAGCCTTCTCCGTGAAGGCCGCGGTGCGGTCGCCGAGCCAGCCCTTGAGGTTCTCGAGCCCTCCCAGCTCATCCATGCGCACCGTGAGCGCCACGAACTCCAGGAACCGGGTGCGCCGGATGATTTGAGCCTTCTCGTCCACGACGTCGGCGAGCTGATCCTCCCCGAAGGTGCCGTGCCGCAGCTGCACCTTGCTGTAGACCCGTCGGATCTCCTCCTCGGTCAACCCCAGGGGCGCTTTGACGAAGCGCTCGAAGAGCGGCAGGTCGATGTCGATCTTCTCCTCGCGGAGCAGTCCGTGGAACAGCCGCGCCACGTCCTTCAAGCCCGGCAGGGGGAGGTCGAGCACGACGACGTCCTTCTCCAGCTCCCTGGGCACTTTGGCGGAAGGAGAGATCATCACCAGGGCCCGCTCGTGGTGCCCGAGGACTGGCGCGAGGTCGCGCAGACGGCGGATGACTTCGGGCTGCTCGATGTACGGGTGGACGTCGTGCAAGGCGACGAGGGCCGGCGTCTCGAGACGACCGACCCACTCCAGCATGTCCGAGGGGAGCCGCGTGTTGGGGATGGCGCCGCTCGGGCCGGTGACGCCGTCCACGACGGACCATCGGTAGAGCGGGCGCTCCAGGGCGTCGCAGGCCCGGCGGAGCAGCTCCGTGGCGCGGCCCTCTTCCCAGGTCAGCAGGTAGATAAAGGGGTAGCGAGCAAGCAGATGAAGCTTGAGGTCCTCGAGAAGCTGCATGGAGCGAGTCTAGGGGCTTGGGCCAAAGAGCGCCCAGCGCTCTCCCTGCTGCCTTTGGACCAGGCCGGCTCCTCCGGTCCTGGCTCGCCAGTCCCCATGGTCCAGACGCACCAGGGCCCAGTCGGGCTGCACCTCGGCTTTTGGCAGGAGGGGAGAGCCGCCTTCGGCAGGCCACACGGGCTCGAACTCTTCTTGCTCGTAGCAGTACACGTACTGGCGGCCCGAAAACAGATGCACGGTGCCGTAGTCGGACATGACGACGGCGTCCGGCGGAACCAGGGCCGCGAGGCGGTGAGCCTCGACGACCTCGTCGTGCTGGTCCCGCCACGGCTCGATCTCCGCGAGGACGACGGTCTCGTGGAAGCTCTCCAGGAGCGCCCGGTGTCCGCCGAGCAGGGCGAGGAGGAGGAGTGCGCCCACGGCTCCGCGAGCGCGGCGATGGGGGATGCGGGTGAGTAGCCGGGGAAGCCCGAGGGCCGCCGCAGCCGCGACGAGGGCCACGGCGGGGGCGCTGTGGTGAATGTAGGGGCCTTCCCATCCGGCCCACTCGTGGGCCTGGCTGAAGAGGTAGGCGAAGAGTGGGATGGCCGGAATCAGCAGCTCTGGGGCGAGCAGACAGGCGGCGCCTGCCGGCACGAGCCATTGCTTGAGAAAGGCCAGACGCACGGCGAGCATCTCTCCTGGCTCGCGCCCCCAGTGGTCGACCTGATCGCCGCTGTCTCCCGAGAAGAAGCGAGCGACCCACTCATCGGGACGAATGTAGAAGGTCGCGTTGCTGCGCATCATGGTGCTGACCACGAGGAAGATGATGCTCGCCGTGGCGAGCCGCACCCCGAGGCCTCGCCGCGCACGTACCTCCTCGGGCGACCCGGCGCGCCAGAGCCAGGCCGTTGCCCCGAGCCCCGCCACGATGAGAGGGAGCTCTTCTCGGCTGAAGCACGCAATCAGCCCCCACAGCAGGGTCTCCGTTCGCTTTCCCTCGCGAAGGGCAGCGGCGCAAAGCAGCAGGAAGGGAATGCTCCACGTGAGAGGGCGGATGTCGGCCATCACCATGCGCCAGGTGGGCCACCACGACAGATAGAGGAGGGCGGCGCCTGCGGCGAAGGCGGGCAAGGCTCCGCCGGATCGGGACAGGCGGTAGACTCCGACCGCGCCCAGGGACACCAGCCCCGCCTGCACGGCGAACAGCGTCGTCAGCCCGGGGACGACGGCGTAGAACGGTGCTGCCAGCAGGAGGATCGGCTCAAAGTGGGTCTCGTTGAAGATGCCCGGAGGCTCGTGATAGGTCGCCGACTGTCGGTAGCCGTGCCCTGCGGTGACGTTCCACACGAGGTTGTGGAAGAAGGTCAGGTCCAAGGGCCACTCGGGCATCAGCCCCAGAGACTTGTCCCGGCAGAGCCTCGTGAGGCTGACGACGAACCCCACCATGGCGACGCCCACCACGCTCTGAGCCAGGCGCTCCCGCCATCTGGGCAACTCGGATGGGGTCTTGTCGTCGGTCGACACATGCACAGGGTCGACGGTCGGCGTAGCAGACGCAACCTGCCGGCGGTCGTCGGCTTCCTGCTGGTCCTCCTGATGGGGTGCGGTGACACCGAGACGCGCGCGACGTCGGGCGGGGTGGTGGGTGCTGCCGAGCCCTGCGTCTCCCCCCGCTGGCAGTCCGCTCGTCGTGCCCTCGTCGACGGGCTGGGGCTTCCGGCGACCCGCAACGCCCCGGGGCGCCCAGAGCTGGGTCCTCCGCAGCCGGGAGATGGCCACCGGGTGCACGGCGTGCGCTGGCCCCACCCGAGCGTGGAGGGGGAGTTCGTCCACGGGCTGCTCTACGTGCCGGAGCCTGCGCCCACCGCCCCGGTGCCGCTGGTGATCAACATGCATGGCCACTGGGGAGGAGGGGCCGACTCCGATGAGGTGAACCGTCGCGCCCAGATCATCGCGCGGCAGGGCTGGCTCGTCGTCTCGCTGGCGAACCGGGGCATGGAGCTCGGCGGCGACACCCCTGGCTGGCGACGGCTGCACCACGAGGAGGCTCTGTACGCCCAGCTGCGGAGCCGCCGGTCTGGCGGCACCCCGGTCGGTTGGGACGTCGTCGCGGGGTGGAGCGCGGTGGACCTCGCGGTGGCCGGGCGTCTGCCGGTGGCCGTCGACCTCGAGCGCATTGGCGTCATGGGGTTCTCCGGCGGCGCCGAGCGGGCGGCGGTCCTGGCGGCCACGGATCCGCGGGTGGGCCCCGTGGTGGTGGGCGCCTACGAGTACGCGTTCAGCTCGGGCCATGGTCACGCCCAGTGCAGCTGTGGCGCGGTGCGAGGCGCGGGAACCCCCCTGGAGGACCCGGTCCACCGCGCGACGCCCATGCCTCCCGTGTCCAGCGGCTACAAGCAGCCGGTGCAGGCCTGGCGCTGGTTGGGGCTCGCCGCGTGCCGTCCGGGTCCGAAGCCGAGCCCCCGCCCTCTCCTCGCTTGGGACAACCAGCCCGAAGACCCCACAGACAGCGAGCTGCTCTCGGTCGCTTCGGTGACGAAGGAGGAGGCGCTCGGGGTGCACGGCATCACCCCCGACATGGCCGTGCGATCCTGGGCGTGGATGGCCGCGGCGTTCGGGGGGGCGGTGTCGTCGAGGGCCGTCGAGGAGGCGGCCCGCGCGACCGAGGCTCGCTACGACGTCATCCATCCCGCCACGTGGATGCCCCTGGCCGCGTCCCAGCCGGCTCCGGGGCAGCTGGAGCAAGGGCCTCCCCCATGGCGGGTCGATGCCTCCCCGCATCCTGCCGCCGCCCGGCAGATGCTCGGGCTCGGGACGGGGGAGGAGGGCAAGGACCCAGCTCTCGCCTTGCATCTCGATGCGTCGGCGGAGCAGACGCTCCTCCCTCCGCTGGACGACGCGCGCCGCCCTCCGCGAAGCCGCGCGGCTTGGCTCGTGGTGCTCGGCGAGGCTGGTCTCGGGCCCATCGGGGCCGACGCGCTGCGAGGGGCCGCGCCCGACGCCGTCGTCCTCACCGTGCGACACCGACTGCTCGATCCCGACGTGTCGACGTCTGTGGTCTCCCGCTTCGGGATCGAGGTGGGGGTGCCTCCCCTTGGAGTGGCGGTGCACGACGTGCTCCGCGCCCACCGCCGGTTGGTGGAGCACCCCGATGTCGACCCCGCCCGCATTGGGTTCGTGGGCATCGCAGACGGGGGTGTGGTGGCGCTGCAGGCGGCGGTGCTCGTGGGAGAGGGCGGCCCCGTGGGTCTGGTGGAGGCGCCGACCACCCTCTTCGAGGACGGCCCTCGGGAGGGAGCCCCTTTTGCGCCTTGGCCGCACTGGACGCTCGTGGCGCTCCCGGGAGGAGCATCCTTCGACCCCTGGCTCGCGGCGAAGGCGGTGGCCACCCGGCTGCGTTGGCTCGATCCGCGGGGCGGTGATGGGGAGGCCTGGACGGAGCATCTTCCACACGGGGACCAGGTGCCCGATCTTCGCGGGCTGCTCGCCCCGACACCTGGAGGAACGCCATGAACGCCGACGCTCCGTTCCCGCCCCTGTCCCTGGCGTGGCCTTGGCTCGCTGGGCAAGGCGGCGCCTTGCTCGTCGTCGTCGTCGTCTCCCTCGTGGTGGCGCGCCGATCCAGGCCCGAGTTGCGGGGAACGAGACTGGGGGCACTGGGCTGGGCTCTCGCCGCGACCTTGATGCCCGTGGCGTGGCTGGTGGCTCGCTGGTTGCCCGAGTGGCTGGGCGACCGGGCGGCCGACCCGTCGATTCAGTTCTGCGTTGGACTGGCGGCGGGAGCGCTCCTTCACGGATTCGCGGCCTGGGTCTCCATCTATCTCGCCGATCTGGGGGGTGAGGCGGACCGGGCGCGGGAGGAGCGTCGATCCCGAGCCCGCGCCCGAGAGGCGGCCCGTCCGGCACAGGGCGCCCAGGGGGCGGCGTCCGGGAGGACCT
>JAGSHC010000061.1 GCA_023954745.1 Deltaproteobacteria bacterium | reverse complement strand
TGCTCGCAGCGGCAAGCGCGAGGAGGCGGTCGCGATCTTCGACCAGACCCGCGCAGACGCCGAGAAGGCGGGCGAGGAGCGCACGGCGCTGTGGGCACGCTGGTTGCGGGCGCGGTGCCTGCGCGTGCTCGGCCGGAAGGCGGACGCGAAGAAGGAGTTGGAGGGAGTGCTCGACTACGCAGCGCACCTCGGCGTCGCGGCCGTGGAAGCCGGTGCCCTGCGGGAGCTCGGCAACCTCGCCCTGCGGGACGGTGACCACGACGAGGCGGGACGACTGCTTCGGCGCTCCGCCACACGACTCGAAGGGGCGGGCCTCAAGGTGGAGGCCGCAGTCACCCGGGTCTCGCTCGGAGAGCTGGCCCGAGCGCAGGGCGACCTGGCGGGGGCGCGGTCGGAGTACTCCTCGACGTTCTCGGTGATGCGCGCCTACGGGTTGACCAGCGAGGTCCTGGTCACCCTGATCAACCTCGGCATCGTCGAGCTCGCGATGGGCCGCGCTCGACGCGCTTCCCGCCGCCTCGTCGAGATCGACCGCCTCCTCCCTCCGGAGCAGCCACACGGTCTCCGTCGCTACGTGGAGGCGCTACGCGTCGCCTGCTTCGCCGAGAAGGGGGCCTGGGAGGAAGCCGAGGAGAGCGTGGATAGACTGGCCGAGGGTGGCGCGCTCCCCGCGGATCCCGACCTGCTCTGGCTACTGGAGCACGCCGGCGGCTGCGCACGCACGGGAGGCGAAGCGTCACTGGCCGCGGACGCCTTCGACCTCGCCCTCGGAATCGCGGAGAGCTTGAACGACAAGGACGCTCAGCGGCGACTTCGCACGGCGATGCACGGCGGCTGAACGCCGAGAGCGGTGCGCTTCCTGGCCGCGCTCAGTCGTCGGTCGGATCGTCGAGGCCCACGCTAGAACGTGTACAGGCGGGTCCCTGCCCTGAACTCCACGCAGCCCTCGGCCGTCCAGCCGGCGAGCACGTGCTCGTAGTCGAGGCCCTGGAACTCCAGTCCCGTGACGACCGCGAGGGGGTCGATCATCCCCGCGTCTGCGACCCAGGATCCTGCTGATTCCTCGGCCCGGCACCAGGTGTAGGTGGGTCCGCCGACGTGGTGGTTGATGGGAATGAGGCTGCTGACGTACGCGCCCAGCCCCGAGTCGGTCCAGGTCGCCGTCAGGGCACCGGGGCCGTCGTAGTTGCCCTCGGTGCTGACGTCGGGGGCGATGTCCCCCCGAGGCAGGCCGAAGCCCTCGACGACGAAGGCGCCCCCACCCCAGCTGAGGGAGAGATCCACCAAGGGGTCTTGTTGTGACGTCGTCAGCTGTCCGAAGGCGTACCCGTTGGGGCCAGCCTCAAGGGTCGTGGTCGCCCCATCGAGGGTGACTTCGAGGACCAGGTCCTGCTGAAGGGTGGGCCGGGCGACGCACTCCCCTGCGAAGGAGCACACCTCGTCCGTGGTGCACCCGGTGCAGCTGGGGCCCCGAAGGTGGTAGTCGCAGCTCGCGTTGCTCAGCTCGGGGGTGCCGACCTGGGGGTCTGGCTCGTCGGCCACTTGGGCGTTGAGGCTGACGTTGCCGCCCGCGTAGTGCTCCATACGCACCTGGCCGATGCGGTCCCCAAGAGGGCAGTACCCGGGCACGAGACCCACCGGGTCGCTGCTGTCGTCGTCGTTTGCCGCGTCGTCGTCGTTTGCCGCGTCGTCGTCGTTTGCCGCGTCGTCGTCGTTTGCCGCGTCGTCATCGTTGGAGGAGGGGCACCCGTTCAACAGAGCGAACAGAGCGAACAGGGCGAGAAGGACAATGCGTGAGGGAGGCATGAAGGAGATCCGTGCAAGGCCCACGCCTTGGCGCCGTGCCTTCGTGGGCGGCCTGGCAGGGTCGAGACCAGCGCGGAGCGGCGACCCGGTGCGCGCTGGCTATCATGGGCCCCGACGGGGACAGACCCTGGTGGGGAGACGACGTGAGCACCGAGACCGCCCCTGCGGGGACCTACTCCCGCTACGAGCGGGTCTACCTGCTCCTCGCGTCCACCTTCGTGGTGCTCCTCGTGCTCACGAACATCGTGGGCATCAAGCTGTTCCGGGCGCCGTTCAACCCCGAGTTCGCCCTGACCACGGGGATCATCACCTATCCCTTCACCTTCCTGGTGACGGACCTCGTCTCAGAGATCTACGGGAAGAAGCGGGCCGACTTCATGGTGCTCATCGGCTTCCTGATGTCGGCGGTGATGCTCACCATCGTGCAGACGGCCATCTGGGTGGACCCGCATCCCTATTGGGTCCCCGGCGAGGGCGCCTTCTTCAACACCGAGGGCGAATACCAGCACGCGTTCAGGTCTGTCTTCGCCCTCAACGGAATCCTGCTCTTCGGCTCCATGAGCGCCTATGCCTGCGCGCAGCTCACGGACAACTGGCTCTACCACTTCTGGAAGGACCTCACGAAGGGCAAGCACCTCTGGCTGCGCAACAACGGCTCCACCTGGGTCAGCCAGCTCGTCGACACCGCCGTCGTCAACTCCATCCTCTTCTACGTGGGCTTCGGGATGGAGTTCATGGTGGGGGTGAAGATCATGATCACCATCTACCTCTACAAGCTCTGCATCGCCGCGTTGGACACGCCGCTCATCTATGCAGGGGTCTACTTCATCAAGCGTTTCCTCGGTTTCTCGTGGAACGAAGACGTGGTGCCCCCAGGCACGGCGTCGACCAGCACGGGAGCGAACGCATGATCGGCACCATCGGCCTCAAGAACCTGCACATCGAGTGCATCGTCGGCATCTACCCCCACGAGCGCACCGACGAGCAGCCCCTCTTCGTGGACATCGAGGTGGACCACGACTTCGACCGCGCCGCCGCGGCGGAGCACGTCGACGAGACCGTGGACTACGACCACCTCGCCGCGCTGCTGACCAAGCTGGCGACCGAGCAGCGCTACCAGCTCATCGAGACCTTCGCCAAGGACGCCATCGACCAGATCATGGCCCGGTGGTCCGACGTCCTCGGAGTCCGGATCGAGGTCCGCAAGCCCAACGCGGTGCCGGCAGCGGCGGCGTCGTTCGTGCGTCTGGCGGCGCAGCGGTGAGCCGACCCGTCGCTCTGATCACGGGCGGCGCGCTCCGCCTCGGGGCGCACCTCGCGCGGTGCCTCGCGGACGATGGGTGGGACGTCGCCGTCAACTACAGGAGCAGCGCCGCCGAGGCCGAGGCTCTTGCCGCCGAGCTGCGCGGACGAGGCGGCAACGCGTGGGCACTGCAGGCGGACGTGAGCCGGAGGGGCGACGTCGCCGCGATGTTCGCCTCTCTCGCCGAGGGGGCCGGCCGCCTGGACTTGCTCCTCAACAACGTCGGCATCTACGAGCCGAAGCCCCTGAGCGAGGTCACGCCCGACGACTGGGACCACGCCATCGGCGCCAACCTCAGCGGCAGCTTCTACTGCGTGCACGCGGCCTTGCCCCTCCTGCGCGAAGGCGGCGGCAACATCATCACCATCGGATACGCCGGGCTCGACGCACTGACGGCGGCCCCCGAGGCGGCGCCGTATCAGGTAAGCAAGGTGGGCATGCTCGTCCTCACGAAGGCCCTTGCGAAGGAGCTCGCTCCCGAAGGGGTCCGCGCGAACATGATCTCGCCCGGTCAGCTCGAGAACAGCGTCGATCTCCCCGACGACCCGGCCACGGCGCTCCCAGCCGGCCGCGCTGGGACCCTCGACGACATCGCCGGTGCCCTGCGGTACCTGCTCGGCGCTGACTACGTCACAGGCGTAAACATCGACGTCGCGGGCGGCTACCGGCTGTAGCCGGCCTGAGGCCGACCGCAGGGCCGTCTCAGCGCGCAATCAGCGCACCATCAAGATCCATCGCGGCTGCACGAACAGCTCCAGCAGTCCGCGGCCGAACAACGCCCACTGGCTCCCCACGAGCAGCACCGCCAGGACGACGAGTAAGGCCTTGGGGACCGACTCGCGGCTCCACGCCGTCGTGAACGCGCCTCCCACCACGAGCAGGACGGGGGCCGCGATGAGCTCGAAGTAGTGCAGCGAGTAGGGAAACGGAGAGCCGTCGGCCAGCTGCAAGGCCTGGAGCGCCCAGGTGATGCCGCAGAAACTCCACAGCGCCAACGCCGGACCCCGCCAGGACCGCGAAGCGAGGGCCGGGAGGAGCGCGGCGAGCAGGAGAGGGTTGGCCCACTCGATGGACGGGCTGCCGGGGTCCCCCTTGGGCCCCCCTCCAAACGACAGGACCTCAGCGAGACCAAAGAGCGCCGTGAACGCGAAGAGGCCGAGCAGCGCACCAATCACCGCGCCCCCCCGGCGCCGCAGCGTTCCCCGACCGCCCGCCTTCGATGAGCCAAAGAACATGTCCCAGGCGAGCAGGGGCCCCAGAACGAACCAGGAGGAGAGGTGAATCTCCACCGCGGCCAGGGCCACCACCACGACCGCCGAGCGCGGGAGCCGAGGCCGCCACAGAGCGGCGGCGAACGCGACGAAGAGCAAGAGCGCCGCGGCGGGATAGTGTTCGAAGGGACGCAGGCTCTGCGGGTCGAGGATGGCGAGGCACGCCACGAGGAGCGCCGGGCCGCCGCCGAACCAGCGCCGGGCGAGCTCCACCAGGAGCAAGCGCACCCCCAGGGCACAGGCAGCGCCGAACCAGAAGACAAGCCAGGCGGGATCGGTGTCCGCGGCGGCGCTGACCGCGTCCACGGTGTTCATGAAGAGCGAGTAGCCCGGTGGGTGGATGAAGGGCACCCAATCGAGCCAGCCCGGCTGCGCGCCGTGCACCCACAGCTCGAGAATGGGCCGCCGCACCACCCCCATCTGCAAGCCGAGCCACACCCGGCTCTGGCAAAGTAGCCACAGGGGCACGAGCAAGAGGAGGGTCACCGGCCACGGTGACTTGAGGAACCGCGGGACCTGGCTGCCGTCCGACACACGAAGAGCGTAGCCTTTGTGTACGTCGCGCTGGCGTCACCCACCATCACGAGACGCCGATGCACCTACCACACAACGTGTTCCGCTCGACCAAGGACGACTGGAAGGCGAGCTCCTGGCCCGCGCCCTTCACCGTGCACAACCTGGAGTGGCGCGACCACCTTCCCCTGAGGCGTCTCGGTGGACACCTGACCACGATGCCGCCTGGACATCGATCGGGCCCCCTGCACGCCCACGCCTTCGAAGAAGAGGTCTTCATGGTGCTCCAGGGCACCCTCACCTGCCGGGAACTGGTCCCCGGGGCCGCCACGTATCGCCTGTTCGACATCGCTGCGGGAGAGCTCGTCGTCTACACGCCAGGCACCTGGCTGGCCCACGGATCGGAGAACCCCTACGTCGACTCCGTCACCTATATGGGGCTGTCGGATGACGTCCCTGGCGAAGTCGCCACGTACCCCGAGTCCGGCAAGGTACTCGTGCGGGCGCTGCGCTCCGTGGGCGTGCTCTCGGACGAGCCAGCCAGCAAAGTCATCGCGGCGTGCAACCGCGCCGCAGGGGACCGGGACAGCAAGCGCATCCAGAAGGTGGATCGACCAGAGCACGTCGCCCAGAACGTGCCGAAGAACGACTTCGGCAAGATGGTGGGCCGCCGACTGAGCGCCGCTGCGGGCGCGAAGAGGGTGATGGTGAACCACGACAAGCTCTTGCCCGGAGGACAGACGGGGCGCCTGCATTGGCACAGCGCCGAGGAGGAGATCGTCTTCGTGCTCTCAGGCAGGCCGACCCTGCGCCAGGTGCGCGGCATCACGCCTCCGGTCGCGGACGACGGCCGCCCCGCAGGCATGCCCGACTTCTCCAACCCCATCATCCAGACCACGGAGCTCAAGCAGGGCGACGTCGTGTGCTTTGGGCCTCACTTGCCCATCGCCCACCACCTCCGCAACGAATCCAACGCCCCCTGCGAGCTCCTGGTGATCGGCCTCAACGACCCGCACGACGTCATCGTGTTCCCGGAGCAGGGGCGCGTCTACGTGAAGGCGGTGGGCCGCTCGGGGCCGCTTCAGCGCACGAAGTACTTCGACGGCGAGCTGCCCCCTCCGCGAGACTGAACGGCGGCTAAACGGCTTCTCATGAAGATGAGGCGCAACTCGGGGTGAGACGAGGGGCTGGATCGCAACGAGGGACGAGCGGAGCGGGCCGTGGCCCGTGACCGAGGAGCAAGGCAGGGAGGCGGTCCCTCGGCCAGCCCGAGTGCCTCAGTTGCATCAGAAGCCGTTTAGGCCACCGAGGTGCGGTAGTCCTTCTCGCCGGGCAGGTTGCCAGGCACCGCGCCGGCCACGACGGGCGAGCCGTAGCCGCGGACGCGGCCGAGGTACTCAGCAAACGCGGGCATGGCACGCAGCAGGTTCTTGAGACGACCCTGCTTTCGGTAGCCGTTCATGGCCTTCAGGAATGCCTGGGGGCGCAGATAGAACAGCATGTTCGCCTTGTAGACGAATCGGCTCAGCTCCTCGGGCGTCACGTGGTCTAGCTCGAGGATGGTCGTACCGCTGTCCTGGGTGTAGGCGTCCAGGTCGAGGGTCTTGATGATGCCGCGGTCCTTCGCGTACGTGTACAGCGGGCTGCCCGGGTACGGCGTCGCGATGAAGAAGCGCGCGAAGTGAGGGTCCAGACCTCGGGCCAGGTCGATGGTGTCCTGCAGGTCCCGGTGGGTCTCCCACGGGTAGCCCATGATGAAGTTGCACCACACGGCCATGCCGCTCTCCTTGGCGTGGCGCACGGACACGTAGGCCTGCTCGACGGTGATGGCCTTCTTCAGCAGGTCGAAGTTCTTCTGGTTGCCCGCGTCGATGCCAAAGACCACCGACTCGCACCCCGCGCGCTTCATCTTGGTGAGCAGCTCGGGGTCGACGAGGTCCACGCGGGTCTGGCACTCCCACTCGATGTCGAGGTTGCGCCGCAGCAGCAGGTCACAGAAGTCGTGGGCCCACTGCTTGTTGATCGTGAAGACGTCGTCGTTGAAGTAGAGCTTCTTCTTGCCGTAGCGACCGAAGAGCTCGGCCACCTCCTCCATCACGTTCTCGGGCGTGCGGAAGCGGACCTTGCGGTGATCGGCCGAGGCCCCGCAGAAGGTGCAGCGGAAGGGGCAGCCGCGCTTGCCGACTACCTCGTAGAGCGAGTACGCCGCCTGGTGACGCTCGTTACGCACGGGGAACGGCAGACGATCCAGGTGATCGTTGTACTCGCGGCCCTTCGTCTTCACGAACTCGCCGTTGGCGTCTCGGTAGGCGATGCCCGCGATGTCGTCGAGGGTCCCGGTCCCGTTCCACACGTCGAGCAGCTCGAGGATGGCGTCTTCGCCCTCCCCCACGATGGCGACGTCGACGGCGGGGTTCTCGAGGGTCCAGCGGGGCTCGTAGATCGCGTGAGCGCCGCCCATGACCACGGGGATGTCGGGCGAGATGGCCTTCACCTGCTCGGCGACCCGCCAGGCGTTGGGCACGAGCACCGAGGTGGCGGTGAGGCCGACTACGTCAGGCGCAAAGCGCTGGATGGATTCCTTGATGTCCGGGAAGTCGAGTCCATCGACCCACGCGTCCACGATGGGCGCCTCGTGGCCCTGGCTCTCGAGCATCGACGCCACGTACTCGAGCCCGATGGGCTCGGCGAAGCTGCCGCCCTTGTTGCGGGTGGCGGCAGGGGGCTGGATGAGAAGAACGCGGGCCATCTGGGGATCACAGTAGCCCGCCATTTCAGCCCTTGACGCACTTACAGCGTATGTATACAGTTTCACCACTTACACCGTATGTCGCCGCCCCAAGACGGGACGAGCCAACGACGGGTTGGGAGAGGTCATGAGCATCAAGAAGGTCTGCATCGTCGGCGCGTCGGGAAAGCTGGGGCAGTACATGGTCCAGCACTGCCTGGAGCGCGGCTACGAGGTGGTCGGCGTCTGTCGCGAGAAGAGCGTGCCGAAGCTGGCGGAGTTCGCGGACCGCATCACGATCGTCCCGGGCGCCACGAACGACCCCGAGGTCATCGCGAAGGCGGTGGCGGGCTGCGACGGCGTGCTGACGGTGCTCGTACCCTGGGGGAGGCAGCAGTACGCGTCGGGGACGGCGCGGGCGGTGCTCCAGCACAGCAAGCCCGACGCCCGACTCATCTTCTCGTGCGGCTGGCACATCACAAAGGACGGTCAGGACGCGTACAGCAAGCTGTTCCTGCGCACGGTGGCTCTCGTCGGCTGGATCGCGCGGCTGTTCCGCGTGGTGGACCTCGATGACCAGGTTGCAGCCTGCCGCCACATCTTCGCCAGCGACCGCCCCTGGACCGTCGTGCGAGGCAGCGATCTGGAGGAAGGCCCGACCGAAGGACTGCCGGTCTGGAGCCGCCATGTGGGCGACCCGATCCTCGAGAGCAACATGACCCGCCGGATCGACTTCGCGCTCTTCATGGTGGCCGCCCTCGAAGACGACGCCCTCGTGCACGAAGCGCCGGCCATCGTCAGCCGCGCCAGCGACTCAGCCCAGGCTCACCGAGCCGTCGCCGCCTGAGTGCGACCCTTCTCCCTCCTCGCCATCGAGCGCCCACGCCCTCGCAGGCCCCCCGGCGTCTTCCCCCCCGGCCTCTAGTAGACGACCACGCTGCGGATGGACTCTCCGCGGGTCATGAGGTCGAAGGCGTCGTTGATGCCGTCGAGGCCCATGCGGTGCGTGATCATGGGGTCGATCTCGATCTTCCCCTCCATGTACCAGTCCACGATCTTCGGCACGTCGGTGCGCCCGCGGGCTCCCCCGAAGGCGGTGCCGCGCCACGAACGGCCCGTCACCAGCTGGAAGGGTCGCGTGCTGATCTCCTGCCCGGAGGCAGCGACGCCAATGATGATCGACTCGCCCCAGCCCTTGTGGCAGACCTCCAGCGCCGCGCGCATCACCTGCACGTCGCCGACGCACTCGAAGCTGTAGTCCGCGCCGCCGCCGGTGAGGTTGACGATGTAGGCCACGAGCTCGTTGAAGCTCATCTCGGAGCTGTCGACGAAGTCCGTCATGCCGAACCGCTCGGCCATGGCCTTGCGGTTGGGGTTGATGTCCACGCCCACGATCTGCCGGGCGCCCACCATGCGCGCGCCCTGGATGACGTTGAGGCCGATGCCGCCGAGGCCAAAGACCACGACGCGGGAGCCGGCCTCCACCTTGGCGGTGTTGATGACGGCACCGATGCCGGTCGTCACGCCACAGCCGACGTAGCAGACCATCTCGAAGGGGGCGTCCTCGCGGATCTTGGCCACCGCGATCTCGGGGACCACGATGTGGTTCGCGAAGGTCGAAGTGCCCATGTAGTGGAAGATGGGCTCGCCGCCGACGCTGAATCGAGACGTCCCGTCGGGCATCAAGCCCTTGCCCTGCGTGGCTCGCACGGACTGGCACAGGTTGGTCTTCGGGTTGAGGCAGTACTCGCACTGCCGGCACTCGGGGATGTAAGTGGGGATGACGTGATCGCCAGGCTTCAGCGTGGTGACGCCTGCTCCCACCTCCAAGACGACGCCCGCGCCCTCGTGGCCGAGAATCGCGGGAAAGATGCCCTCGGGGTCCGCTCCGGACAGCGTGTACTTGTCCGTGTGGCACACGCCCGTGGCCTTGACCTCGATGAGGACTTCACCGGCCCGAGGGCCTCCGAGTTCGACCTCCTCGATGACAAGAGGTGCGCCAGCCTGCGTCGCGATTGCTGCCCGAGTCTTCATGCTCTGCCTCCCCTGCGACCCGGCGCCATCGCGGGCCGCATTCGCATGACGAGGACCCTATCACGCGCCCCCGGGGAGTATTCTCCCCCCCCTTCGGAGGACAGAACCATGGACACGATCGAGACCCACGGCGCCGGCGGCGGCACCCAACTCGTGCTCGAGCACGCCTCCCGGGAGACGGGAACCACCATGCGGTTCGGACTGTTCCTGCCTCCGAAGACGCGTGGGCTGCTGGTGTTCCTGTCCGGCTTGACCTGCACGGAACAGAACGTGCTCACCAAGGGTCACTTCCAGGCCGCGGCCACCGCCTGCGACCTCGCGGTGCTCTGCCCCGACACCAGCCCGCGGGGTGAGGGCGTGCCCGACGACGATGGCTGGGACTTCGGCCAGGGCGCCGGCTTCTACCTCGACGCCACCGAGGAGCCCTGGAGCGCCCACTTCCGCATGCGCAGCTACCTGCACGAGGAGCTGCTCCCCGCCGCCCTCGAGCGCACCGGAGTCGACGCGTCGCGGGTGGGCATCACGGGGCACTCCATGGGCGGCCACGGCGCCCTCGTCCTGGGGCTCTCGGAGCCCGACCGCTACCGGTCGGTCAGCGCGTTCTCCCCCATCGCGTCGGCCACCCGCTGTCCCTGGGGACACAAGGCCCTCGGCGGCTACCTCGGCCCCGACGCAGGCCATTGGGCAGCGCAAGACGCGTCACTGCTCCTCGCGAAGGGCTACGACCGCGACCTCCTGGTGGACCAGGGACTGGCCGACGGCTTCCTGGAGGAACAGCTCAAACCCGAGCTCCTCGAGGAGGCGGGACACCACGGCCTGACGTTGCGCAGGCACCCCGGCTACGACCACGGGTATTACTTCGTGGCGAGCTTCCTGCCAGAGCACGTGCGCTGGCACGCCGAGCGCCTGGTCTGAGGACGCGCACGAACGCGGACCCGCATCTACGTGGTGAACATCGAGCGCGACTGGGAAGAGATCGGGCGAGCCCACGCCGAGGTCCTCGGCGACGTCAGGCCAGCGACGACGATGGTCGAAGTGAGCGGCCTCATCGAGGACTGGATGCTCGTGGAGATCGAGGCGGACGCGGTCGTGGGCTAATTTAGGAGCTACCCCCGGGCTTCGCGCCACCAGCGATACTTGCGACTCGGCCGCATGGCGATCTGCACCGCCTTCACCGCGCGCTTGCGATGCTCGAAGCGCACCTCGGCGGCGTAGCGGAACAAACCCTTGAGGTAGTTCACATAGCTGCGCGGCTGCTCTTCTTCCCCGCCCAGGAGCGACTTCGCCACCCGGGGAATCAGGAAGACGCTCGGCAGCCAGAGCTTGTCCATGGCCTTCATGGCCTTGTGCAAGTCGTGACGCACGGCCCAGTGCATGAACTCCGGCGGCACCACCGTGAAGAGCGTGAAGAGCTGGTAGTAGCTGCGCCACTCGGGCATGTCGCCCACACCCTTGAAGAGCCAGCTGTCGATGTGTCCGCGCTCCGCCGCCTTCAGCTTCTCCAGTGTCCACTCCCCCGCCTCGATGCCGACCTCGTTCATGTCGGTGCCGGGCAGGTAGGTGAGGAAGAACGCCTTGATGACGTTGGGCTTGATCTCGCTGTAGAAGAGCAGCGCGTCGTCCTGGTCCTTCTCGGTCTCCCCAGGGATCCCGAGGATGTGGTCGACGACCGTCCAGACCCCATTGGCGCGCAGGGACGTCACCGCCCGTCGCACGTCCTCGTTCGTCTCGGTGCGGGCCAGCATGTCGCGGCTGTCCTCGTTCACCGTCTGGGTGCCCATGATGCAGTGCACGCAGCCCGCCTTACCGAGCAGTCCAGCGATCTCCTCATCCACTAGGTCCGGGTGGGTGATGATGGAGAAGGGCAACCCGACCCGCTGAGGCCAGATCTCGGCGAACTCCCTCAGCCACCGTCGGTTCGCAGTGAACACCTCGTCGTGGAACGTCACCGTGCGGATGGACGGGTAGGCCGCGATGGCCTGCTCCATCTCGTCGCACACGTTGGCCGGGCTGCGCATGTTGCGGAAGCGCTGCCCGTAGACCTTCTGGATGGGCTGGTAGAAGCAGAAGGAGCAGGAGTACACGCAGCCCCGGCTTGCGTTCGTGTGGTACTCGTAGCTCATCTCGGGGACGAGGTCGTAGTGGATGGACTTGTCGAAGAACGGCAAGTCGTCCAGCGACTTGAGCAGCGGGCGCACCGCGTTCTGGATGATCTCCCCGTCCTTGCGGACCCACATGTTGGGGATGTCGGTGGTGTCCTCGTTCGCGTCGAGACGCTCGAGAAGCTCCGGCAGCGCTTCGTCACCCTCGCCCACGCACAGGTAGTCGAAGCAGCCGAAGTCCATGACGACCTCGGGCACCGTGGTGGCGTGTACCCCGCCGACGGCGATGATCAGCCCTGGACGCCGGGCCTTGAGCTTCTGCGCGAAGTCGACGGTCCAGGAGAAGGTGTTGATCTCGACGTTGAAGCCGACGATGTCGGCCCCGGTGTCGAGCACGCTCTCCACGCTCATGTCGTCGGTGTTGAGGTACTTCGGGAGCCACTCGCCCGGGACGATGCCCGCGCTCTCGAGCCCCGGGTCGAAGACGTGGCTCACCTGGTGTCCAGCCTTCTTGCAGATGGCGGACAGCAGCTGGATTCCGAGGTGCTCGGTGAGCCTTGTGACGAAGCAGATGTGCATGGCCGGCGGAGTGTAGCCGCGAGGGATGAGGGTGGCCTGACGGGCTGTTCGAGGGCGCCAGATCCGCGGGCGGCCCGGGTCCGCTGCCCCAAGCGAGCACGCCGCCCTCCGGCGAACCGGGGACGGCGTGTTCGTTGATGTCTCAGAAGACGGCGACTGAGCCGTCTACCGGGAGCCCGGAGGCTCTACCAGTTGAGGATGAACTCCTCAGTGGTCTGCAGCTCGCTGCCGGGCTCGCACTGGCCGTTGCCGTCGAGGAAGCAGTAGTAGGTGCCGCCAGCATCGTCGGTGTAGTCACCCTGGTAGGCGCCGCTCACCGAGTTGCCCGACGCGTTGCCGCTCCCGGCGTAGTTGACCCAGCCGCTGCCCTGGTTGAGGAGCAGCAGGTCGGCGGAGATGTCCACACCGAGGCTGACGCTGTTCCCGCTGGAGTCTCCCTGCCAGTCGCTCGGGCAGCCGAGGCTCAGCGACTGGAACGTCACCGAGCCGCTGATGTCACAACCGGGGCAGCCCGAGGGCGCCGCGCCGTTGTTGGCGAGGTTGTACGTGTTCTGGCAGTCGAAGTAGCCGTTGCTGGGGTTGATGAAGTCGATGCCGCTGATGAGGGTCCCCCCGAGGGTCACCGCTCCGTCATCGTCGTCGTCGTCGTCGTCGTCGTCGTCGTCGTCGTCGTCGCCCGTGGCGTCGTCATCGTCACCCGTGGCGTCGTCATCGTCACCCGTGGCGTCGTCATCGTCGTCGCCCGTGGCGTCGTCGTCGTCGTCGCTCACCGCGGAGTCGTCGTCGTCGTCATCGTCGTCGCCACCTCCGCCACCGCTGCTGCCGCGGCCGCCCACGGTGCAACCGACAAGGCCCATGGCCAGCGCGAGAATCAGGAGGAGGAAGAACTGGTTGAGGCGTCGCATCGATTCGAGTCCCTTCGCTGAGCCCATCCCCGCAGGCTCCAGCCATGTTTGGCGGGTTGCGAGATTGAAGTACCCCGCCTTCCCAGGTCGCCGCAAGGGCAGTGACATGGTGTGACGATGTTACTGACAGTAAAAATATACTGTTGACAGTAAATGGGTCTGGCCGCAGTCTTCACTCATGAGCTTCTTGCCCCTGCCCGCCGAGCATCTGACGTTGAAGGAACTGGTCCAACACACCGGACAGTTTCTCGCCCAGATGCGTGTCACTCAGAAGGACGGGCGCGCCACGGCGCGTCCCGACGTCCGAGCCGTCCGGTACTACGTCTCTCTCGGCATCGTGGACCGGCCGTCCGGATTTCGCGGAAACACCGCGCTCTACTCCGAGCGGCACATCCTGCAGCTGTTGAGCGCGAAGGTGCTCCAGGCCCAGGGACTCCGCCTCCCGGAGATCCAGGCCCGGCTCTTGGGTCTCGAAGACGCGGACCTCGCCAGGCTCCTGCCCCCCATCCATCAGCCTCTCCCCGAACCACGGATGCCATCGCTGCCCGCCGGAACGGAGCTCCGCCTCGATGTGCACATCCAGCAGGGGCTGAGTGTCTCCATCGATCCCTGGTTGCTCCAGAACACCGACCGCATCGCGCTGCTCGCCGAAGCCGTCGGGACCGCTCTCGACCGCGCCGCCCGCGCCCTGGCGAACGCTCCCTTGCTCACTCCCGTGCCCCCCGAGGAGGACCGATGAACGCCCCAATGATCAACCCCATGCCCCAGAGCCTGTACGACCAGATGCGCGGTGACGACGCGCCGGAGTGCGGTTGTGGAGTCCTGGTCGCCCAGACGCCCGACCTCGAGGTGGTCCTGCCACTGCTCGGCACCACCGTCGACGCACGTCTCGTGGGCCCCGCCTCCCAGGTGACCGTGGAGCAGCGGTTTCGCAACGACCGGTCGACGCCTCTGGAGTGCGTCTACATCTTCCCGCTGCCTGAGCGCGCGGCCGTCTCCGAGCTCCGATTCACCATTGGCGACCGCACCCTGGTGGCGGAGCTGACGGAGCGCCAACAGGCCCAGCAGCGGTACGACGCCGCCCGGGACGCTGGCCAACGGGCCGCCCTGCTCACCCAGGAGCGGGCGGACGTGTTCACGGTGCGGGTTGCGAGCATCCAGCCCGGAGAAGAGGTGGTGGTGCATCTGGTGACCAGCCAACTCCTGCCTTTTGACGATGGCGGCTTTGTCTTCCGCTTTCCGCTGGTGCTCGCGCCCCGGTACACCCCCGAAGGGGTGACGCTGGACCAGCCGCCACGCCTCCTGCCGGAGGTGCGGCCCACGCAGGATCTGTCCATCAGCGTGACCATCGACCCCGGAGGCCTCGCAGTGACTGACCTGCGGAGCTCCCAGCACGCCACCTCCACCGGCATGGCCGATGGGATGGTCAAGGTCGACCTCGCCCGAAGCGACGAACTCCCCAACCGCGACTTCGTGCTCCGGATTCGCCTGGCCGGCAAGGACATCTCCGGTGCCGCGTGGTCCTACGAGGATGCAGGCACCCGTTGGCTCCTCGCCCTCCTCCTCCCCCCGGCCGATCTCGCGTCCGCGCCACGGGTCCCTCGCGAGGTGGTGCTGGTGGTGGACACGTCCGGGTCCATGGGAGGGACGAAGATGCCCGCCGCGGTGGAGGCTGCTCGCCTCGTGCTGCGCACCCTCGAGCCCGGCGACCAGCTCCAGGTCGTGGAGTTCAACTCCCGACACCGCAAGCTGTGGCGGGCCGCCAAGGCCGTCGATGACGCCGCCATCGCCGAGGCGGACCGCTTCCTCGCGGGGCTGCGAGCCAACGGCGGGACGGAGATCCTGTCCCCGCTCAAGGACGCGCTGCGCAAGGACGCGAAGCTGCCCCGCCACCTCGTGCTCATCACCGACGGTCAGGTGGGCAACGAGGCGGAGATCGTGAAGTACGTGGCCGGGCTCGACCAGCGCCTGTCGGTGTTCACCATCGGGATCGACACCGCCGTGCACGCAGCGTTTCTGCGGTCCATGGCCCGGGAGACCGGAGGCCTCTGCACTCTGATGACCCCCTCGGACCCCATCGCCGACCGGGTGACCCGGTTCCTGGCGCGGGTCGGAGCACCGGTGGCCACCGACGTGCGCATCGAAGGGGTGACGGGCCAGGTGTGGCCTGCCTCCATGCCCGATCTCTACCTCGGAGAGCCGGTGGTGGCGTTGCTGTCCACGGAGGGCACCCTCGACGACGCCCGCGTCTCCGTGCAGACCGCAGCCGGGTCGCGGACCCTGTTCCTGCCGACCCCCGCCGACGGGGGCGCAGCCCTCGAAGCTCTTCACGGAGGAGCCGAGGTCAGGGTGCTGGGAGACCGCTACGGCCTCCATCGGGACGAGCACAACCGCGCCGCCCTCCTGAAGCGCTCCCTGGAGACCGGAGTCCTGTGCGAGCTCACTGGCTTCGTGGTCGTCGACCCCACCGAGACCAGCGGGGTGAGGCCCCAGACGACGCACGTCCCCGTGATGCAGCCCGACCAGTGGGCGATGAACGCCGCTGGGGCCCCTCCGCCACCGCAGATGATGATGCGTGGGGCGCCAGTGCCGTCAGCGTCCATGCCCGGGCGGGCCGGCGGGGGCGGAGCGCGCAGACGTATGGCGAAGCGCAAGGCGGCCCCCAAGGGAGGCCTGTTCAGCAAGGTGATGGATGCCTTTGGAGGTCGCGCCGAAGGGTCGTCCTTCGACAAGGCGTCCGCTCCGCATAGGGAGTCCGCAGCCATGGACTTCGACGACACCATGGACCTCGAGGAGAGCGCCGAGGCGCCGATGAGCCTGTCGGCGCCGGAGCCGGCCCCCGCGCCGAAGCCGCAGACGCAGGAGACCCCATCGCTCAGCAGCCTCGTGCTCGATCAGCGACTGGACGGCTCCTTTCCGGCCAGGGTCGGTGCCTCGGCGGCGACCGCCACGGCAGAGATGCTGGCTCGGATGCTCGCCGAGGGAAGCACCGACGCAACCGGCACCTGGAGGAGCCACGTAGCGAAGGCGGCTCGGTGGCTGCTGGGTCAGCTGCCGACTCTCACTCCCGGGACCGAGCGCGATGCGGTGGTCGCGGTCCTCGAGCAGTGGGCGTCCGCCCTCGGCACCGAGGCCGCTCGGGAGAAGCTGGCCGCTGCGAGGTAGGAGGGGTCGCCCTCGCCTACCACCAGTTCCAGGGCTGCAGCGCCTGATGCCACATGCCGCTCTGCTGCCTCCACAGCCAGGTCATGCCGTCCACCCAGCGCCACAGCTGGGTGGCGGTCATGACCGCGGCCACGAGCACGCCCGCGACCCGAAGCCGCCCTCCTCCGCGCCACGCCAGCGTCAGCGCAGCGATGGCGGCGAGGCAGGCGAGAGGCTCCACCAGCGCGAAGTAGTGCAGCGAGCTCGGGTAGGGCTGCCCATCTGCGATCTGGGTGAGCTGGAGGGCAAACGTCACCAGCGCATAGCCGACGAGCCCCACCCCGAGCCCTCTCCAGCTCTCCGTCCCTCGCCGACCCAAGAACGGCCAGAAGATCAGCGGCAGGTAGAGCCAGCCATTCATCCAGCCAAAGGTCCAGGTCCCGGGCTCGCCACCGCCGCCCCCGCTATCGACCAGCTGCCGATAGAGACCCGGCCATGTGGTCGCCATGAATGCCAGGAACACGGCACCGCCCGCCCACTGAAGGGCGACCCGCCGTGAAGGCAACCACCACCAAAGCCCGACGAGCAGAGGCCCGAAGAAGAACCAGGGCTGCAGGTGCAGCATGAAGGCCAAGAAGCCCAGTCCGGCCGTGATCGCGATCGCCCGGCGCCCCCCACCCCGAGCGAGAGCCAGCAGGGCCACGGCCGCGGCCGTCGCCGCCACCGCGGAGATGGGGTAGTGCTCGAAGGGGCGCATGGACTCGGTGCCGAAGGAGAGCAGCCAGGCAGCGGCCGCAGCGGGCCACGGGCCGAGCCACCGCCAGGCCGCGCCCAAGACCAGCAGAACCACCGCGACATGCGACAGCCCTCCCTGCACGAAGAGCAACCGCTCAGGGGCCGTCGCGAGAGGCACGGAGAGCGAGTCCGCAGCCCAGAGGACCACGGAATACAGCGGCGGGTGCACTCGGCCCGACCACGTACCAAACGGCGGCGTCTCGTGCTGAAGCAGCTCGAGGATGCCGCGGTCGATGAGGCCGTTCTGCAGACCCACCCAGGTGGTGTAGTGCAGCCACGCCGTCCACAGAACCGCCGCGAGGGCGAGCAGGGCTGGCGCGATGGGGCGACGGGGAGCCGTGCTCACGGGGGGAGCATGCCCGCGACGAGGGGTCTTAGGCGAGGAAGCCCGGCCAGAGTCTGTTCATCGCCATCTCTCCCACCTGGGCGGTGGTGACGGGGTCCGGGCAGTCCTGGCAGATGGTCAGGGAGTAGGTGCCAGCGGTCATCTCGGCCCGCAGTTCCTTGAAGGGCTGGCCTCGCCAGACGCTCTCGAAGTCCCCGTCCTCGATGCGGCCCATGGTGCCCTCGTCGGGGTGCCAGGTGCAGTTGCAGCAAGGCAGAACCGACCCGTCGACGCGGATGAAGACCGAGAGCCAGGGGATCATGCAGCGGCCCGGAGGAACCGGGCGCTCGCTGGGTGGCACCTTGCCCACGCGGCGAATCTCCCGGACCCAGTGGTCGAGGTTGGTGCGCACGTTGTGCTCTTCGGCGAGGCGGGCCCCGGCGCCCACGGCGGCGCTGAGCTCCTCGATGTCGTGCTCGGCGGCGATGCCGGAGTTGCGTCCCTTGTGCTGGAGCGCGCCCTTGAAGTAGACGGCGTCCATCCCGGTGCGGGCGGCGACGCTCACAGCGTCCGGGATCTCCTTGAAGGACTGCTCGCTCACCACGTAGTTCATGCGCACCGAGGGCCCACGCCCATGCCGCATGCGAGCCTCGTGCAAGGCAGCGATGCCGTCTTCCACGACCTCGAGCTGCCGCCCCGAGGCGAGGCGGGAGAAGGTCCGGGGCTTGGCGCCGTGAAAGCTGACCTTCACCAGGCCGACCCCGCTCTGCACGAGCCGGTCTGCCTGAGCTCGAAAGTGGGTTCCGGTGGTGGCCATTCCGACCCGAGCGCCGTGGGCGTCGAGGGCGTGCCGCGCGATGCGGTCCCACTCCGGGTGCATCAGAGGCTCGCCGATGCCGTTGAGGCTGAGGAACGAGGGCCCGATGGAGTCGATGTACCCCTTGGCCTCCTCGACGGGCATGTCCTCTTCGCCATCGATGCGGTGGGCGCGAATGCAGGTGCTGCACACATGATCGCAGCGCGTCGTGTGCTCGAGGTGCATGTGCACGGGCTTTGCCCGCGGTGCCTCGCGCCCCATCAGGGCCTCGGGGATCACACGCAGGGCCCGTGAACGCTTCAATGTGTTCCGCACGGCCATCGGCGCGGAGCATAGACACCGAGATGGCGGACCGCCGCGCCGCCTTGCGCTCGACCGCCGGTCTGGGGTTGCATCTCTACGTGGCGGACCAACCCCAACCTCGCGTGCGCGTCGCCGTAGTACTGGAAGCGCTGCTGACCCTCGCCGCCGTGGCCGTCGTATCCCCGATGCTCTACGACGCGTTCTCCGCCTCGTTCCACGAGCTGGCTGCCCGCGTGGAGCACGGCCTGGCCCAGGCGATCCTCTCGCCCCTGGGGCCCGCCTCCCGGCTCGGACTGCTCGATCCCACCTGGAATCGCTGGCAGGACCTGCTCCTGCCGGCGGGGATCGTCGCATGCGGCGCCGGAGTGGTCACCCTCATCGCTGGCCTGCTCGACCCACCGGTCGGTACCGCGCCCTCACTGCTCCGTCGTGTGGTCGCGGTCCCTCTCCAGCTCGGGCTCGGCATTCCCGCGCTGCTCGCCACCCTCGTCGTGATCCTGGTGGGGCTGATGCTCGCCCCGGCGGTCTTCGCCCTGTGTCTCGGGACGTCCCTGTTCGGCGCGGTGCTCGGAGCGCGCCGACGGCGCCAGCTCCTGGATCATGAGCACAGTCTCTCCGGTCTCCCACCGGCGATGTGGGCCACGGACCACTTGCTCCGGTTTGCCCTCGTCGTCATCGGGTTCGAGCTGCTCTTCCTCGCCGCCGCCCTGGGGGCCACGGACTCCGACGACCTGCTGCGCTCGGTGCTCCTGGCCATCGAGACGCGCGGGCTGCTGGGGCCGGCGCTGCTGGGCAACGGCATCACGATGACCGTCGTCATCCTCCTGGTGGCGGCGCCGATGACCAGGCGCACCCTGGGAACCCTCACCTGGGAGCCCTGGGTGGCGGGGCTCGGTGGGCTGCTCGCCCTCGGTGGCCTCATGTCGGCCGATGGGGGCTGGTTCGAGATCCGCATCGGGGCGCCCATGGGATTCGCGGCGGGCCTCGCAGGCACGTTGCTTGCGGCCGCTGGCATGCCGGCCATTCCACGGCTCGCGGCCAACCCGGTGCGTTCCATCGGGCGCCTGTACCCCCTCATCGTGGCCGGGCTGATGGCCCTCGGCTACTCGCTGTCCACGGGCTTCCTCGGCTGCGGGACGGTGCTCCAGGACACCCGCATCGCGTCCCTGAGCACCACCTCGGGCGCGCAGGCGGTCGCCTGGGCGGACGGAGCCGTCGAGTCCGCGGCCTTCATCGCGATTCCAGAAGAACACGTCGTCCTGAGGGTCGGGATCCCGTCGTCGGACACCCGCGTCCTCGACATGGACTCGCTGCCTCTTCAGTCCCTGCGGACGACGCCGGCGGCCATCGGGGAGGGTCCCCGCGCCATCGGCGGCATCGAGCGGGTGGTCCCCGTCGGCTTTGGCAAGGCCCCTACCGGCAAGCCCCTGCTGACCTTTGCGACCTCCCGGAACACCGCATCGGGCATCGCAGAGCTCGACCCCGACACCGGACGCGTCCTGGCCGTGGCCGAGGTGGAGGGCGGCTGCACCCCCGGCCCGTGGTCCTGGAGCGGCGCCCTCAACCTGGGCCTCGTCGCGTGCTCCGACCGCGCAGAGTTCGGCCTGTACGAGCCGAGCCTCGGCCGCTTCCTCACCCACACCGCACTGTCGACGGGCCAGCCTCTGACGGCAGGGGTGGTGGATCCGACCAGCGGCTCGTTGGTGGGCCTCTCGGGCGGGAACTCCCCGTTCCTCCTGCGCTTCGACGTCGAGACGGGGCGACCGCGCGCCTGGCGCTTTCTCGGGAGTTCCAATGTGGCCATCGCCATCGACCCCACCGGGACGGTGCACGTGCCGCGCTTGCTGGGGCGGCAGGTCCTGAGCATGAACGCCACGGAGCTGGACCCGGTGCTGGTGGGCCACGCCGGCTTCGGCTCCACGGCGATCGCGGTGTCGACGCGGCATGCGCGCGTGCTCACCGCCTCGTCGGTGGACGGGTACCTGTACGCCTCACGCCCCGGAGAGCCTGCGCCCGCGCCCCGAATCCGGGTGGGTGGTGGCGCGCGCTCCATGGCCCTCTCCAGCGACGAGAGCACGCTCCTCGTCAGTGGGTTCTGCGGGGTTCTGGCGGTCGATCTCGAGCGGTGGCTGGGGAAGTAATCAGGCCCCATTCCGCGCTCAGGTTGCTGTGGGGGTGTCCGGACCTTACGTTGACGATGATGCCTCGATTGATTCTCATCCTTGCGCTTGCGGTGCTTCTGCCCACTTCGGCGGTCGGGCAGAGCACGAAGAAGAGCAAGACGTCCCCGGCTCCCCTTCAGGCGGAGGCGGAGAAGGACGGCGACAAGATCTACTCCTGGGTCGACGGCCGCGGAGGCTGGCACTTCGTCGACTCCATTCAGCTGGTCCCGCCGCGCTACCAGGCCCAGGCCCGGGCCAACGCCATGCGAGCCCGCAGCGCGTCGAACAAGAAGGCGCAGGCCAGCCGCGGTGCAGCGACGGCGGGGACGACCTCCGTCGCGAAGCCCCCGGCGACCCGCACGACGAGTCCAACCCAGACCGCCACCAGCGCTCCCATGACCGACGGCGAGCGGACCATGAAGATCCGGCAGCTTCAGCGGAAGGTCATGAAGCTCGAGGCTGAGCTGGCCGCGCTCGAAGAGGGCAACGCCCCCGAGGCGTACCTGGAGACCGTGGACAACGAGGACGAGCTCACCGACGAGAAGTTGGGCGAGCTGCTGAGCGAGACCGAGAAGTCGCTCGCCGACGCGGAAGCCGAGCTGGCCGCCCTTCAAGGGGGCTGAGAACAGCGCCGGAAACCCCGGGCCCGTCATGCCTTATCGCAGCTGGACCACCGTGATCCCGTCGCCGCCCTGGCTGCGCGTCCCCGACGCGGTCTGGGAGACGTAGGGGCTGCTCTTGAGATGGTCGCGCACGGCGCTCTTGAGCACGCCCGTGCCGTGGCCGTGCAGGATGAAGGCCCAGCCATCCGAGGTCAGGGAGCGCTCGTCCAGGAAGCGGTCGACCTCGAACAGCGCCTCGTCCACCCGCTGCCCACGCAGGTCGAGGGTGTTGTCGGGCCCGCGGAAGGCGGTCTTCGGGTTGCCGTCGTCGGTGGGTCGCGCGACACGAGGCCGCGGCGGAGTGGGCTTCTTCTTCTTCGCGGGCTTGGCGACCCGCTGGGCGAGCTCCAGGTCGGCGACCTTCACCTGCACCGGGAGGCCGCGCACACTGACGGTGACTCGGCCCTTGTTGTCCGGAAGGGATGCCAGCTCGCCGGTCTGCGACAGGGAGCGCACCCGCACGGCCAGGCCGAGAGTGAGGGTCGAGGGGTCGAGGGCTGGCCCGCGGGCAGGCTCGAGAGGATCCAGCCGGCCTCGGACGGAGTGCGCGCCTTCAGTGATGCGCTGACGGGCCCGCTCGGCGGAGGTCTCATCCCGCTCCTTGTTGAGCTGCCGCAGGACGCCCCGCACCGTGGAGCGATATCCCTCCACCTCCTTCTCGAACTCCGCCCGCACGTCGCGCTCGACGGACTTGCTGCTCTTCGCGAGAGCCGCGCGCTCGGCTCGGGCGGCGGCCAGCTCCGCTTCGATCGTGGCCTTGAGGGACTCGGCTTCCGCCCGCTCGGCGCGGGCCACGGCCAGCTCAGCCTCCAGGCCTGCGAGAAGCTCCTCGACGTTGGCGGCGGTGGGGTCGAGCAGCTCCGTCGCCCGGGTGACGATGGCGGGGTCCATGCCGACGCGACGCGCCACATCGAGGGCGTGGGACGAGCCGGGACGCCCCAGGCTCAGTCGATACGTGGGTCGACCGGCGGTGTCGTCGAACTCCACGCGCCCGCCCAGGAACCGCTCGTCCTGGGCGGCGAGGGCCTTGAGCTCCGAGTAGTGGGTCGTGGTGGCGAGGACGGAGTCGCGGTCGAGGAACGCTTCGAGCACCGCGCGCCCGAGAGCGGCGCCCTGCACGGGGTCCGTGCCCACGGCGATCTCGTCGAGGAGGACCAGGGAGGAGGCGCCGTCGGTGCGGCGGTCGAGTCGGTCGAGCATTCCCTTGAGGGCGACGACGTGGCCGGAGAAGGTGGAGAGGTCCCCTTCCACATCCTGGTGGTCGCCGATGTCCGTGAGGACCTCGGGGAACCAGCCGATGATGGAGTTCTCCCCACAAGGGAACGGGAGCGCGGCGCGGGCGAAGAGCGCGGCGAGGCCGAGGGTCTTCAGGGTGATGGTCTTGCCGCCGGTGTTGGGCCCCGAGAGCACGAGGGCGCGCTGGGCCTGGCCCAAGCGCAGGTCGTTGGCGATGACGTCGAGGCCTCGCAGGACCAGGATCGGGTGCCGCGCCTGGTTCAGGCGCACCCGAGGCTCATCGGAGATCGTGGGGACACTGCAGACGAGGCGCACGCCGAGACGGGCCTTCGCGGTGATGACGTCGAGCTGCACCGCGGCCCGCATGGACCGGGCGATGTCGTGCTCCACCCGCGAGAGACGCTCGCTGAGGTCCCGCAGGATCCGGCGCTCTTCTCGCTGAAGCTCCGCCTCCGCCATCTTGAGGTCGTTGTTGAGGTCGATGAGCTCGTAGGGCTCGATGTAGACCGTCTGCCCGGAGCCCGACGCGTCGTGCACGATCCCGAGCCCCGACCGCTTGTGGCCCGAACGAATGGGCAGCACGTAGCGGTCGTTACGCATGGGCGAGAAGTCGTCCATGAGCGCGTCGGTGTAGCGGTCCTCCCGGCGCAGGGAGTCCATGGTCTCCCGAATGCGCGAGTGCAGCCTGGCCTTCGCCGAGCGGAGCGACGACAGCTGGGGGTAGGTCGACGCGGACAGCTCCCCCCGCGCGTCAAAGCTGGCGATGAGCCAGGCGGCGAGGTCGGGGAGAGGGTGCAGCTCCTGGGCGAGCCCCCAGACCGCCGGCACCCGCTCGGCGTGATCGCGCAGGGTGTCTTGAAGACGCTGAAAACCCTCGAGGGTGTGGGCGACCTCGAGGAGGATGGGCCCCTCGAGGATCTGGCCCTTGCGCGCTGCCTCGAGGTAGGGACGAATCTCCGTGATGCCGCCGAGCCCGGGGGCGTGCCCATCCCGCAGCAAGGTCATCAGCTCGCCAACCTCGCGGAGGGCGGCGGTGGCGGCCGCGGCCGAGTCCAGAAAGGGCAGCTCGGCGCAGTACTCCGCGCCGCTCGACGTCGAGCACATCTCCGCCAGGGCCAACTGGATACGCGGCCAGTCCAAGGACTCGAGGGCCCGCTCGCCGAGATCCTCGGTGATGTGCGGAGCAGAGGCGGCGGGCGCGAGGTCGGGGGCGGAGTCGGTCATTGCGGGCGGGTGTATAGCGCCGCAACCGGGGGGATGCCATGCACAAGAGCGTTCCCGGGGGGAACCATGACGGTCAGGGGACGTCGACGAGAGGGCCGGCGCCGACGTTGTCCCAGGTGGCGTTGCTGACCTCCATCTCGAGGCAGGTCCACGGTCCGCCGGGGCAGGGCACGCCCGTCGCGTCGTCGTCGTCGCCGCCGGAGTCGTCGTCATCACCCGTCGCGTCGTCGTCGTCGCCGGAGTCGTCGTCGTCCGCCGGACCCGCGCAATCAGAACTGCAGGAGGGGCTCGATTCCGTCCAGGGCGTCGGAGTGCGCGGGCGCGAGGAAGTCGATGACATCGCCGCGGCCACCGAGGTCCAAGGCCACGGCCCGCACGGACTCCGCGAGCTGGCCAGGGTCGTCCGAGTAGCGAGGCGCGGTCTCGGCGAGGGTGCCGTCCTTGTTGGCGATGGCCGAGTCCCCCATCAGGAGCACGCGGTCGACGAGGTACATCGCGTTCCCGGGGGTGTGCCCCGGCGCCGCGAACACCTCGAAGGTGACGCCGCCGAGGGTGAACTCTCCGGGCTCGAGAGGGTCCGTGAGTTCCGGCCCACCCTCCTCCTCGAGCACCGCAGCCTCCTCGGCGAGGGCCCGCACCCGGGCGTTGGGGAAGCGGTCCACCGCGACCGTGTGGTCGCCATGACCGTGGGTCAGCAGGATGTCCGTGACGTCGCCGGCCGCGTAGCCCGCATCCTCCACGAGACCTTCGATGTGCCCGGCCCGGAACCCAGCGTCCACCAGCACCGCGCCGTCGTCCGTGGGGACCAGGAACGCCGAGGTGAACAAGTCCTTCAGCGTGGTGACGGAGTTCAGCTCGCGCCCGGCGACGGGCGAGGAGTTCGCGCAGCCACCGAGGAGGGAGAGGAGCACGAGCCCCGCAGCCGCCGACATCGTCCCGTTCGTCGTCATCGCAGCACCTCGAGGATTTGCACGCCGTCGTGATCCCAGTCGAGAGGCGGCCGCTGAAGTCCGCCGGCGCGCCTCGTGAGCGAGCCCGCGACCGGCAACCCGTCACTGAGGTCGCCCCCAGCGAAGACCACACCCTGGATGACGTCTCCCAGCGGCGCGAGCAGCGGCGGCACCGCCTCCAGAGCATCCACCGCCACGAAGCAGAGGGTGCGCCCCGGAGGAACGGGCTCGAGTCCATCTTGCGCGGCCACGCACCAACCCGCACCCGCCTGGGCGTATCCGCCGAACCCCACGATCCCGACGTACTGGGACCGGGCGGCCGCAGCCTCATCGTCCAGAGGCAACCCGGGGAGAGACGACGCGACCCCGGGAGCCCGCTCGGCCGCGCGGCGCGCGAGGACCTCAGCCGCCGACATCCCTCCCGCGCAGAACACCCAGCGCGGTGTCAGGCAGCCACCGCCGTCGTACGCAAGGCAGTCGAGCAGCAGCCCATCCAGCTCCTCGTCGGAGACCCCAACCGAGCCCGAGACGACTCCCACCGAGATCCGATGCCCGAAGCCCGCCACCACACACCCGGCCGGCGCCAGCTCCCGCACCGCCGCGATGGTCGCGTCGTCCCCGAAGACATAGGCGACGTCTGCCTCGAGGAGCAGGCGCGTCGTGCGCTCGTCCCCCCGATCCCACGCCGCCGCTCCCACGCATGGCCCCAGCTCCGGCGCGTGCAGCGCCACCGAGCGCGCGAACAGGGCCGCGAAGGTCGGATGGGCAGACGGCGCCTTGATGAGCGCCGGCACCCCGCCGAGCAGGGACCCCAGCACCGGCGGCACCCCCGCCACGAACACGTTTCCCGACCAGATGTGCCCCGACAGCCCGGCCGCCGCCGCCCCCCCATCGCGCGCCCACCAGGCCTGCAGCGACTCCGACGTCACCTCGGAGAAGGCGGCATCGAGGGCCCACGCCACCATCTCGGGGGAGAAGCCCAGCTCGTCAGGGAGAGTCTCCATCGCCTCGCGCCGCAAGGCGTCGTCCGGGTCGAGCCAGGAGCGAGCCACCCGACTCAAGCCCGCGATGCGCACCGCCACCGGCAGCGACGCGAGCTCCCCTCCCGCGCGGCGAAGCAGCTCTGCGCTGGCCGCGAGGCCATAGGGCAGCGGGAACGCGCGATCCGGCGCCATGTCGTCGTCGAAGCCCGTGCTGAGGTGCGCGATGTCGTCCCGGCCGGGCCTCGCGCGAAAGCCGTCGGGCTCTCCCCCGGCGCCGGGAAGCCACCTGGGTGCCGTCTGACTCACGCGCCCGCCAGAATCTCGTCCACCGCGAGGGAGCATCCGCGGGGAGTCGAGCCCGGGGCCCGCCCCTGGAGGTACACCCCCTGCGAGAGCACCACGCCCATGTCCGCCGTCTGGACCGCGAGCACGGAGTCGACGTTGCTCAGATCCCAGAACCTCAGCAGCCCGCGCTCCCCGGCCGGGAGCAGCTCGAGCGTGTCGGGGTCCGTGGCCCCCACGCGACACCACGGCGGAAACACCAGAACCCGCGGCACGCCGTCGGGGTCCACGCTCCCATCGGGCCAGTCGAGCAGGGACGAGCCGATACGCCGGGCCGTGGATCGGTCGGACAGCGCGCGGAACCCCGGTTGGTAGCCTTGGCTCCCCAGCTCCGTCATCCCGTACTCGCTGATGATGGCGAAGGTGGGCAGCTCCAGTCCCCGGGCGAGACGGGCGTAGAACACATCCCGCTCGAGGGTGCGGGCGGCCCCCTTGAACCCTCCGGTCTCCATCACTCGCGACCCAGGTGGCAGCGGCATCGGCTCGTGAGCCAGGCGCTCTTCCTGCAGATGCTGCAAGGCCCGGGCGGTCCCGAGCAGAAGGATGGGTCGGTCGCTCGTCCGTACCGCGTCGCCCAGGGCGTCGAGGTCGGGTCCGCCGGGCCCCCAGCAGTGGCGGGACCCAGGAGCGCCGACGTGGTCCACCGCCCACTGCACCATGTGACCCAAGGAGCTGTGCGGATCGTCAGCGAACGGAGCGATGAGCGCCAGCACGAGGGGCTCGTCGTTGCGGGGCGCGAGCCAGCGGCGCAGCCACGGTGCCAGGGACGCCTCATACGTACGTGACGTGCGCAGCATGTGGCGGCCGCGCGTCCCCACGGTCGTCCCCGAGGTCAGGAACACCAGCTCTGCTTCCTCCTCCGGGAAGGTCGCCAGCGGGACCGTCTTGAAGACGTCCGTCGGCACGGCGGGGATGGCGCGGTAGTCAGGGAGGGTCTCGGGCGTGATGCCCCGCCCTTCGCAGAACCTGCGGTAGGGAGCACACCCGGAGAACTGGTGGGCAAAGACCCGTCGGGCGAGGCCCTCGAAGTGCTCGTCCTCCCAGCCGTGCATCGCCGAGCCGCTCGTGGCCGCGATGGCCTCCGCAATGGCGTCGTGCAGAGAGTCGCTGAGCTCGCGGGCGTTCAAAGCAGCCCCTCCAGGGTCGCCAGCGCCGCAGTCCATTGACCGGCCGTCATCGTCAGAGGCGGGGTGAACGAGAGCGCTTCGCCCCGCGTGCCCGCGGGGAGGACGATGAAGCCGCGCGCGAGCATGCCCCGGCACAGCACGAGCGAGCGCTCCACTCCGCCGACCACCTCGAGCCCCCGCATCGCTCCCCTCCCCCGCACTCCGGAAAACGCCTCCGGATGCCGAGCGCAGAGGTCCTCCAGGGTGTGGCCCATGAGCTCACCCAAGGCCCGCCCTCGCTCGAGGAGGCCGTGCTCGTCGATGAGCTCGAGCACCGCCAGGGCCGCCGCACATCCCGGGGGATGCCCGAGGAACGTCGAGGTGTGAATCGCCTCGCCCGTGCTCTGTCCCCACGCGGCCATGACCTCGGGGGTACCGACACAGGCGCTGACGGGAAAGCCGGAGCTCATCCCCTTGCCGAGGCAGATCAGGTCCGGAACGACGCCACCCATGGCGGGGGTCCCCGCCTGGACGAATGGTCCGGCGCGGCCGAAGCCGGTGAAGATCTCGTCGAAGATGAGCAGGGCTCCCCGGGCGCGACAGAGCTCCGCGAGCCCCTGAAACCAGGCGGCGGGGGCCGTGCGCTCTCCCCCTCGGCCCTGCACTGGCTCGACGAGCACGGCGGCGACGGGCTCACCGGCATCGAGCACCTCCGCGATGGCGTCCAGGTCCCCGCCAAAGGGCACCCAGTCAGCGAGGCGTCCCATCAGCCCGGCGAAGGGTGCGCGGAAGGCGTCCTTGTAGTGGCTGACGCCCAGGGCCCCCAGGGACATGCCGTGGTAGCTGCCTTCACAGGCGACGATGCGCGAGCGGCTCGTCGCGAGGACCGCGGTCTTCAGCGACGCCTCTACCGCATCCGAGCCGTCCGAACCGAAGATCACCTGGTCGAGCGCACCGGGAAGGTGCGCCGCCAAGGCAGCCGCCAATTGAATCCTGGCCACCCCGGGGAAGGCGTCTCCCATCCCGTGCACATGGCGCTGAAGCTGCTCCGTGACCCGAGCGACGACGTGGGTATTGGCGTGCCCCGCCGAAGCGACGCCAAAGCCGGCGGTGAGGTCGACGAAGCGGTTCCCGTCGGGGTCCCACACGTTGGACCCGATGGCCCGCTCCCACACGATGGGGTCCTGGTCGACGCCGGTGCTCTCGGCCCGGCGGGCGCGGCGGGCGGTGATCGCCGGGCACTCGTGCGCCGCCAGGAGGTCCACCAACGCCATCCCCGCGGGCCCGGGGACCGAGGCGGTGACAATGGCGGGGAGCTCGGTGCCGAGACCGGCGGCGGGCGGCGCGGAGAGGGGGGGGAGAAGCGTGGACACTGCTGAGGGCCTCAGAACCGGAACGCCCAGGAGATTCCCATGCCCGTAGGCAACGGAATCAGGTCCCGAGAGTCGATCCGGAAGGGGCGCAAGCGGGGAGGCAGCGACGCCTCGCGGTAGTAGGGGTCCACCTCCTTGGCGAGAGCGTCCATGCGCTGGTCGGCGTCCCGTTGGAGCAGGATGCCAGCGACGATGAGGCCCGCGCCTCCGCCGAACGTGCCCCCCACGGCGGCCCAGATCTCCGGCTTGTAGAACTCGGTCCCGACGATGGCCACGGCCGCACCGGTGGCCACGACCCCCATCAACACCGCACCACCACCCCCGACGGTCATCGCCTGACCGACCTGACGCTGCGCGTAGAAGTCCCAGTACTTCATCTCGTTGGCGACGGTGCGAGGCACCTTCTCCGCCCCCTTGATGGTCCGGTTCATCTGCTTCGTGGTGAAGGTTCCGGTGGACGCAGTGGGGATGCCCGCCGCCAGGAGCAGTACCCCGCTGCCGAAGGCCACGCCGAGCACCACCCCGGTCTCGGCGGGGGTGCCGATCTCCGTCTCTCCGCGCGCCACGGACGAGCCCAGGAAGAGCCCCGTCCCCAACGCGGCTCCGCCGACCCCGGCCATGACGATGCCTCCGATGGTCTGCGCCTTCGCCCGCTCGAGCACCTCCGGGCTGGGGAACGGGCGTCCCAGAGAGTCGACCCGCGGCGGCGCTGGAGGGGGCGTTTCCTCGCCCGGGGCTGCCTCGTCTTCGTCCGTCTCGCTCGGCCCGTCGACGGACGGATCCCCGGACTCCTCCTGGGCGTGTGCAGCGAGAG
>JAGSHC010000329.1 GCA_023954745.1 Deltaproteobacteria bacterium | reverse complement strand
CTCTTCCGAACACGTCTCGGCGGACGACGCCGACGCGGACTGCAACGACACCGACCCACTGGTCAATCCTGACGCGACGGAGATCTGCGACGCCGCCGACAACAACTGCGACGGCGACGTGGATGAAGGTTTCGACGCAGACGAAGATGGCGTGACCACCTGCGGCGACGATGGACAGCCCGGCAACCTCGACGACGACTGCGACGACGACGAAGCGGAGTCCTACCCCGGGAACACCGAGGTCTGCGACGACCTCGACAACGACTGCAATGGCCTGAACGACGAGGGCTTCGACGTCGACGGTGACGGAGTGAAGACGTGCGGTGAGGACGGAGTCACCGGGAACTCCGACGACGACTGCGACGACGGCAACGCGGACAACTTCCCCGGGAACACCGAGGTCTGCGAGGGCGAGGACAACGACTGCGACGAGGTGATCGACAACGGCTTCGACACCGACAGCGACGGCTTCACGACCTGCGGCGAGGACGGCAGTGTGGGGACCGCCGACGACGACTGCGACGACTCCGAGGCCACGACCAATCCCGATGGCACGGAGGGCTGCGACGGCGTCGACAACAACTGCGCCTTCGGCATCGATGAACCCTTCGACGTGGACACGGACGGTGTCACTTCTTGCGGGCCCGACGGCACGCCTGGCACGGCGGACGACGACTGCGACGACACCAACGACGCGGTGTTCCCGAACAACACGGAGCTGTGCGACGGCCTCGACAACGACTGCGACACCGTGGCGGACAACGGATTCGACGGGGATGGCGACGGTGTGAGCACCTGCGGGCCTGACGGCGTCCCGGGCAACGTCGACGACGACTGCGACGACTCGGACGCCAACAACTTCCCCGGCAACCCCGAGGTCTGCGACGCCGGCGACAACGACTGCGACACCGTGGTGGACAACGGCTTCGACAGCGACGTCGACGGTGTGACGACGTGTGGGCCTGATGGGACGATCGGAACCGCGGACGACGACTGTGACGACGCCGACATCGCCAACTTCCCCGGCAACGCCGAGATTTGCGACGCCTCGGACAACGACTGCGACACCGTGGTGGACAACGGATTCGATGGCGACACCGACGGTGTGACCTCGTGCGGGCCCGACGGGATCGTCGGCAACGCGGACGACGACTGCGACGACGCCGACAGCGCCAATTTCCCCGGGAACACCGAGGTCTGCGACGGCGCCGACAACAACTGCGACACCTCGGTGGATGACGGTCTCGACGGCGACACCGACGGCGTGACGCCCTGCGGACCCGATGGGGTCGCAGGGAACGCGGACGACGACTGCGACGACGCCGACATCGACACGTTCCCCGGCGCCACCGAGCAGTGCGACGGCGTCGACAACGACTGCGACACCGTGACTCCCGTGAACGAGACCGACGGCGACTCCGACACCTACATTCCCTGCACCCTCGTGGCCGGCGCGACCCCCCCTGGCATCACCGGTGGTGGTGACTGCGACGACGGTGAGGCGGCCATCAATCCGGGTGCGACCGAGGTGTGTGACGGGGTCGACACCGACTGCGCCGGTGGCGTCCCTCCCCTCGAGACCGACGGCGACGGCGACTTCTATCTTGTCTGCAGCGGCTTCTCGGACCTGGGCCTCGGCTTCCTCGGTGGCGACGACTGCGACGATGTGGTCGCGGCGGGGAATCCAGGAGCGACCGAGGTCTGCGACCTGGTGGACAACAACTGCGTGGGCGGCGTCGACGAGGGCTTCGACGGTGACCTGGACACGGTGACGGTCTGCGGCGCCGACGGGATCAACGGAACTGCTGACGACGACTGCGATGACAGCAACCCCGCGGTGCTGCCGGGGGCAGACGAGGTCTGCGACCTGGTCGACAACGACTGCGACTCGTTCATCGATGCCCTCGACCCGAGCTTCTTGGGAGCCGACGCGGACTCGGACGGCGACTCCAGCACGGCCTGTGGCGGCACCGACTGTGACGACAACGATGCGCTCGTGGATGGCCTTGACCGCGACTTCGACGGCGAGACCTCGTGCGCCGGAGACTGCGACGACACGGACCCCACGTTCCGCACGACCACGGTTGAAGCCTGTGATGGCGAGGACAACGACTGCAACGGTCTCGTGGACGACGGGGTCGGTCCTGACGCGGACGGTGACGGGTTCGACACGTCGGGCTGTGGGTTCTTCGGGTCCGACTGCATGGACACCGACGCCCACGTCTTCCCCGACGAGACCTACACGTCCGGTTGGCAGAAGCAGTGCATGCCGACCCTCCGGCCGGGCTTCGGCACGTCGTGGGCCTACGCCCGCTTGAACCTGCCCTCCTACTTCCAGGACCCCCAGACTGGCACGAACTACCTGTACTTCCGCGGTCACCACAACCCGGACTCCCACCAGTTCGGCTACGCGACCTCGACCAACGGGACCACCTGGGGCGACGTTCAGGGGCCGATTCTCAGCGAGGACCCAGGACTCGGAGTCTGGGACGGCCGACGAATCAGTCACCCGACGGTGGCGTACATCCCCGGGAAGGCGCGCCCCTACATCATGGCGTACCACGCCCTCGAGGACTCCGGCAGCGAGCGCCGCATCGGCGTGGTCACTGCGGAGACTGCGGCTGGAGACACCACCGACGGCACGTTCAAGCGGCTGACGATGTCCGGGGCACCGATCACTTCCTACGTCGTCGACACCTCTACCTCCGTGACCGCCGTCGACGACGAGCGCGTGCTGAACCCCTCGCTCTACTTCGACGCGGCCACCTCGATCCTGCACCTCTGGTACACGGGCCGGTTCGGCGGGCTGAACGAGTTCGGTATCGCCCACGCCTCGTGCGATACGACGGTTTCGGACTGCGGCCTCGAGGGGGACTGGACGAAGACCGACACCAGCGCCAATGGCGACCCCGATGTGTGGCTCGCGGGCTCTGAGGCCTGGGAACTCAAGGGCAACGGCGGCGGAAACGTCCAGCAGACCTTCGTGATGGCCCACAGCGACCCGGGCAACTTCGGCGGCTACGACATCGAGGTGTCCTACGCGGGCAACGGCCTCGAGATTGGGACCGTGCAGGGGAACGTCGGTGACTCGTCGAGCTGGGTGAAGAGCCCTTTCAACCCTGCGTTGAGCTTCAGCAGCTCCGTCGACCGCATGGACGGACAGTCCGTCACGGGGCGTGGGGTGCGCTACGACGGCACCACCGGCGAGTACCACATGTACTACGGCACCTCGGTGAGCCTGCCTTCGGATGCAACCGGTGAGGGTACGGACGTGCTCTGGGGTCCGCGCAACTACAGCGGTGGGGCCAGCTACATCGGGCACGCCATCAACAACGAGCCCGTCGTCGCCATCAGCGCATCCTCTTGCTCCTCGTTGAGTGGAGACATCACGGACAACGGGCCCGACTCGGTCGGACTGCGGGTCTTCGATGGAGCCACCGAGATCGTGAGCCAGTTCTTCGGCTCGTCGACGGGCAACACCAACCTCGGCGTGCAGACCACAACCTGGACGACGGCCCTCGGCCTCGCCGGCGGGGCGCACACCTTGACCGTCGTCGCGACGGACCAGGGCGGGGCCGAGCGCACGGACGAGGTCATCCTCACCTGCCCCTAGTCGAGCCGCTGGCTCGACCCCGTGCAGTTCTTCGTCTCCTGGCTCGCGGGGTGGTGGGTAGCGCCTGCGCTGCTGCTCCTCCCACCGACTCTCCGGTCGACTGAACGTTCGCCTGCTCGGCTCGTCCTCCTGGGCGTAGCCCTGCTGGTCGCGTTGCTCGACTCACACGCCCCGGTGCTGCCCGTTGCGCTCCTCGCGGGCACCGTGGGCTGGACGCTCGGTGGTGCGCGGGAGACCCGACTGCTCGCCGTCCTCGGGCTGACGGGCGCCCTCATGGGCTGGCTGGCGACGGACGCGGCTCCTCTGTCCGGTGACGCATGGGATCGTCGGCTGGCCTGGGCTCTCACGGCCCCTGCCGGGGGCTGGTGTCTTAGCGCAGGCGTTGCTGGCCGCCTCGCACTGCGGGGCCGATTCGGGGTCGCGCTCGGTCTGGTGTTGGCGCTGGGAGTGGCGGGAGACTTCGCAGGGCGAAGCCACATGGTCGCCGCCGGCGCGGCCACCTGCCTTCTGGGCGGGGCAGCACTCGCCTGGCTCGACGAGCGGTTGGACTGGCCACAGGTCCCCTATGCCCTTGGCCTCGCGTTGCTCCCGTTGGCGGTGGCCGCCCTCCGTGGTCCCGTCGCGGCGGGTCCCTACGACCACCCCCCCGATCTGCGGGTGCGGCAGGCGGGCCACCTCGAGCTCCTCGTGGACGACGGCGCGATGATCTCCTCGGTGGCCGCGCTCCCCGATGGTCGTGTCGCCTTCGGTGAGTTCGCTAGCGGGCGGGTCTTCCTGCTCGACCCCGTGACCGGGAGCGCATCTCTCCTCGCGCGGGTCGACCTGCCGGTCGTGTCGGGAACCCGCCGAAGCTACGAACTGGGTCTCTGGGGCCTCGCGGCGCATCCCGATGGCTCGTCCGTGTACGCGATGGCGATCGAGCGTTGGGATGAAGAGGACCCCGACGAACTCGCCCGCAGCAGCCGGATCGTGCGGATCGCGTTGGACAGTGGGGACGTGAGCACGATCAGGAGCGGAATTCCTGCGGGGCCCGTGCACGCTGGCGGCGCGCTCTTGTTCGAGCCCGGAGGAGCACTGCTGGCGAGCGTGGGGGACGGGCTGCGTCATGGCGCACAGGGGGAGACCCCGCAGGATGCGCCCGGAGCCGGAGTCATCTTGCGCCTCACCGACCAGGGCGAGCCCGCGGAGGGGAACCCCGTCGCCGGCTCGCCGGTGCTCGCATCGGGGTTCCGCAACGTCTATGGGCTGGCGCTGGCCGCCGATGGAGCGCTGTGGGCCACCGAGAACGGCCCGGACTGCTGCGACGCCATCCACCGGGTGCAGGCCGGTGCGTTCCATGGCTGGCCTCCGGGGGTGGCAGACGAGCGCGTGACGCCGGTCTGGGGGAGTGGGGCCCAGCGGCTTGGGCCGACGGGGATCGCGCTCCTGTCTGACCGCTACGGAGAGCTCGCTGGTGATCTCGTGGTCGCCACCTGGCACACAGGCGCCCTACACCGGCTCCGGGTGGAGGGCGAGGCCATCCTCGAGCATGAAATCATCACAAGCGTGCCCCTTGCCTCCCCTGACGCGGGGCCGTACGCGTTCTCTGGCGCGTTTACGGCGCTGAGCACCGGACCCGACGGGACGCTTTGGTTCGCGACTCTCAACGCCGTGGGGCGCGTCGTCTCCCTGGATCCTCCGTGAACCCGCGCTACGTCTTCGTTGGGGGCCTCCACCGCTCCGGCACCAGCCTCGTCGCTCGCTGGCTCGGCTCGCACCCGGAGGCCACGAGCTTCGAAGAGACGGGTGTCTGGGAAGACGAGGGCCAGCACGTCCAGGATGTTCTGCTCCCGGCGCGCCTGCTCGGGGGCCCTGGACTCTTCGCGCATCACCCGGCGGCCCGCGGCGCGCGTGTGACCGCCAGTCGCGCCGAGTTCCTCCGTGCCCGACTCCTCGCGAGCTGGGAGCCTCTGTGGGATCGAAGCGCGCCGGTGCGCATCGCGAAGTCGCCGCCGAACCTCTTGAGAGGCCCGCTGCTCCAGCAGCTCTTTCCCGGAGCCGCGCTGGTCGTGGTTCGACGCCATCCCATCGCGGTGGCTCTTGCGACCCGGCGGATGTCCCGCAGGCTCCGCAACCTGGATCTCGTCGAGGGGATCGAGCATTGGCTGGTAGCCCACGAGTGGCTGGAGAAGCAGTGTTCGGAGCTCGAGACCTTCGTCGGGCTCGATCTCGCGGAGATCATCGCGCGACCCGCGGTGGGCGATGGGATGTTCGAGACCCTTGGAATGAGCCCGGTCCCACCGCCTGTGCCCCTGCGCGACACCGACGCTCCCTACCGTGAGGAGTGGCGCGCCCTCCTCCGGTCCCGAGGGACTCGCGACGACCTGATGGCTCGGCTGTCGCCCCTCGAAGAGCGCGTTTCCCGCTTTGGGTATCGGCTTCGTGGATTCGTCGAAGACTCCAGGCCTTCGACGCCGTCGCTCTGGCCTCATTGACGGTCCCGAGGGGGTGGCTTAGACTCCCCCGTCCTCAGACGTAGGAAAGCCCGATGGCCACGGATTCGCCGGACTCACAGACCCCCGAAACCCCGAAGTCGCCCGTTGTACGGCGACGACGCAGG
>JAGSHC010000196.1 GCA_023954745.1 Deltaproteobacteria bacterium | reverse complement strand
GCGTCGTCGTCGTTCGCGGTGGCGTCGTCGTCGTTCGCGGTCGCGTCGTCGTCGTTCGCGGTGGCGTCGTCGTCGTTCGCGGTTGCGTCGTCGTCGTTCGCGGTGGCGTCGTCGTCGTTTGCGGTGGCGTCGTCGTCGTCTGCGGCGCTGTCGTCGTCATCGCCGGTGGCGAGACACCCGGGCAGGAGCGAGAGAGCGACGGTCAGGATCAACAGATGGCGCATGGAACTCCCTCGGGCGGCCCGGGGCCCTCGCCACCATACCCCCGATGGCCGCCCGCCCTGGCAGGCCAACTCGTCCGGCGGCTGAAAGGGGCCCCATAGACAATGGTGGGGTGTTTGAGACGCTGGGAGGGCCGTCCACCTGGTCGCGGATGCCCGCTCGCGCCTCCTCCGCCCACTCACCAGGCCGATCCCCTCGGTCGTGGGCGCCCCCTTCCGCTACATTCGCCGCGCAGCGGGACGGCCCTTTCCGCCGCACCCAGACGATCCCCAGAACGCCCCTCCTATGAGGGTTTCAACCCCCGCCGCGACCTCGGTCGACGGCCGAGGTGATGCCGCCGTCATGAACGTCCCGAACACCGTCGACTCCCAGTTCGTCCACCTGCACGTGAAGTCGCAGTACACGCTGCTCGGCGCCCTCGGCTCGCCCAAGGACTACGTCAAGCAAGCGAAGAAGCTGGGCTTCACCTCCCTCGCGCTGACCGACGAGATGGCGATGTTCGGCGCGGTCGAGTTCTTCACCGCCTGCAAGAAGGAGGGCATCCACCCCGTCGTGGGCGCAGAGCTCATCGTGGCTCCGCAGTCGCGCCTGGAGAAGAACAAGCCCCGCGACAACCACCGCCTCGTGGCGCTCGTGGAGAACGAGAAGGGCTTCGTCTTCCTCAATCACCTGCTGTCCGAGGGCTTCCTCACGGGCCGCCACTACGTGCCGCGCATCGACCTCGGCCTCATCACCGAGCTGCGGGAGCAGGGACACGAGGGGCTGATCTTCTTGTCCGGCGACCTGCGCGGAAACGTCGCTCGCCTGCTGGCCAAGGGTCGGCCCGACGACGCGAAGCAGTGGGCCGTGGACTTCGAGGCCCTCGTGGGCAAGGGCAACTACTACCTCGAGCTCATGGACCTGGGCTGGGGCGCCGTCACCGCGGGCATGGGCGGAGAGGCCGACCAGCGCGTCATCAACGATGGGCTGCGCGCCATCGCCCAGGAGACGGGCATCCCCCTCGTCGCCACCAACAACGTGCACTACCCGTCCCAGGACCTGGCGTTCCACCACGAGATCCTCATGTGCCTGGGCATGACCCAGACGCTGCAGGACGAGTTCCGATTCCGGTTCCCCTCCGACCAGTTCTTCATGAAGACCGACGAGCAGATGCGGGCGCTGTTCGCGAAGGACGCCGAGGCCATCGCCAACACGGCGGTCATCGCGCAGCGCTGCCAGTTCGAGTTCACGTTCGGCGAGTACCACTTCCCGGTCTACCCAGCCCTCGAGGGCCGCACCTCCGAAGAGGTCCTGCGGGAACTGTCGTGGAAGGGGCTTGAGGAGCGGCTGGCCGTCACGCTCAAGGACACCCCCAAGGACGAGATCGCGGCCGAGAGGGCCAAGTACGAGGCGCGCGTGGAGGAGGAGCTCGGGATCATCGAGCAGATGGGCTTCGCGGCTTACTTCCTCATCGTCTACGACTTCATCCGCTGGGCGAAGGAGCAGGACATCCCCGTGGGCCCGGGCCGCGGGTCCGGAGCGGGCTCCCTGGTGCTCTTCGCCCTGCGCATCACCGACATCGACCCGCTGCCCTACAAGCTGCTGTTCGAGCGCTTCCTCAACCCCGAGCGCGTGTCCATGCCCGATGTGGATGTGGACTTCTGCCAGGACCGTCGCGGCGAGGTCATCAACTACGTCAACGAGGCGTACGGCGGCGCCACCAGGGTCACTCAGATCATCACCTACGGGAAGATGCTCGCGAAGGGCGTGCTGCGAGACGTGGGCCGCGTGATGGGCCTGACGTTCTCCGAGGTCGACAAGATCGCCAAGCTCATCCCCGATCAGCTGGGGATCAAGCTGCCCGAGGCCCTCGAGAAGGAGCCCCGCATGCGGGCCCTCATGGCCGAGGACGCCCGCTACGAGCGCTTGGTGAACTGCGCCCTGGGCCTCGAGGGAACCGTGCGCCAGGCTGGCGTGCACGCCGCGGGCGTGGTCATCGCTGACGACGACCTGCGCAAGTACACGCCGCTGTACAAGGCCAGCGGCGACACCGACCCGTCGGTCACCCAGTTCGACATGAAGTGGGCCGAGGAGATCGGCCTCATCAAGTTCGACTTCCTGGGTCTCAAGACCGTCACCCAGATCAAGAACGCCCTCGACATGGCCCGCAAGGCGGGCAAGACCGAGTGGACCTTCGGCGAGTTTGCCTACGTCCCTCTGGATGACGAGGCGGTCTACCGGTTGCTCGCGAAGGGGGACACCCTGGGGGTCTTCCAGCTGGAGTCGAGCGGCATGCGCGAGCTGCTGCGCGGCCTCAAGCCCACGGTGTTCGAGGACATCATCGCGGTGGCGGCGCTCTACCGACCGGGTCCCATGGGCCTCGGCATGCACCACACCTTCGTGGACTGCAAGCACGGCCGGCAGCAGGTCAAGTACCCGCACCCCATGCTCAAGCCCATCCTGCAGGACACCTACGGGGTCATCGTCTTCCAGGAGCAGGTCATGCAGATCGCCCAGGTCATGGGCGGCTACTCCCTGGGCCAGGCAGACATCCTGCGCCGGGCCATGGGCAAGAAGAAGCTCGAGCTCATGGCCGAGCACCGCGTCATCTTCACGAAGGGCGCCACGGACCAGGGCGTCGAGGAGAAGGTCGCCACCGACGTCTTCGACCTCATGGCGGAGTTCGCCAAGTACGGCTTCAACAAGTCGCACACCGCCGCCTACGGCCTCATCGCCTACCAGACCGCGTGGGTGAAGCATCACCTGCCGGCGGAGTTCTTCGCCTCCCTGCTCACCATCGAGTCGGGCAACAGCGACAAGGTCCTCCTCTACCTCGACGACGCGCGACGCCACGACATCGAGGTCCTGCCGCCGGACGTGAACGAGTCGCAGCTCGGCTTCACCGTGGTGGGCGGCAAGGTGCGCTTCGGGCTCACCGCCATCAAGGGCGTCGGCGACGGCGCCATCGAGGCCATCTTGGAAGCGCGCGAAGAGAAGGGCGGCTTCACGTCCGTCTCCGACTTCGTGGGCGCCGTGGACCTCAAGCGGGTCAACAAGCGCGTCGTGGAGGCCCTCATCAAGTGCGGCGGCTTCGACTCCATGGGACACACCCGGCGTCAGCTGCTCGAGTCTCTGGACCGCATCGTGGAGTACGGCCAGAACCAGATGCGCGACCGGCTCTCGGGGCAGTTCGGGCTCTTTGGGGGCGGCGGCGGCACCACCGGCGCGGGCGCGCTCCGGCTCGAGGAGGTGGAGGAGTGGCCCGAGCGGGCTCGGCTCGCGGTGGAGAAGGAGGCCCTCGGCTTCTACATCACCGGCCACCCCATGAACTCCTACCGGGCGGAGATCGATCGCTTCACCACCCACACCACCGCCGCGTTGGTGGAGGACCGCCGCAAGCTGAGCGCGAAGCAGGAGGTGAAGATCGCCGGCATCGTCGCGTCCATGAAGGTGGTGGTGACGAAGGCCAAGGGCGAGCGCATGGCCTTCGTGAACATCGAAGACATGGTCGGCTCCACCGAGGTCACCTTCTTCCCGCGCACCTTCGCGAAGTGCGAGGAGTGGCTGGCTACGGACGAGCCGCTCCTGCTGAAGGCGAAGATCGACGAGGTCACCGAGGAGGGCACCGTGAAGCTGCTCGCCGACGACGTGAAGCTGCTCGCCGAGGTGCGGGAGAGCGAGACGAACGAGATTCGCTTCCTCCTCAAGGGCGAGGAGGGCACCCCCGAGAAGCTCGCCGCCCTCAAGCAGGTGCTGCTGCAGAACCCCGGCCGCGCTCCGACGAAGATTCACTGGACGCTGCCGTCGGGGGTCGAGCTGCTCATGAAGCTGCCCGAGGACCTCAGCGTGCGTGCCACCGAGGACATGGTGGGGGCTGCCGACGGAGTGTTCGGGCGCCGGGTCTGCGCCTTCCGTTGACCACCGCGTCTCGGGGCGGACATCCCCGCTAGCCTGGGCTCGTGAATCTCCGCACGCTCCCCCTGCAGGTCCAACTCGGCGCAGCCGCAGTCCTGCTCTTCGGTGCCTTCTGCGTGCATCTGCTGGTGAACGTCACGGGGCTGCGCGGCGACGTGGAGTTGCGGGTGTCGGCCCTCATCGAGCTGCAAAGCCTCGACGCATCGCTCGATGACCTGAAGGTCGCTACCCGCCAAGAGCAGCAGGACCAGTACGCCGCAGTGGAGAGGAGCTCCCAGACTGTGCGCCGCCTCTTGAAGGAGACGGAAGACCCTGACCTGGTGGCGCTCGAAGCGCAGTTGCTCGGTGGGGAGACCGCGCTGAGGAAGGCGACCTTGGAGTCGCCGGCGGGACTCACCTGGACTGCCGCCGACCAGCTGAGCACGGTCGTCGGGGAGACGATTCGGGGACTCCGCACGCAGACTGGCGCCCTCTCCCGAGACCTGGGCACCCGATGGAATCGTCTCGGGGCGGTGGTCTTCGCGTCCCTGGCGCTCTGCGGAGCTCTCCTCGCCCTGATGCTGGCCGTCGACACCCAGCGCAGGCGCTCCGTCGCCCTCGCCGACGAGCTGAAGTCGGCCTATGCCGAGGTGGCGACCGCCCGGGATGCGGCGCAGCGGGCGGATGAGGCGAAGGGGCGCCTGCTGGCGACGGTGTCGCACGAACTGCGCGCCCCGATGAACGGCGTCATCGGGATGGCGGACCTGCTTCGGGGCACCTCGCTTCAGACCGAACAGCGCGAGCTGCTCGACGTCATCCACACCTCCGGCACGCTCCTGATGACCATGGTGGAGCAGCTGCTGGACTTCTCGCTGCTCGAGCGCAAGGAGCTCCCCCTGCGCAACGACGAGCTCGACCTGCTCATCGCGGTGGAGGAGGCGATCGCCCTTGTCGCCCCCCGCGCGGCCGACAAGGGAGTCGAGCTGTCCCTGCACTGGGCGGCCGACCTGCCGCGGCAGGTGTACGGGGACGGACCCCGGCTCCGCCAGGTCGTGCTGAACCTGGTGGGCAACGCCACGAAGTTCACGGACGCCGGTCGGGTGGAGGTGCGGGTCGCCTCGGCGCGCTCCGACGTGGGGACCGCCGTGGTGCGGGTCGAGGTCGAGGACACGGGCGCGGGCGTCCTCCCCGAGGAGGAGGAGTCCATCTTTGATGCGTTCTCGCAGGGGACGTCGGACAGGCAGGGGCACGGCGCGGGACTCGGTCTGACCATCGTGAAGCGCTTGGTCGAGGCCATGGATGGCCAGGTCGGCCTCGAAAGCACTCCGGGGGAGGGCAGCACCTTCTGGTTCAGCGTGCCCCTGGTGGTCGCGGGCGGCACCGCGCCGAAGCGGTCACCACGGCTGAAGATGCTGGGCGGGAGGCGGGTGCTCGTGGCCGACCCGGACCCCGTCAACCGCGCGGTGTGGGAGGAGGAACTCAGCGGGCATGGGGCGGCGGTGTCTTGCTTTGCCGCCCATGACGACCTCCTCGACGCCCTCGCCAAGAAGCCGTTCGTCGTCAGCCTCGCGGTGGGTCCCATGGACGCCGGCATCGGAGACCGCCTCGATGCCGTCAGGAAGCTCTGGCCTCAGGGCCCGGTCGTCTTGACGGCCCCCCTGGGGTGGTCGGCGCCGTCGGATCTCCCCGAGCGGGGGGTGGTGGGGGTGATTCGGCGGCCGTTGCGCCCATCGAGTCTCGCCTCGCGCCTCGTCCGCCTCGTGTCCGGGCGCGTGGACGTGCACGACGAAGACAGCTCCATCCGCGGGATGGACCTCCCGGTGCTCCCAGCGAACGCTCCGATGGTCCTCGTGGCAGACGACAACGAGGTGAACCGCCGGTTGATTGGCGGCCTGCTCCGCACCGTGGGGTACGACGTGCGTCTCGCGACGAACGGCTTCGAGGCAGTCGATCAGGTCCTCGACGACGCGTACCTGCTCGTTCTCATGGACTGCCGCATGCCCGACATGGACGGCTTCGAGGCCACAGCGCGGATTCGAGAGGAGGAGGGTGATGCGCGCCGCACCCCCATCATCGCCCTGACGGGGGACGCAGTCCCCGGGGACCACGCGCGGTTCCGCGAGGCGGGGATGGACGGGCTCCTGGTGAAGCCCATCAGCCCAGAGGCTCTCCGAGCCGAGGTGCGGAAGTGGGCCGGGAAGCAGGCGCCTGGAGCGTCGGCCCCGAGCGACTAGAACACGATGCCGGACCCGGTGACCTCGAGGTCGAGCTCCTCGTGGGAGCAGTCGTCGTCGTCGTTGTCCCCGGTGGTGATGAGTCCGAACTCGGTCATGCCGAGGCTCTGGGAGCGGAAGGCGAGCTCGTGCACGACCACGGGGTCGGGCTCGTACTGCAGGTCGTCCTCCCAGTCCTCGCCCTGGGGCTTGCGGGGGACCTCGCAGTCCGCGTCGCCCTCGTCCTCCCCGGCGCAGAAGGGGGAGAAGGTCTGCGATGTCGGGATCTCGAGTTCGACGATGTCCTCCCACTCCCACAGCGGGTAGCGCAGCCACTCACTGAACTCATCCACGACGCGCCCCCGGTTCGTCACCAGCACGGCGTCGTTCCAGGTGAGGAAGAAGTCATCCTCGTACTCGAAGTCCCCGTTGAAGTCGAAGTCGAGGGTGCAGAAGACCGTGTTCTCCATTCCATCGACGAGGTAGCGCTCGTCTTCCCGCGCCGTGTACACGCCCTGGTCCTCGGCGATGTTTCCATCCTCACCCCAACTGCAGCCATCGCGGTCGTCGATGAAGACGTCGAAGGCGATGGCCTGCTGGGTCCGCTCGGCGCACAGCTCGGCGATGTCCGCCGGGGACTCGAGGTCGGGGACGGAGCAAGCAGCGAAGGGAATCGCCAAGGCGAGGAAGGGTGCGTACTTCATGTGAGAAGGCTAGCGGGCCGCAGGCTGCCGGGGCTTCACTGCGATATCTTTTGTGCCCTTGAACCATCCCCCGAGAGCGGCGTGAAGGCCTTCGAAGACCGGTCCTTGCGGTGGCTGCTCCGGCGCCTCAGGCGAGTCGGTCCAGCCGAGGCGCTGCACCGACTCCGCCAGGAGCTGTGGTGGGCCCAGGTGACCCCCTCGCGCATCGGCCCCCGCCGCGGTCCTCCCGAGGAATCCGACGCGCCGCTCCTGACTCTGCACCATCCCTGGGTTCGTCGCCCGGACGGTGACCCCGCCGCGTACGTGGCTCGCGCCGATCGAGTCCTCGCCGGCGAGGTCCCTGGTCTCGGCGGAGGTTGGCGCACCCGAGAGCAGCCGGTGCAGTGGCATCGAGATCCCGCCACGGGACGCACGTTCCCGCGCGTGCGCGCCGATCGGGTCCGCTACCGGGACCCCGCAGTGGATCCAGACATCCGCGCGACGTGGGAGGGAATGCGCCACCACCACGTCGTGTGGCTGGCTCAGGGGTTCGCGTGGTCCGGGGACCCGGTCTACGTCGCGGCGTTGGAGAAGGAACTCAGCGAGTTCTTCACGCAATGCCCGTTTCCCGAAGGGCCCGCATGGACGAGCGCCCTCGAAGTCGCGGTACGGCTCGCCAACTGGGCCGCGGCCTGGCAGCTCCTGGGGGCCGGGATCTCCAGCAGTTCCTTTCAGCACAAGTGGTCCCGCGCTGTGGCCCAATCGCTCGAGCACGTGCGCGTGAACCTCTCGATGGGCTCGTCGGCGAACAACCACCTCGTGGGCGAGCTTGGTGGCCTCGTGGTGGCCGGCGCGCTCTGGGCGCCCGGAGAGCTGGAGGACGCCGTCCCCCGTCTCGAAGCCCAGCTGCTCCTTCAGATCGCTGCCGACGGAAGCAGCCGGGAGGGCTCGACGGGCTATCTGGGCTTCACCCTCTCCTGGGGGTTGCTCGCCGGACTCGCGGCCCAGGGGGCGGGCCAGCCCTTCGCCGAGGCGACGTGGGACCGCCTCGCGGCGGCCGTCGGCTTCCTCCGGGCCCTCTCCGAAGGGCACGAAGTGCCGGACCTCGGAGACTGGGACGGTGGCCAGGTGCTCCAGTTCGGGGTGGAGCGTCTGTCGCCCACGGTGCTGGCTCGCGTGGGTGCGGCGGTGTTCGGCGGTGGCCCCGAGGAGGAGGCTCTCTGGTGGACCTCCGTGCACGATGCGCCGCCTCGACACATCCCGTTCGCGAAGCGCACCTCGTTGGACGCGGGCCTTCACTGGGTCGGCTCGTCCACGGGGGTGCGCGCGTTGTTGCGGTTCGGCCAGATCGGCGGGGGAGCTCTGGGAGCCCACGGCCACGCGGACACCCTGTCGGTCCTGCTCTGGGCCGACGGGGTCCCGGTGCTCGTGGACCGCGGGACGGGCAGCTATCTGGCGGATCCCAGCTGGCGCGCCCACTTTCGAGGGACTGCGGCCCACAACACCGCCACCGTGGATGGTGTCGACAGCTCCGTGGCCAGCGGCGCGTTCCAGTGGGAACAGCGGGCGGTGGGCGAGCTGCTCGAAGGCACCCCGACGTCGGTCCGCGCTCAGCACGACGGGTACATGCGCCTCGGCGTGATGCATGAGCGGACGCTCCTGCTCGAGGGGGACACCCTGAGGGTCGAGGACACCTTCCGCTGTGAGGGCCGGCACGACCTCGCGCTGCACTGGCACCTCGCGCCGGGGTGGTCGGTGAGCCTCGATGGTGCGCGGGCTCGCACGGAGTTGGGGGAGACGGGCGAGAGCCCAGCCGCCACCTGGGTGGTCGAGGCCGAGGGGCCGTGGACTGTCCACGAGGGTGAAGAGGAGCCGCAGCGCATGGGGTGGCACAGCGCGGGGTTCGGGACCTGGGCGCCGGCCCCCACTCTGTGCCAGAGGCTGTCCATCCACGGCACCACCACGGTGCGCACCCAGTGGACCCGAGTGCGGTAGACGCCTCGGGTCCTCGGGGAGGGCTCAGCCCGAGGAGTCCCCGAGGACGATGTCCGCGGTGCCAGCTCGCGCCACGCCCCACCGGGTGTCTCGCGCGGCCATCTTGGCGGCGTCGCTCCCGGGCTCGATGGGCTTCAGCCGCAAGATGAGGCGATGGCGTCCCGCGAGGGGGGCGGAGCCGAGGACCCGGTCCACCTCCTGAACTGCCCGGTGCTTCCAGGAGTTGTCGGGGTCCGTGGGGTCGTCGAAGTAGAGCTGGGTGGTGAGGAGCTCCTTCTTCCCGTCGGTCACCTTGACGTGCACGTGGGGCGGTCGCCACCACTCCCGCTGCGCCCCCGAGGGATAGCGGCGGGGCATGACGGTCAGGAACGCGAAGCGGCCCTGGGCGTCGGCCTTGGTCGCGCCGTAGTAGGCGAAGCCTGGGTCCTTGGGGATCTCCGAGCCCCAGTCGTCCATCGGGTGCAAGTAGCGGCCGCGATGGCAGGTCTGCCAGATCTCGACGCCGACTCCCGGGGCGGGGTGTCCGTCGAGACCTCGTACCCGGCCCAGGAGCGCAAGGCGCACCCCCTCGGCTTCCACCTCGCCCACCCGGGTCAGGTCGGCGTCGAGGTCTCCGGGAAAGCGACGGGTGCGCATGGCCGGCGGTGGGTAGTAGGGGCCCTCCACCTGGCGCGGCGTGGGCACCCGCTCGGAGCTGGCGGGCACCGATCGGGCGAGGTGCGGGGCACAGGCGGTGGATGCGAGGGCGAGGAGGAAGGTGCGACGGTCCACGCGGGCACCTTAGGTCACCGGAGCGACCTCCAGCCGGTGTCGTGCCCCGCACCTGATCCAGACCAGTCTGCTCACTCCCGCCGTCAGCGAGCTGCTCGTTGTCCGTGCTCGACGTTCCGGGAGGAGACAGCGAGGGCCAGGGCCGCAGCATGGACGACGTCCCCCATCGCGCTCCTCTGGACAGAGCGGGCAGGCAGCGGGAGGTGGTTGCGTCCGGTCGCCTCAGGGCACGTAGAGGTCCTGGGTGAGGGAGATGGGGAAGTCGAGTTGACGTGGGGCCTCGAAGGGGCACGCGCTGTGGGACACGAGGCTCACCTGGGCGGGCCGCCGGAGCGTCACGGGGCGGATGAGCAGGTCGCGACGCCGGACGGGCACCCCGCCGATGATGAGGTCGCGCCTTTGAAGGCGGGCGTGTTCCTCGCGCAGGGGGTCGCTGGGATCCTCCCAGTACAGCTGCGTGATGAAGTCGGCCATGCCCGGCGCGCGCACCTTGACGTGGATGTGCGGGGGCCGCACCCAGCCCGGGAGGACACCCGAGGGATAGGCAGGCGGTCGGATGGTGCGGAAGGTGTAGCGGCCGTCGCGGTCCGCGACGCAGACACCGAAATACTGGAAGCCTGCGTCGTGGGCGCGGCTCCTTCGCTTGTCTCTCGCAGCCAGGTACCGCCCCGACTCACAGGCTTGCCAGATCTCGACGACGGCGCCAGGGACCGGCCGCCCCGAAGCGTCACTGACCGTTCCCGTGATCAGCATCGGTGCCCCCAGCGCGTCGCGATCGATGCCCGGCACTCGGGTCAGGTCGTTGTCCCGGAACGCGCCAGGTCGCAAAGCCAGCTGGTCGGGGTTGGGGTAGTAGGGCCCCTTCATCTGGCGCGGGGTGGCGCCGAAGGCGACGGCGGGGGCGAGGGAGGCGGCGACGCCAGCGCCGAGACGCAGGAGTGCACGCCGCGAAAGCGACAAGTCCGTGTGCATGAGGGCTCTCCGAGGGAGGCGACGCGACGGGCGTCGACCTTGGAGAGCACGCTATGAATTGGGTTCCTGAGGGAGAACGAAGACGATCTGAAGGGATCTGAAACGGGGTCGGAGGTGCCCTCTACGCCCGGTTGGGCCGTCCGATCAGCCTCGCTGGATGACGGCGTCCAGCCGGTAGCCGTCATCGCCCGTCACCAGTACGTCCTGGAGCCCGAACCGTCGGAGGCTCCGCACGGCGGTGTAGGCCCGGGCACGCCCGGCCTCGGGGTGCAGCGCTTCGCCCGGCCAGCCCGCCTCGACGACCCCATGAATGTCGAGGCCTTCGGGGGCCTGGGCGAGGGCGAGGAGGATGCGCCGAGGGGCGCCCCGGCGACTCAGGTCCACCCGCTCGCCGGTCACCTCGAACCAGCGAGCCTGGGGACCCAGGACAAGGGTGGGGTAGCGGGGCGGGGGCACGTTCAGGTCGAGGCCCGCGAGGAGTCGCCCTCGCAGGCTGACGTCGGGCGTTGGGTCGACGCCGCTCTCGAGGGCGAGCTTCGTCCGCTGGAGGCCCTGGACGTCAGCGACGGGCAGTCCCCCGGCGAGGGCGTCGGCCTGAGCGAGACGCTGGCGCGCCATCACTGGTTCGCCTCGACGGGCGGCGAGGATTGCGCGGCCCTCCAGGAGCAGCGCTGACCAGCGGGGGCGCCCTGCGGGCTCCCGGGCGAGGGCCGCTTCTTCGAACTGGCGCCGGGCTTCGTCGAGGTCCCCGTGGAGCATGGCCAGAACGCCCCGTAGCCCCGCCACCCGTGCGAGGCCGAGGGAGTCGCCCGCGGCGTCCCACAGGGTCTCGGCTGTGTCCAGATGTGCGGCGGCTCCCTCATCGTCACCGATGTGCAGCGCGACCAGCGCGAGGTAGTGACGGGCGGTGGCGGCCAGGGGCTGGAGCCCCAGGGCGTCCAGGGTTGGCAGGACCCTCAGCAACGACCTGACCCCCTCCTCGCGTTGCCCCGCCGCGAGCTCCAGCAGTGCCCGCCTCAGGCCCGCGCGGGCTGCTCCATCGTCGTTCTTCACCTGAGTGTGGAGGGCCTGCGCCTCGGTCAGATCCTCGAGGCCGGCAGCAAAGTCGCCCGCGTCGAGCCGGAGCAGGGCTCGTTCCATGAGCACGGCGGCGCGCTCGTCCGGGGTGGGGTCGAGGTCCAATGCGGTCTGGATGGCGTGACCGGCCGCTGGCTGGTCGCCGTCCCTCAGAGCGACGTGAGCGAGCAGCCTCCAGGCGCTCACCCGGTGGGGGTCTGTCTCCAGCATCGCCTCGCAGGTGGAGCGGGCCTCCACGAGCTGGCCTGCGGAGGCCTGGAGCGAGGCGAGGGAACCAAGGGCGCGGTCGTCGGCGTCCGCCAGCAGCGCGACGCGCTGGGCGATGGAGAGCTGCCGGCGCATCACAGGCAGCGAGAGCCGCGCCGCCAGTTCCTGACCGCCGAG
>JAGSHC010000354.1 GCA_023954745.1 Deltaproteobacteria bacterium | reverse complement strand
TCGGGTCTACGACGAGACACCCGCGGACTGCGACGCCGAGGCCCTCGGTGGCCCAAGACGGGCCGACGGAGTCCTGCTACCGGTCTTCGGTCCCACTCCTCGCTCGCTGTTTCGGCTGCGGGTGGACGGCCTCGAAGAGGCGACGGCCACTGCGACCCTGGCCTTGAACACGCGGTCCTTCGACGGACCGGCGCAGGACATGTGCCGTACGACCACGACGATGGAAGGTTCCTGGGACGGTTCGAGCCTGCGCTTCGATGGCGACAGCCTGGAGGTCCCCGTCGGCCAGGGAAGCTACAGCGGCTTCCCCGGGGACTTGACCCCGGACCCATCGGTCGTCGTCGAGCTGCGGAACTGGAGCCTCGAGTTGGTCATCCACCCCGACGGCGACGCGGCGACCCTGGACTCGATGAGCTTCGACGTGGACACCCGAGACCTGATCTACTTCGTCGTCCCCTCGAGCTGCCCCTCCGCGGGCGACGGAACTCCCCTGAACTTCTGCCGCGGGCTCGAGTCCTTCGGTGTCGCGTGTACGGCGTGCAGCGACGGACTCGAGACCTGCGTGGACGGACTCTTCGCGGGCGCCGCCGCGCCCCTGGCTGACGACCTCGTCGACGTGGAAGCGGACCAGCGGGAGAACCACCTGTGCGCCGACGCCTGTGACAACGCCATCGACGACGACGAGGACGGCGACCAGGACACGGACGAGGAGTGCGAGCCCGCTGCGTGGCCCTGAGGCGCTCCGTGCGCCCGACATCCTTGCGCTCAGGCCCCCGAGAGGACGCGGCTCGGGGGGCCGACGCGTACGGACTCACCCACCCGGTGGTCGCTGACCCCGACTCGGCGGGTCAGGAACTCCTCTCCAACGGTGGGGGCTGCCCGACCTACCCCCTCATCGGGCCCCACGTCCCCCACCGCCCGGGCAGGCAGTTTGCCCGGGCGGCGACGAGGGACACGGTGGCGGAATCAGGTGTAGGTGCTGCGCTCGCCTGGGCGACTCTAGTCGCTAGGAGCTAGGGCACTCGATCCAGACGGCCGTGAGGGTGTCAGCGAAGGCCTGTACGGCCCATCCCCCACCGGAAGGCTCGCCATACGCCGTTTCCTCCTGCTGAACGCAGTCCTCGCCCAAGATGGTGACTACGTAGTCTCCCACCGGCACGTTGACCCAGGCGACTCCACCGGCGCCACTGGTCTCTGTCCCGTCGGGGTCTGCGTTCCCGTTTTCGGTGACGTATTGCGGACCGACTCCCGCCTCCGGGCTGAGCGAGCCGGTGAGCCCGATGGCATTCAGGCCGTCGCCATCGATGCCATTGCCGGGATAGAACTGCAGGATCCCGGTTCCATCCACGTATTCCACGTTGTATAGGGCGAACTGCAGATCAACCGCCAGTTGGGTGACCATCTGCCAGGGCCGGAGAGTGACGTCGGCCTCTCCCACCATCACTGGCACCGCCACGCCCAGGTACTCGAAGGTGGGGCCGTTCATGACGGTCACCGTGCTGTTGGCGGGGACGCCCTCGAGACTGAAGGCACCCTGTCCATCGGTCGTGACGCAGGCGACGTCTGGGTGCTCCACCACGCAGACCTCGTGGGCGACATTCGGCGCACCGCCAATCAAGTCCTCGAGCGAACCGCTCACCGTGACCGTCGGCCCAGCCGTCGCGTCGTCGTCGTCGCCGCTGGAGTCGTCGTCGTCGCTGCCCGTCGCGGGGCAACCGAGGAACGTCGTGCATGCAGCGGACAGGAGAATCATCTGGAGGAACCGGACATTGGCCATGGGGCACACCTTTTCTGCTGCGCGGGGCAGCCTGAACGAGAACAACGGCGCGCGGTGGCGCATCACGACCCCCTCGGTCGCGAAGAGTCCTCAGAATGCTTGGGGCCTGGCGTCCGCGACATCGCGCCCAGACGGACTTCTCCATCGAATTTATTCGATGCCCAGCGTCTAGAGCACCAGACCGTGGCGGAAGGCGTATCGAATGAGGTCGGGGCGCGCGCGCACGCCGAGCTTGTCGCGGATGGTTCGGAGCACGCCTTCACCGGCGGAAGGCCACACGAACGTGATCAACGGGCCGTCCAGCCATGCGTGTCGTAGGCGGTCACGGGGCGGTTCTTCGTCAGCCCGAGGGTGACCGTGTCCTGGCAACCTGTGTCCAGCTGCCCGCCGGCGTACGAGCCGTCCTCGAGGAAGGTCCGTACCTCGACCGTGTGCACACCCGGACTGACGTGCACCGTGGCCTCCGAGTCCGTGCGGAGTTCGGCGACGACCTTGCCATCCACCAGCACGTCGGCCCACTCGCCGTCGGTCGCGCGCAAGACGAGCTTCACCTTCGCTGGAACAACACACCCAACGGGCGCCTCGTCCACCCAGCCCGATGACGAGGTCACGGTCGTGGTCGTGGTCGTCGTTTCCTCCACGACGACGCCGGGCACGGCCACCCCGACCTCCAACGAGACAGATCCGCCGGTGTGGGTCTCGGTCATCCCGACGCCCAGAGCCGCACCGCCGATGGTCGTCGTTGTGCTGGTAGTGGTGCGCTCCCCCCGCGGAACGACGATGACCTCCCGAGCGATAGGCTCCGACGCGTAGCAGTCGAACGCCTGCTCTTGCCAACGGCAGCGCACCTCGTGACCCGCTGGGATCGTGACGTCCCCCGACCACAGCGCGCGACCGCCGAGACTGTAGATACTTACGTTGTGGGTCCCGAAGAGACCGTGTCCGATGGCGGTGCGGGTGCCCGCGTCGCCGTCGAGGGGCGAGCCGTCCACCACAACGTGGACCGGCTTGTCGACCTGCACCAGGAGGCGCCCCGTTCCCTGCGCCGATGCGGGCAAGGCGAAGAGGGCGACACCTCCGAGGACGACCGAGGCGACAGCCAGCCGGGGCGGGCTCTGACGGGCGGGGCCGACGGCAGACGAGGCAGCCACCGACGGCAGCGGCGCCCGAACCAAGAGCCAGAGCGCCACCGAGAACTCAGCAAGCAGCGGGACCGCATAGGCCACGGCGAAGGCGCCTCCAAGCTCGGGGGCGATCACCACGAGGGTCGACCCGATGCCGTACACGAGCCCGGAGGCGATCAGACCGAGGCCCAGAATCCGAGGGAAACCTGCCCTCATGAATAGCCATCCCGTGAGCACGCTGTTGACGGCGAAGAAGAAGAGCCCGAGGTCGTAGCCCACAGAGTGCATCTCGAGAGCCAACGCGGCGAGGGCGTCACCTCCCTGGACCCCCGGCAGGCCCTGGGCGAGGGGCACGGCCGCGAGCAGGAACGCGAGGTTGAGGCCGAGGACCGCAGCCTGAGCGAGGCGGAACGCCATGGCGGTGAGAGCGAGCGCGGGACCAACGGAGGCGAGCAGCACGAACATGGCGACGCCGAGGCCGATGTCGCTCAACGCCATCACCACGTCGGCGAGGATGGAGAGGCGGAACGCATCCTCGTGGACGAGCAGGTTCGTCGCGGTCGCCGTGACATCGCCGGACACGAACAGGGTGCCGCGGACGAGAGCCTCCGAGCCGACGCCGCAGGCGATCAGGACGAGATAAAGGGCACCGGCGAGTCGGGCCAGGGAGCGGGTGGGAGCAAGCATGGGACCTCCGGATCGATGGATTCGTCGTCGGCGTCAACCGAGCAACCGGACCCTATCCATGCGATGCTGCACCGATAACCCTCCAATTCCTTATTCCCTATATGCGTATTCGCATGGCCCGAGAGAGCCTCAGCGCTCTTCCCTACTTCTCGAACCCGTCGAAGACCCAGTTCGTTGGACTCCGGCAGCCGGACCGGCTCGATCAAACGGAGTGGTGGTCGGGGACGGCGCGAGCCTGGTAGTCGACGGTCATACCGTCCGCTCGGGATTGCGGCGGCCGAACGGGACTCCGAGTGCAGACTTACAACACCGTCACCCAGACGGCAGCGCCGCGTTAGCGTTCAAGGCGAACATCGCGTTCATCTGGAGGCCGCCGGCACGCCAAGCCACCCGCCGAGGGGCTCTGGAGTCGGCGAAGTCCCAGGCGTTGACGAATCGGACCCCGACCTGCACGCTCCTAGCCCTCGGACATGGTCGCGCCCTCGGCGCGGACCGTATCCACCATCGCTGCCACGCTCGCGATCGGCGTGGACGGCATCAAGCCCTGCCCCAGGTTCACCACGTGACCTTGCGCCGGCACCGACTCCAGCAACGCGCGCGTCGCCCGCGCGGTGGCCTCGGGGCCGGCAAGCAGAATCGCCGGATCGATGTTCCCCTGCAGCGCTGCAGTCACGCCCTTGCGCCGCAGCTCGCCCAGATCGACTCGCCAATCCAACGCGAACGCCTCAACGGGCAGGTCGAACAGGCCCTCGAGCAGGTGGTAGCTGCCCTGGAAGTAGCCGATGCGCGGCACGCCCAGGTGGGCCGTGGCCTCGTAGAGCGCGACCAGGTGCCGCTTCACGAGCCGCTCCCAGTCAGGGAGCGAGAAGAGCCCACCCCAGGAGTCGAAGATCTGGAGCGCGTCGGCCCCCGCCTGGACCTGGGCCTCCATGTACACGGCGCAGGTCTCGACGAGCCGCTCCATCAGCGTGTGGAAGGCCGTCTCATCACTCCACGCCAACGCGCGCAACGCGGGGAACGACTTCTTGCCGCTGCCTTGCACCATGTACGCGGCGATGGACAGCGGCGCACCGGCGAAGCCGATCAGCGCACACCCCTCGGGCAGCTCGGGCTTGACGAGCGCCAGCGCGCGGGCGACCTCCGGGGCGACCTCCTCCGGTGACGGCCGACGCAGCGCCTCGATCTGGGCTCGCGAGGCGATGGGGTCGTCGACCACCGGCCCCGGGGCGAAGCGCACGGGCACGCCCAGCGATGGAACGGGAGACATCAGGTCGGCGAAGATGATGGCCGCGTCCAAGGGAAACCTGCGCAGCGGCTGGAGCGTGACCTCGCAGCTGAGCTCGGCCGAGCCGGACAGCTCCTCGAAGGTGTGCTCCTTGCGCAGCGCGCGGTACTCGGGGAGGTAGCGGCCCGCCTGCCGCATCAACCACACCGGTCGGCGGGAGGTGGGGCGTCCGTACAGCGCGTCAGTCAGCAGCAAGCTCATGGCGGTCTCCAATCAAGGGGTCGGCAAGGGACAAGGGGGCCTCACCCGGAGGCGAGGAGGGTGAAGCGATACCCAACACCGCGCACGGTGTGGAAGTGGCGAGGGGTCTCGGGCGACCGCTCGAAGCGCTTGCGTAGGCGCACGATGAAGTTGTCGACCGTGCGGGAGCTCGGAAAGACCTCGTATCCCCACACGGCGTCCAGGATGTCCTCGCGGGAGACGACCTGGCCCTCGCGCTCGGCGAGGGTCTGCAGGATCATCGCCTCCTTCAGGGTCAGGCTGTGCTCCCGGCCATCCCACGAGGTCGCGGTCATGGCGCGGGTGTCGAAGCGGTTGTCGCCAAAGGCGATCGTCCGCCCCGTCTGCTGCTGCGCCTCCACCCACAGGCGCCGCCGCAAGATCGCGGCAACCCGCAACAGGAGC
>JAGSHC010000433.1 GCA_023954745.1 Deltaproteobacteria bacterium | reverse complement strand
TGACGTCGAGGTCGGCCAGCCACGTGTGGCTGATGTCGATGCCCACATTGAGGTCCTCCACCACCCCGTCGACCGCCACCGTGATGGTCTCGGTGTACGTGGCGCTCGCGGGGGACACGTCGATGACCGTCCCGGGGAGGTCGGCGACCTCCGTCGAGGCGAAGTCCACGATGGTGTCGCAGTCGTTGTCGCTGTCGTCGCAGACCTCGACGTTGCCCGGGAAGTTGTCCGGGTCGTTGTCGTCGCAGTCGAGGCAGGTGACGACGAGGTCGACGTCGACGTCGGTGTCCTCGCCGGTGGCGAAGGTGCTCGCATCGCAGTCGTTGTCGATGGTGTCGCAGATCTCGGTGTTGCCAGGGAACGCAGCCGGATCCGAGTCGTCGCAGTCGGCGCAGGTGACGCTCAGGTCGCTGTCGCCGTCGGTGTCCTCGCCGGTGAAGACCGTGGTGGCGTCGCAGTCGTTGTCCGACCCGTCGCAGACCTCGGCGTTTCCGGGGAAGTTGGCGGGGTCAGCGTCGTCGCAGTCGGCGCACGCGAGGCTCCCGTCGACATCGGTGTCCGTGTCTTCGCCGGGGAAGACGCTGCCGGAGTCACAGTCGTTGTCGATGCCGTCGCAGGCCTCGAGGGCCCCCGTGTTGATGGTGCCGTCGGAGTCGTCGCAGTCGGTGTTGCCCGGGAAGTCTCTGAGCGGCGAGCCCCTGAGGAGGCCGGGGGTCACAGCGCCGCGACCAGCTCCTCGGTCTTCTCCCCCAGGGCGCGGGCAAGCGCGGTGTCCCGCCCGTGGGGGCTCCGCGGTGAAGTTGTCTCCGAACCCACTGGGGCCGGGGTCTGAGCCGTTGGATCGTCCCGTGGGTGCAGCCGCAAAGCGGAAGCCGGTAGGCTCAGTCCGCCCGGCTCGAACTCTCGACCCGGCAGCCCCCCCGGAGGCGTCATCTCGCGAGTCATCCCAATCGTCCTGATCTTCGCTCTGCTTGCGGGGGGGGTCTTGCTGTTCACCTCGAAACCCGAGCCCACGCCGCCAGCGACGCCGACGCCTCCAGTGAGCGACGCCGACGCGGACCGCGGGGTCCCCCCCAGCCCGCAAGGCTCTGAACCTGCTCCCGCTGCGGTCGTCGAGGCATCGGAGGTCTCCACGCCCGAACAAGTGACGCCGTCAGCCACGCCCGAGATCCCGCCCGTGGACCCGTCGCTGTTCCCGCCCGTGCGCGGAGCGGTCGACGAGGGGGAGGAGGGCGAGCTGGCGCCGCTCCCCGCGTCCTTCGCAGAGCTCCCCACAAGGCTTCGCGAACCCGCCTTTGAAGCCCTGGCGGATGACGTGTCTGCCCAGTTCCAGGAGACCTTGCCCGGCGCCCGGGTGGAAGGAGTGGACTGCTCGGCCGTGCCTTGTCTGCTCCATCTCAGCGCCCCCACCGCCCTGGGCGGCGAGCCGGCGCCCCTCGCCACCGCCGTGGGGATCGCCACCGACCTCGCCGAAGGCGACCGGCCGGTCATCGTGACCGGTGAGAGCGAAGGGAGGGCCACCGCCGCCGTCACGTTCACCCCGCCCGAGCGTACTGAGTTGGGTCGGGCGTTCGAGGCTGCAGCGCGGGTTCGCACGCGCACGCGCTGAGCCTGCGCTCATCTCCTCTGTCCCGTCTCACTGGCATTCACAGGAAACTGGCCAGTGAGACACGATCGGACACTTTGTTCGAGCTGGGACTGTGATATTCGTCGTCGACGCCATCGATGGCGGGCCGACTTGGGAGAGTTCGGCTGGGGACCAGTGCATTCAGGCCGACACGGCCGAGGAAAGAGGAGACCAATGAACAACCGATGTTTCGGACCGCGCCGCCTTGGCGCGTCCATCACCGCGCTGAGCTTGCTGCTCGCGGGCCCGGCGAGCGCTCAGTTCGCCATCACCCCAACCTCCAACGGCGGCACCCTCGCGAGCGCGCTCGACGCCTCGAGCAGCGCCGTGACGATCACCTCAGCGTCCTACATTGGCGCCAATGGCGCCGCCGGCGTCTACACCCAGGGCCCCTCGGGCATTGAGGATGGCGTCATCATCACCTCGGGCTCGGCGGTTGGCGCCCTCCCTCCCAGCAACTCGGGCTCCACGAGCACGAGCAACAACCAGCCCGGCGACTCGCTCTGCGATCCCCTGACGGCTCCCTTCCCGAGCCGAGACCGCGCCCGTCTGGACATGACCTTCGACCTCGAAGCGGGGTTTGACGGCATCTCCTTCCAGCTGCTCTTTGGCTCCGAGGAGTTCCCCGAGTACGTGGGAAGCAGCTACAACGACACGGTGGGGGTCTACCTCAACGGCCAGCAGGTCGCGTTCGACGCGAACGGCAACGCCATCAGCATCAATGGGCCCTTCTTCTCGGGCAGCTCCGTCGAGGTTCCCCCCGCGAACGGCCTCGAGTACGACGGGTCCACCGGCCTGCTCATCACCCAGGCCCAGGCCACCGGCGGAAGCACGGGCAACACCCTGACCGTCGTGGTGTGCGACGCGGGTGACACCGCCCTGGACAGCGGCGCGCTGCTGGCGAACCTGAACGGCTGCGTCGGCAACGACTGCTCCGGCACGATCCCCTGCTCGCAGGTCGACGACGACCTCGACGGCGTCACGGCCTGCACGGACTGCGACGACACCGACGCGAGCGTCTACCCCGGAGCCGCCGAGCTCTGCGACGGCGCGGACAACGACTGCGACGGCTTCTTCGGGGCCGACGAGCTCGACAACGACGGCGACGGTTTCGCTGCCTGTGACGGGGACTGCGACGACACCGACTCGTCGGTGTCGCCCAACGCTCTCGAAGAGTGCGACGGCATCGACAACGACTGCAACGGAGCCGCCGACTTCCCCGGCGAGGACACGGACAGCGACGGTGACAGCGTCAGCGACTGCGCGGACGTCTGCCTCGGCGACGACGCCTCGGGCGACACGGACAACGACGGCGTCTGCAACGACATCGACAACTGCCCCTTCGTCGACAACTCCGACCAGTCGGACGTCGACGGGGACAG
>JAGSHC010000085.1 GCA_023954745.1 Deltaproteobacteria bacterium | reverse complement strand
GGGGTCGACGCTGTAGTAGGCGGCGTAGTCGGCCTCGGCGTAGCAGACCGTGCCCGCCATGGACCAGACCACTTCACCGCCGCGGGGTGGGGGGCTGGGAGTGACGCGAGCGAGCTCGGCGCCACCGGGGTCCCGGGCCACGAACTCGCCCAGCGCGCGCAGGCCTTCGACGCGCATGCGCTCGCCGGCGGCGACGGTGAGGGACTTGTCGCCCACCCCTTCGACCTGGACCGCGGTGTCCGTGTCGTTGTGGATCGTCACGCCAATGGAGCCGCACCCGGAGAGGAGGATCAGAAGGGGGGCGAGGGCGCGCATCGGGCGGAATCGTACCGGGGCGTCAGCGACGGCGTCGGGGACGATCGACGGCCTTCGCCGTGGTGGGATCCTCGGGCCAGGAGTGTCTGGGGTAGCGGCCGCGGAGGTCCTTACGGACCTCGGGCCAGGTGTTGGTCCAGAAGCTCGCCAGATCCTGGGTCACCTGAGCTGGCCGCCCGTTGGGCGCCAGCAAGTGCACGAGCACCGGGAGCCGCCCTCCTGCCACGCGGGGAGTCTCCAGCATCCCGAACAGCTGCTGGATACGCGCCGCGAGCACCGGAGGAGAGCCATCGCGGCTGTAGACGAGGCGCACTGTGGAGCCGCTCGGGACGCGCATCCGTTCCGGGGCCTCGGTGTTCACGGCTTGCCGCTGTGACCAGGACAACGTCGCCAGGATGGCCGGCCCCAACGGTGCCTTGCGCAGGTCGGCGAAGGAGCGCCGGTCGACACACAACGCAGGCAGGAGCAGGGAGAGGTCGCCCAGGTCCGGGAGCTCGAGCTCCGGGCGCAGTCGCCGCACCGTGTCGATGCGACCGAGCAGGGTCTCCGCGTCGCGATCCACCTTGAGGAGGACCTCGAGGTCCGCTTCGCGGGCCGCCTCCTCGAGCAAGACCGCTTGGGCGAGGGGGTCCCGAGGGCGCGTGCCGGGCCGTTCGCTCAGGACGAGGGCCCCGAACCGCCGGATGCGCCGCGACACCACCGCCTCTTTGGAGACGTCGAAGACCAGCTCCTCCTCCTCCTTCGCCTCCAGCCACTGAGGCTGCAGGGCCACCGCGATGCGAATCCAGGACTCGCTGCGCGCCGCCTTTCTCCCGCCATCGAGGCTCAGGGCGAGGATGTACTCCTCCCCCCGGCAGGCGGACTCTTCGGACAAGCGCGCGCCGCCGCCCGAAGCCAGCCGGTAGCGGTCTCCCGTGGCGCTCCGCCGCAGGCCCACCCGGTCGGGGTAGCCGGCGAGCAGGGCACGGACGAGGGCGGGGGTCTCGGAGGAGCCCGGAAGGTCTTCGCGCCGCTCGGAGCCCGCGTCCGCCCTCTCGGCCAGGCGCAGGAGCTGGTCGCGTACCCGCAGCACTTCAGCCATGGAGCCGCCGCGGCGCCCTCGGCCGGCGTGGGCGACCATGCGCAGCCGCATGGAGAGGTCGTCGTCGTCAGGCTCCCCGCGCTGATGGCGGCGCGCGATGTCCCGCCCCTCGCTCAAGGCCGCCGCAGTGGCCGCAGAGGCCAGCACGTTCAGGGTCTTCGCGGCCAGCAACACCCGCCCCGACCGCGGGTGGACCGGCAGGTTGGCGAGCTGACGCCCCACCGGACTGAGGCTCTCGTTACTGGTGGCCCCTAGGGTCTCGAGCAGGTCCAGGGCCTGGGTCAGGGCGCCCTCCGGCGGCCTCTCGAACCAGCCGAAGTCTCGTGGTGCGACCCCCCAGGCGAACAACTGGAGCGCGGCCGACGTCAGGTCGCTCCGGCGCACGGCTGGGGTGCTGGCCGCAGCCAGCTGATGGTCCTCGGCTTCGGTCCAGAGCCTCAAGCAGCGTCCCGGGCCGGTGCGCCCGGCGCGGCCTGCCCTCTGGTCGGCGGAGTCGCGGGCGATGCGCTCCCGCTGGAGACGTGTGGTGCCGCTGGAGGAGTCGAACCGCGGAACCACCGCCAACCCCGAGTCGATCACCACCCGCACCCCGTCGAAGGTGACCGAGGTCTCCGCCACGTTGGTGGCCAGCACCACCTTTCGCTTCCGCGAAGGGGCGAGCGCCTCGTCTTGCTCCCTGGGCGGCAAGCTGCCGTGGAGAGGGAGGACCGTCACTCCCGCCGGAAGCCCCTCCCGCTTCAAGGCGTCGAGGGTCCTGCCGATGGTCGCCACCGACGGCATGAAGACCAGCAGGTGTCCCGATGGCTCGGCCGCGAGCATGCGACGCACGGCCGACGCCACCTGCTCTTCGACCCGTCGCTCCGACGCCCGGGCCAGCCACTCCAGTTCCACGGGGAACGCGCGTCCTTCGGCGGTCACCAGGGAGCAGCCTTCGTCGCCACCGAGGAACTCCATGACCGGGCCGGGGTCCAGGGTCGCGGACATCGCGATGAGATGCAGGTCGTCGCGGCCCGCCATCTGGACTTCCCGAAGCAGCGCCAGGGCGAGGTCCAGGTCCAACGAGCGCTCGTGAAGCTCGTCGAGCACCACGACCCCGATGTCCTCGATGAAGGGGTCTGTCTGGAGCCGCCGCAGCAGCAGGCCCTCCGTCATGAACTCGATGCGGGTGTCCGGTCCCACCTTGCGCTCGAAGCGCGTCCGGTAGCCCACCTCGCCCCCGAGCCTCACCCCACGTTCTTCGGCGATGCGCTTCGCGGAGAGGCGGGCCGCCACGCGTCGAGGTTGAAGGACGACGACCGACCCCGATCCTGCGAGCCCTGCATCCAGAAGAGCGGGGGGGACGCGCGTGGTCTTCCCAGACCCGGGTGGCGCAACGACCACGGCGTTCGGGCGGCGCGTCAGATCGGCGATGAGCCCGTCCAGAACGGCATCGACGGGCAGAACAAGGCGCTTGGGGGGGGGTGAGGTGATGTTGGTATTGTGCCCGCCACGAGTTGAGGCTCGGGAGGCTGGGGACAATGGAACGTACGAAGTGGATGATCTTGCTCTGCGCGCTCGCGCTCGCGCTGCCCGGATGCCCGACCCGGGGCAGCAGCGGCGACGATGACGACGTAGCCAACGACGACGACTCCGCCACCGCGGACGACGACGACGCCACCTCCGATGACGACGACGCCACCAGCGATGACGACGACTCGGGGGATGACGACGACGACGACGCCACGGGCGACGACGACGACTCCACCCTCGTCGACGGGAACACCACCCTGGAGGGCATCTGGTACATCCAGTACTGGCAGGACGCCGCCCAGACCGTGCCCGTCTGCCAGCAGGCCTATCGGTTCTCCGGCCTGTCAGAGACCCGCGTGGGCGTGCTCGGAACGAGCTGCCCCATGTGCACCGCGAAGATCGACGTCACCAACGTGATGAACGTCACCGCCGGCATCCCCATCGGCGATCCCTTCGAGGCCGCGTACACCTCCACCGTCACCAACCCGTGCAACGCCACCAGCTTCCCGGGAGGCTCGGTGGACTACGGATCGATCCTGGCGGCGACTGGGGTCTCTCCCGGCGGTGACTTCCTGCTCCAGCAGGGGCTGATCGATGCGGGCAGCGGTGCGGCCCAGGGCCTGAACCTGACCCAGGACGGGGCGACGAGCTTCACCTCGCTCGCGGCCAGTTACTCCGGGAGCGGGGTGAGCCTCACCCACGTGGGCTACGTCAACGAGTCGGGTGGCGGCCAGCTCACCGAGTTGGGGCTGGAGACCATCGCCGAGGAAGCGTCCCCCGGGTCCGGGTGGTGGCCTTACTGGACCTACTACACCCAGGGCGGCGCCACGAACGGGCAGCTCCTCGGTCAGTACGGCATCGGTTCGCTCTGGCTGCTGACGTCGAACGGCCAGGGCATCGACTACGAGACCGTCACCTTCAGCGGCACCCTGGTCGGTCAGTAGGCGTTCGTGGGAGTGTCCGTCTCTGCACCGGCGCTCTTGGTCGTCGATGACAACCAGGGCTTCGTCGACCTGACGTCGGCCCTCATTCGTCATGCGTATCCCGATGCTCGCGTAGGGACTGCGGCGACCGGTGCAGAGGCGCTGCACCACCTCATCGGCTCTCCGTGGGACGTCGTCCTGCTGGACTACCGGCTCCCCGACATCGACGGAGTCGAGGTCCTCGCGGAGGTGCGGAACCGGGGGATCGACGTCGCAGTGGTGATGGTCACGGGGGAGGGCGACCAGGAGCTCGCCGCCGACCTCTTCCGCATGGGTGCCTACGACTACCTCGTGAAGGGGCGCATCCGCGGCATCACCCTCCGGCGCACCATCGACCAGGCGCTGACGCGCCGTCGCCTCGAGGAGCACATCCGCGAGCAGTCCGACGAGCTCACCCAGACCAGCCTCGCCCTGGAAGAGCGGGCTCGCGCCCTCGACACCGCGTACGCCAAGCTGCGAGAGCGCAAGGAGCAGCTGCTCACGCTGTCCGAGTCTCTCGAGCAGACCGTGCTTCAGCGCACAGGCGAGCTGCGCGAGACCACCCGCTTCCTGAACAAGGTGCTGGCGTCGGCCACGGACCACTTCATCATCGCGACGGGCGCCGAGGGCACCATCCTCACGTTCAACGAGGGGGCTGTGGCTGCGTTTGGGCGTCCTCCGGAGGACGTGGTGGGCCGGGCGCACTTCCGTCTGCTCTTCGACGAGATCGCCGAGGATGACGACGCGCTGGCAGCGCTGGTGGCCGAAATCGTGGAGGGCGGCAGCATCCAGCGCACCTTGACCGGGGTGGCCGGGGGGAGTCGTCCGTTCGTCGCCAAGGTGACCCTGTCCCAGCTCCGCGGCGACCAGAAGGACGGGGAGGAGACGGACCGAGCGGAGACCTCGTCGCCCCCCACCACGCACCACAAGGCCGGCATCGTGATCGTCGGATCCGATGTCACCAACGAGCGCCAGCTGGAGGAGAAGAACCGGGTCTACATCCGACAGATCGAGGTCGCCAACGCCGACCTCATCCGCAAGAACGAGCAGATCCTCGAGGCGACGAGGCTCAAGTCCGAGTTCATCGCCAACGTCAGTCACGAGCTCCGCACGCCGCTGAACGCGATCATCGGGTACGCGGACCTGCTCGACGGCGGGATCTACGGCGAGATCAACGACCGCCAGGGCAACGCCGTACAGGGCATCAGCTCCCGGGCCCAGGACCTGCTTCGGCTCATCAACGGCATCCTCGACCTCGCCAAGATCGAGTCGGGGCGTACGGAGATTCATCCCGAGGAGTTCCTCCTGGACGCCGTGGTCCTCGAGCTGGTCGAGACGGCCCGGATCTTGGCGGCTGACAAGAAGCTCTCGGTGGAGTGGGAGGACCGCTCTGCTGCCGGAGCGGCCCTGTACACGGACCGCAATCGGCTGCGTCAGATCCTGCTCAACCTCGTGAACAACGCGGTGAAGTTCACCTCATCTGGGTTCGTCACCGTCGACTGCACGCTTCCTGACGAGGGCGTGCTGTCCGTGCGGGTCACCGACACCGGCATCGGCATCCCGGAGAAGGAGACCGAGTCGATCTTCGACGAGTTCCGTCAGGTGGATGGCACGTCGACCCGCCGCTACGAGGGGTCGGGACTGGGGTTGGCCATCAGCCGGAAGTTCGCGACGAATCTCGGTGGCACGCTGACGTGTCGGAGCACGCTTGGGGAGGGCAGCACCTTTGAGTTGCGTATCCCGGTGCGGCTCGAAGCGGTGCCCAAGGCCCCTCTGCTGACGGGGCACGTCGACGTGGGGCTCTCAACCCTCGAGTGAGGTACCTGCCGGAATCAGACCGGGCCGATGTTGGAGACCGCCCGGCGCAGCTCGTCTTCCCCGTCGGTGTCGAGCTCGTCGAACATCCATCGGCGCAGCTCGCTCTTGAGGTCTTGAGCCGTAGGCCTCTTCTCCGGGACGCTCGACGTGGCGGCGGCCAGAAGATGACGGAGCCTCCGGGGGAGGTCTGAGGCGGCCACCTCAGCTTGCAGGTCCAGGGCGCGGCGGGTGCGTGTCCAGTCCGACGCGGGGGTGCCCAGGAGCGAGTCCGAGCCCCCCAGCGACTCGTAGAGGACCGCGCCGAGCCCGAAGACGTCCGCGGCGTGGCTGGGTCGTTGTCCCTGGATGACTTCGGGCGCCGCAAAGGCGGGGAAGCCGTCGTCCACCTGACGTCCCTCACTGTCGAATCGAGCGTTGAGCTCGGCCCGGGAGAGGTTGGTCAGGCGTACTTCGCCAGCGCGACTGACGAGGATGTTCGACGGCGCCACGACCCGATGGGGGACGCCATTCTTGGCCCACACCTCTCCCCGGAGCCCGTGCAGGTAGTCCAGCGCGCGCGCCACGCACACGCCGATGCGCAGGCTCGCGGCGGGGGGCACGCTGCGACGGGCAGCCCAGGTGCGCGCGAGCAGAGGGCGCAGGCCGGTCCCCACCACCCACTCTCGCAGGAGAAACATGCGCCCTTCGTCCCGGCCCAGGTCCATGACCTGCACCAGGTTCGGGTGGGACACCCGCATGCCGATGCGGGCCTCCTCCACGATGCGCTGGTTCGCTTCGGGAGCGGTCGAGACGGGTTCGTTGGCCGACTTGAGCAACAGGCGCTTGCGGTAGCCCGAGAGACCAGGCCGCACCGCCTCCGCCGACGTAATGCCCGCGTGGTCGGACATCACCCTCTCGATCTCGAACTCGGCCAGGCGCGGGGCGTAGACCTCGAGGTCGTGCTCGATGACCTCCTTGCCTGCGCTCAAGTTGCCGTTCCGCGGCTTGCCGTCAGCCATGGAAGCCTGCGATCGGGGTGCTGAACCACACCATGTAGCCCTCCGGATCCCGCGTGCAGCAGGAGCGCAGGCCCCAGGGCTTGTCCTCCGGTGGGAACTCGAAAGGGATGCCGAGGGAGTGCAGGCCGTTCCAGGCTGCGTCGACGTCCGCGACCCGGAACTCCACGATGGCGCCCCTCCCGTTGGTGCCATTGCGTTCGTAGTCCTCGCGACGTCCGTTGCACGACAGGTAGCTCGAGGGCCCGGTGCGGAACGAAAGGAAGAAGTCCGATTCGTAGATGACCTGGAGTCCGAGCAGGTCCGAGTAGAAGCCCCGGGCGGCGTCGAGGTCGCGGACGTAGAGGATCGTCTCGTGGGCGCTGGGCTCGATCACTGGGTGTTCTCGTTGTTGGAGTCGTCGGCCGGGGCCGCACTGGGGGTCTCGCCAGGGCGCGTGGGAGGCATGGCCTCGATGCGGCGCTCGGGCAGCGGGACGGTCTCGGGCGCCTGCGTCACCGGTCGGGTGACCCGCGGCGTGCTGGCCTCTCGCTGCAGGGTGTCCAGCCAGTTCACGCTGGAGAGCGCGCCGAGGGGAATGAGCATCGCGGCGGCTGCCCAGACCGCGTTGGCCCACATCGGGCGGCGCGTCGCAGGCTCGACGTCGACCACATCCAGGTCGGCGTCGGCGATCTTGGTGGCGGAGTCGGGATCCTCTCGGTCTTGCATGACCGACAGCTGCGGATGGGTGCTGGGCGCCGCGAGCGGCTCCGTTGGCGTGTTGCCGGGCCCCGGGCTGCGCGTCGCGACCTCGGGGGGCAGCGAGTGGGAGCCGCTGAGGTCCAGTGGCTGCACCGGAGGGCTGAGCCCCTCCACCTGGGGGCGGGAGACGGGGTGCAGACGCGGCCGACCGGGGGGACGGAGTCGAGCTCGGGGGGGCGCGGCAGGACCCTTTGGCGCGGGAAGGGGGGCGTCGGTGACCTTGCTCTCATCGAGGTCGACCCCCATGACCTTCCGCATCGAGACACCGGATGCCTGGGTCACGGTGCGGCGAGGCTGAACCGATGCGGCCCCCACCTTGGGGTGGTCGTCCAGATCGAGGCTCGTGTCGTGGGCGAGGTTGCGGATCTTCTCGTCTTCGAAGTCCCACTCGTTGAACACCGGAATGCCCTCGGCCGTGCGGTCCTCGACCCCATCGAGCACCTGGTCGGGGACTTCATCGAGGCCGCGCACCGGCACGGGCTCGTGGGTTGGCGACGGCAGTGGCTCCTCGTTGCGCCCCGGAGAGGTCGGGCCAGGCTCCTCGGGCTGCGCGACCGCGCGCATCAGCACGCCAGGCTGGGTGTGAATGCGATCTGGGTTGTCGTCCTCATGGACCCACTCGTTGTATGCGGGGAGGGCGGGCGCGGCGGTCCTCGGACCAGGCTCGGGCCCGGTTGCTGCGGGCTCCTCGTCGGACAGGGTGTCCTTGAGCTCGGGCGAGCGTGGATCCTTCCGTCGTACGGGGACAGGTTCGTTGGTCGTCTCCGATCCGGGGTCGGCGTCGCCCATCACGAGCCGGCCCTCCGTGGAGGGCTTGGCGAGGTCTCGTCCGACCGTGGGCATGGGGATCGCCATCGCGGCGAGGCGGTGTGCGAAGTGCTCCCAGGGCGGGGCACCGAGGTCTGCTGCGGACGGCGCTGCGTCCGGGGCGCGCTCCGGGAACACATCCTTCAGGAACTGGACCAGAGCCTCGGGACCTTCCGGCGCGCCGAGGGAACGAATGACTTCACCGAGATCGCGCCGGAGGTCGCTGGCGCTCTGGTAGCGCAGGTCCGGGTCCGACTCGAGGCAAGCGAGCAGGACGCGGTCGAGCTCCGTCGGGGTGTCCGGACGCAGGAAGCCCGCCGGCTCGACCTCGGCGCGCTCGACGGACTCCATGGTCTGGAAGTCGGTGGTCCCCTCGAAGGGGTTCACTCCGGTGAGCGCTTCGTAGAGCACGATGCCCACGCTGAAGATGTCCGACCGGTGGTCCATCTCGCCCTGCTGGACCTGCTCGGGAGACATGTAGGCGTACTTGCCTCGGAGAACTCCAGGCCGGGTCTGCGACTGGCGGTCGGCTGTCTTGGCGACACCGAAGTCCGTCAGCTTGATCTCGCCGTGGACCCCGATGAGCACGTTGGGAGGCGACACATCGCGGTGAATGATGGCCAGGGCCCGGCCCTTCGGATCCGCGAGGGAGTGGGCGTACTCCAGCGCGCGGGTGAGCTCGTGCACGATGTGCAGCACAATCTCCACGGGCAGGAGAATCCCGCGTCGTCGGCAGCGGTCGAGGAGATCTTCGAGGTCCGGGCCGTCGACGTACTCCATCGCCATGAAGAGCTCGCCGTCGGTCTGGCCGAACTCGTAGGTCTGGACGATGGCGGAGTGCTCGAGCAGACCCGAGAGCCGGGCCTCGTCCCGAAACAGGATCCCGAACTCCTCCATGCCCGCATACACCGGGAGAATCTTCTTGAGCGCGACGCGCTTCTCGAAGCCCGAGGGGCCTCGAAGCTGGGCGAGGAACACCTCGGCCATCCCCCCGCGAGCAATGCGGCGGAGGAGCCGATACCTGTGAAACGTTTGACCCCTACTCACTCGAGGACGAGCCTAACAGTCGGTGGTTTCAGGAAGGACTCGGTGTATCCCGGAAGACGGCGGAGCGATAGAACCGCAGCTCCTCGATGGACTCCCGAATGTCGTCCAGCGCCAGGTGGTTGCCCTTCTTGGGCGGTGCCTTGAGGCCGGGGTACCAGCGCTTGGCGAGCTCCTTGATGCTGGACACGTCGATGACGCGGTAGTGCAGCCAGGCGTCGACGCTGGGCATGTAGCGGCGCAGGAAGCGTCGGTCGTGGCCGATGCTGTTGCCGCACAAGGGACCTCGGCCCTTCGGTACCCACTGCTCGATGAACGCCAGCGTGCGCCGCTCGGCCTCCGCGAGATCGATGGTCGACTCCTTGATGCGCGCGACGAGGCCCGACTCACCATGGGTCTTCGTGCACCACGCGTCCATGAGGTCGAGCGTGCTGTCGGGCACGTGGATGGCGATACACGGTCCCTCCGCGAGCACAGTGAGCTGCGCGTCGGTGACGATGGTCGCGATCTCGATGATCGTGTGCTGGTCGGGTTCGAGACCGGTCATCTCGAGATCGACCCAGACAAGGTTTCCGGGGTCCTGCATGACGCGCGAGGGTACCAGGGGTGGACGTGCGGTACAGTCGCGCCGCGCTGAGCCCCGCGTGTACCGGAAAGGAGGCAGGGACGTGCTGCTGATCATCCAAATCCCCTGCCTCAACGAAGAGAACACTCTCGCCGAGACCATTGGGGATCTGCCCAAGGAGATCGACGGCATCGACCAGATCGAGCTGTTGATCATCGACGACGGCAGCAGCGACCGCACCGTGGAGGTCGCCCGGGAGCTGGGTGTGCATCACGTCGTGCAGTTCCCGATGAATCGCGGTCTGGCGGCGGCGTTTCGGGCCGGTCTCGACGCGTCGCTTCGCCTCGGCGCCGACATCATCGTCAACACGGACGGGGACAACCAGTACCGGGGGGACTACATCCCCAAGCTCGTGGGGCCCGTGCTCAGCGGTGAGGCGGACGTGGTCGTGGGCGACCGCAACCCGGGCGAGAACCCCGAATTCAGCTGGCTCAAGCAGCGGCTGCAGAACATCGGCAGCGCGGTGGTGCGCGGCTTCTCGAACACCGATGTGGCCGACGCTACCTCCGGCTTCCGGGCGTACTCCCGCGAAGCGGCGATGAAGCTCAACCTCGTCAACACCTACACCTACACCCTGGAGTCGATCATCCAGGCCGGCCACGGGAAGCTCACGCTGAAGAGCGTGCCCGTGGAGACCAACCGCAAGACGCGCGAGTCGCGGCTCATGAAGAGCATCCGCAGCTACGTGCAGCGCTCGGCGGTGACCATCCTGCGGAGCTACTTGCTCTACAAGCCGTTCGCGAGCTTCCTGACGATGGGCGGGCTGACCTTCGGGCTCGGTGTGCTCGGCGGGCTGCGCTTCGTGTGGTTCTGGCTCAACGGGGACGGCGGCGGCCACGTGCAGTCCGTGGTGCTGAGCGGCGTGCTGATGATCATCGGCGTGCAGATCATGATCACCGCGCTCCTGGCCGACATCGTCAGCGCCAATCGCAAGCTCACCGAAGAGGCGCTCGTGAAGCTGCGTCGACTCGAGTCGGCGACTGCAGGCCTGCCGGCGGATGCTGGGGTGCGCTCGCTGAACCCGCGGGTGAAGCAGCTCACGGCTCCGGAGGGCGAAGCCCCCGAAGAGGACACGCTGCCCTGATGAGGCTGCTGTTCGACGTCCTCCACCCGGCGCACGTCCACTTCTTCCGCCACCTCGCCGAGACGACGATGGCCGAGGGTGGGGAGGTGTTGTTCACTGCGCGGGCCAAGGACGTGACCCTCGATCTGTTGCGCCACCACGAGCTCCCCTACGAGGAGCTGACCGGCATCGGCGGCGGCATGGTGGGGCTCGCCAAGGAGTTGGCCATTCGCACGGCGAAGCTGGCGGTGCGGGTGCGTCGCTTCAAGCCAGACCTCATGCTCGGGATCATGGGTCCCGTCATTGCGCCCCTGGGCCGAGTGATGCGTGTTCCCAGTTGGGTCTTCTACGACACCGAGACGGCGAAGCTCACCAACCAATACGTGTACCCGCTGTGCAACCGGCTCTATCTGCCAGACGCCTACATGGGCGATGCACCGCGCAAGGCCATTCGGTACCCCGGGTACCACGAGCTGGCGTACCTGCATCCCTCGCGCTTCGTGGTGGACCGGGGAGTGCGGGCCGAAGCCGGCCTCGGGGACGACGAGCCCTTCGCAGTGGTGCGTATCGTGAGCTGGGAGGCATCCCACGACGTGGGAGACACCGGCTTCAGCGACCCCGTCGCGTTCGTGAAGTGGCTGTCGTCGCGTATTCGCGTGGTGGTGAGCGGCGAGCGCGGCGTGCCGGACGGCATCAAGGACTACGCCCTGACGCTGCCGCCCTGGCGCATTCACCACCTGCTGGCGGAGGCCTCGCTGTACGTCGGTGAAGGCGCGACCATGGCGGCGGAGGCTGCGATTCTGGGGACCCCGGCGGTCTTCGTCCACACCGCACGCCTCGGCTACATGGTGGAGCTCGAGGAACGCTACGGGCTCCAGTGGAACACGCCATCTCAGGAGCGGGCGACGGAGCTCGCGAGCGGAGTGCTCGACGACCTGCCCGCGGCGGAGGCCGAGTGGGCCCACAAGCGCGCCGCGATGCTGGAAGAGCGCATCGACGTGGGCGAGTGGCTCGTGAAGCAGGTACAGGCCGCGGTCCAGGGCTGATCCCCAAGCAGGCCCGCCCCCGAGGGTGGCTCCTCGGGGGCGGTCTGCGTTGCGGTCGGGGGCGGCCGCGTCCCTCGGCTCGAGGCCGGTGTGCCTCTCGGCGGTCTCAGTTCCAGCTGAGCTGCAGGTCCCATCCGGCGTTTCCGTTGAAGGGGTTGTAGGCCTCGCCGGGGTAGTTCCAGCCGCAGTAGCCGCCGCCGGTGATGTCGACGACCTGGCCGTCGCTGGAGGCGCTCGCGTCGCCGGAGGCGCCGGAGCCAGCCACGTTCCATCCGTCGTTCACCGCCAGGGGGGTGCCGCGCAGGTCGATGCGGGCTGCGCCGTCGCCGCTCCCGGTGCAGGACATCGCGACACCGAAGGGCATCTGGAAGACCGTGTCGCTGCCGTGGTCGAGGGCGCCGCTGCTGGTGCTGAAGCGGTAGTCGGCCATCTGGATGAGCAGGGTGGGCAGGTCGATGCGGACGGCGCCGAACTCGGTGACGACCGTCGTGCCCTGGCCGGAGCCGGCGGTGTAGGACGCGAAGTTGCCGACGGGCAGGGGCAGGTAGTCGGTGGGGTTGCTGTTCATGTCGGCGCAGTGGATGTCGATCTCGCGGCCCTCGACGACGAGGGTGTAGATGCCGTCCTGAGCGGAGGAGTCCTGGGCTCGCATGTCGGCGCAGGAGCTGGCCACGATGGCCGCGGGCTCCTGGTCGATGAAGCGGAGCTGCAGGTCGAAGCCCGCGTTGTCGTTGAAGGGGTTGTAGGCCTCGCCGGGGTAGTTCCAGCCGCAGTAGCCGCCGCCGGTGACGTCAGCCACCTGACCCTCCGCCGAGAGCGTCGCGTCGCCCGAGGCTCCCGATCCGCTGGTCTGCCACACGTCGTCGATGGCGAGCCCGGTGCCGCGCAAGTCGACGCGAGCGGCGCCGTCTCCGTAGCCCGAGCAGGACATCGCGACGCCGAAGGGCATCTCGGTGACGATGTCACCGCCGTGCTCGAGGCTGCCGTTGGAGAACGCGAAGCTGAAGTCCGCCATGTCGACGGTGAGGGTGTCGAGGTCGATGCGCACCATGTCGAAGTCCGTGCGCACCGTGGTGCCCTGTCCGCTCGCTGCGGTGTACTGGCTGAAGTTGCCCGCCTGCACCGGCAGATACTCGATCGGGTCGAAGTCCATGTCCGCGCAGTGCAAGTCGAGGGCTCGGCCGGCGACGACGATCTCGTGGATGCCGTCCGTGGCGGTGGGGACCTGGCGCTTCAAGTCCGCGCAGCTGATGGAGACAATGGGCTCGGGCTCGGGCTCGGGCTCGGGCTCGGGCTCCTCGGCGGGGGTCGGCTCCTCGACCGGCTCCGGGTCCGGCTCGCAGACGCCGAGGTCGCGACACGGGTCGGGGATGATGCAGCCCCCCAGGGAGGTGGCAATGGCGGCGAGCAGGACAATGTTGGTTCGGTTCGACATGTTGTTTTCTCCGTTGTTGGCGGTTCATCCCGCCGCTGAAGAAACACTAGAAAAGCTCCCCCTGTCTGACGCTCTCCGGACCTTTCCGGACATGACTGGCAGAGGTGGAGTGGGGCGCAGTGGCTCGTTTGGGTCCCCTCGTCACCTCGCTCCGCCGCGCCGCGCCTACACTGCGCGCGTGACCTGTCTCCGCCGTCTCCATCGCCCCGCGCTCCTCGCCCTCGTCCTGTGCGCCGGCCTCGTCGCGTGTCCCACCGCGGACTCGAACGACGACGACCTCGCCAACGACGACGACACGGTCGCCAACGACGACGACACCCCCATCGGGCCCCCCGAGGAGTTGTTCTCGTTCGTGATCATCGCGGACCCCCACGTGGCGGGGCCGCCGGAGCACGAGACCCGACTTCAGGCAGCTGTGGACTGGGTGAACGCCAACGCCGAGGCCGAGTCCATCGAGCTGGTGCTCATCCTCGGTGACATCTGTTGGGGCTCCCGGCTCGCGGCTGGCGAGCAGCTCCTGCAGGGCCTCGAGGTCCCGTGGGTGCCCATCATCGGGGACAACGTGCTGCACTCCGCCGGCGGCGACGTCTCCTTCGCCGACACATTCCAACCGCAGATGGACGCGCTGGCCTCCCAGCTCGATGGCTGGGAGCAGGCGCCTTGGCCCATTCTGGACGACCGTCTGGGCGGCGACGCGTGGATGCAGAACCTGCGCTTCGAGCATCGCGGCGTGTTGTTTGTCGGCCTGGACTGGAACATCCGGCACCTCACGGGGAACCTGGCGGAGTTCGGGGACTTCAACGACATCCCTGGCGGGACCCACGAGTGGCTCGCGTCCCAGCTCGAGGGAGAGGAGGAGCGACTCGACGAGAGCGTGCTGCTCTTGTCCCACGTCCCGATGCTGCCGGGCACGTTCACCATCGCCGAGCGGGAGGAGTTCGCGACCCTCATCGAGCCCGTGAAGGACAAGGTCTTCGCCAACCTCGCGGGGCACTTGCACGTGGACATCTTCGACGAGGACTTCGACGCGGGGTACGAGACCTGGGTGACTGACGCCACTTGGGACGACACCAACCTCATCCGCATCGTGCGCGTGCTCGGCAACGACGTGGAGCGCGCCTACGAGCGCGAGGCCATCGTCCTGGATTGAGCGCGCGAAGCGTCACGAGCGCTCCGCCATTGTCCATGGGGCCTGGACTGCGCCCGCAATCAGAACCCGAACATCTCCCACACGAACCTCTGCGCTTCGCGCTGGGCGAGCAGGTTTGTGTGATGGACGTCGGCGAGGTTGGTCACCCGGCGCACGCCGGTGGGCACGTTGGACTCTCGCGCCAGACGATTGCCGTGGTCGAAGAGTAGGACGCGGCCACCTTGCAGGGTCTCGGACGGCCTGGTGGCGTGCAGACTCCAGACCCTGTTGGTGTCGACGACCATGTCGTTGGGCCCGCGGAAGAGGCGGTCCGTCGCCTGGTCAATGGTCTTCGCCCCGGCCTTGCTCTTCCTGGCGCGGGCCAGGGGGCGGACGTCGACTTCGTTGCCTGGAGCGGTCCAGTTCGACGTGAGCGCGGAGTACTTGGGGATGAGCTTGCTTCGGTCCGCCGCCGAGAGCTGCCCCAGGAAGTCGCCGCTGGACGTCCGTTGCGGGTCCATGGCGTAGAGCCCGGGGGCGTCGCTCACGAAGCTGTTCTTCGCTCTCTTCACCGCGGAGCGGAGGAACACGCTCATCATCCGGCCCAGGCCGCCGGAGCGGTCCTTGCGGGTCACGTTCGTGAGGTAGTCCGCGCTTCGCTTTGCGCGGCTGGACGAGGCCAGGGTCGTTCCGGTGTTCGGTGTGCCCGCGAAGCACACGCTGTGGACCAGCCCGCTGCCGCCCTCCAGCTCGGCGAACGCCCGCGCCACGAGCCCTCCTCGGCTGTGGGTGATGAGATCGAGGCAGGGCGTCCCCCGCAGGAAGCTCGGGAGCTGCGCCTCGAGCATCCGCTTGAGGTCCCGGGCGTTCTCTCGCGGGCTCTTGGAGAGGGTCCAGTGGTCGAAGGCGATGACCGCCTCGTACCGCTGCCGGGCGGTGCTCAAGAAGGCAGTTCCGAGAGCCTGCGCCGGGGCGAGGCTCTTGCTGCCGGTGCCGTGCACAATCAGCAGGATGCGCCCCGAGGAGGACTGCATCAGGTTCTTGTTCAGCCTCTGAAGCCGTCGCCCGAGGGGTCGGGGCCGATTCAGGGCGCCATCGAAGGAGAAGTCGAGGAGCTGCTCCCTGGAGACGGTGTCCGTGTCGATCTTGCGAATGGGCTGCGTCCCGCCCTTCACGATCCAGCGGCCCAGCATGCGGATCTTCGTGAGCGCCCCGCGGTTCCCCGACGCCAGCTGCCGCACCTCGTCGGAGACGGCGGCGTCCTCCATGCCGGAGAGCGCTGTGCTCTCGCCGGTCCCCACATCGAGCACCCGCCACATGCGCAGGCCATTGATCTCGACGAGCTCGAGCACCTCGGCGTCGTCGGGGAGGTCATCGCCGCCGCGCATGCTCGTAGGCAGGGCCTCGAAGCCCGGCAGGTCCATCATCTCCCGGGCGGACTCGACGGAGTCCTGGAGGATGCGGCGCCGCTGCTTGCGTCGGGCGACCGGCCGCTTCGCGCTGCGGTCCAGGGGCTTGAGCCGTTCTGGTGCCTTGCGGCGCGCGGCCGGAGCCGCGGTGTCGCTCAATCGCCCGGTGGGGTCGCCGTACAGCACGAAGCTCGCCCAGCTCAGGGCAGAGCGCGGAGACTCGATGGAGACCGCCTTCTCCCCTCGGTCCTGGGTGCCCATCACCGCGTCGCGGGCGAGCAGTCGTGCGCCCTGAAGGGCCGCGCCGAGGGTCTGCTTGTCGAGCAACAGGGACCGGTAGAAGTCTTCCCCGAGGGTGAGCGCGACCTGGTCGTCCACGGGCCAGAGGGGGGCGATGTAGGCGGACACACCCTGGTTGATGAACGCGGTGGCGAGACCGAAGACATCGCCCTGGTAGCGGCGTGCCTCCTTGTCGGAGTCCATTCCCGCCTCGCAGGCGTTGGCGAACACCAGCCACGGTGGCTCCTCCATCCACGCCAGCGTGTTGCGGAGCTCGCGGGCCCACAGCGGTCCGTCGGACAGGATCCAGGCGCTGCTCTCCGGGTCGTTCTCGCTGAAGATCGAGTGCCCGGCGTAGTGGACGATGTCGTAGCCGCCCTCGCGCAGCAGACGGCGCATCCGCTCCTTGGTCACCTCACGACCGATGAGCACGTCCCGCCCGCGGTGGAAGTCGAGGGTGGCCCCCATGTCCAAGGCGAGGTCTTCGAAGAGCCTCGCCACATGCTCGGCCTCCTGTCGGGCACCAGGCAACTGCTGCCACGTGCGCCCTTCTTCGTCGGGGGTGGTCTGCAGGATGGGATCGCCCACGATGAGTACGCGCAGAGCTCCGCTTCGCATCCGTCCCACGGCCCGCGGCAGACCGGTGTCCATCCACACCTGGCGCCCGACGGCGAAGCGCTCACAGAGGAGCCCCTGCCGGTCGTGCATCACCTCCCACGGGTACCGCATGAGCTCGCGCGGGAGCCGCAGGGCCAGATGCACGGCCCCGTCGGGGGAGTCCACCTCCAGCTGCCGATGCTCGAACTCCAGACGGTCGCTGAGCCCCTGGATGATGTCCTCGCCGAGGATGCGGCCGAGCGAGTAGAGGTAGCGGGCCTCTTCGTTGGTTGCCCACCCCTTCGCGAGCAACTCCTCGAGGCCCCGGAGGGCGTCGTCGATGCTGCGCTGGTTCACCCGACTGTTCTGCTGGACGAGGGCGGCCGTGGAGTCCGACGACGCGAGACGCAGTCGGTAGCTGTGCCGTCGCCTCCCGACGGAGGCGCCCTCCTTGCCGGCGTGCGGCTGGATGTCGCGAATGGACTCGAGGCTCAGGGTGAGCAGGGAGGGCAGCGCGAGGGAGGAGAACTGGTCGAGCAGGGACTCCTCGCCACCGGACAGCTCTGCGAGGCGGCGCAGGAGTTCGTGGCGGGCCGAGCCGCTGGACTGCTCCAGGGCGCCAATCACGAGAGACCAGAGATCCTGGGCCTGGCGGTTGGCCAGCATGTGGCTGGCCCGGAGCAGGGAGATCCAATGCACGCGCCGGTGCAGCTGGAGCTCGGGGAGCCGGTCCGAGGCCTCACCGCTCGACATCGCCGGAGCGAACAGCGCCAGGGTGGGGGCGGGTTCGTAGACCGACGGGTGACCTTCACCGTCGCGTCGCCGGGCCTTGTCCGCGAAGACCAGGTGGTTGGGCTTCGTGGCGAGGGCCGCCAGAACGCGCAGGCCGAGCTTGATGATGCGCAGGTGGAGCGCGTCGGTGGAGCTGAGTCCCTGGCCTGTCTCGCGGCAGATGCGACGCAGGACGCCCCCGACCTCGTCCGGGTCCAACAGGGCCCCGATGTCATCCAGCTCGGCGATGGCCGCAGCCAGGGGCGCGACGCCCGGCGAAGGCCCTGGCCGTCCGTCCGCGCTTGCGGTGTCGGCTTCCACCAGGGCCAGGAGGACCTGCCCACAGAACGCACGGATGTCGGCGGTGGAGCCCAGTCCGTCGAGGACACCCTCCAGGGCGGACCAGATGAGGTCGTCGGAGAGGTTGCGAAACAAGGCCGATGTGAACGCATCGAAGGGCCGAACCACTTCGTTCAATCGGGAGAGGTCGGCGGCGGCGATGGGGTGTTCATCGGGCTCGAAGGCCCACTCGGAGTCCACGATGCGCTGTGCCAGGACGATGCGGTCGGGCGCGCTGCCCTGGTGCTCGTCATCAGCCTGCTTGTCGCAGAGGTGCTCGTCCCAGGCGGCGATGACCTTGTCCCACGCCACCCCGCCATCCGGCGAGTCCCAGGGACGACCGACGAATGTGTCCGCGAGGCCCTCGAGCTCGTGGGCCACCTCGAGGGTGAAGAGCTGGTTGAGGTCGAGGACGATGAGATCCACTCGGTCGCGGTGGCTGTCCAGGGCTTCCTGCAGCAACCCACGCAGTTGGGTGATGTCGGTGGCGGTGCCCTCGCTCATGTCGTGGCAGAGCATGAACAGGCGGCGCGAGATGGACTGGCGACCACCCCCGCGCTCCTGGCCATCTTGGGGGCGCGGGCTGGCGGCGGCGTTGGGGGCGTGGAGCGGCGACCGGGTGCCGGGAGCGGCTTCGAGCTCGGAGTGGCCGGAGAAGACGAGCGCGACCCGGTTCGAGGGACAGGTCTCGAGGCCCCAGCGGATGAACTCGAGGATCTGGGTGGGGCTCCCCGAGTCGATCTTGCCGAGGTCCTCCCACACGCTGGAGCGGCTGCGATCCTCGGCGACCACGTGCCGCACCGCCCAGACGTCCTCATGCGAGTAGAGGTAGGGGGTGGTGCTCGAGGGGTCGTGGGTCAGCCCGTAGATGGGGACGTTGCTCGGAGTCTGTCGAGGGGCAGAGGCTCCCTCCGCGGTGAGTTCCCAGCTCCAGGCGATGCCCTCGTGGACCATCCACAGGCGTGAGTTCGCCTCGTCGAAGTAGGCGCCCACGGGACGAGCGCTGGAGGGGCCCTCCGACGGGGCACGGTTGGCGATGCGGGGGTTCCGCTCCGGCTGGACGGCGACCGGCGGAAGGGGGGTCTCTCGCCAGCTGCTGCCCTCGCGGGTCCACAGGACGCGCATCGGCTTGGTCGCGTACTCCACCAGGAGCTGGGTTCGGCCCGAGCGCACGACGGTGCAGGAGACGGGGGGCCGCGTCTGGTCGAGGATGACCGGGTCGGCGGTGCCGTCCCACAGAGCGATGCGGTCCTCGCCGATGACGATGGGGACGCGGCGACCCGCGTCGTAGGTGACGGCTGCCTTGGCAGCTTCGACCAGAGACGGGCAAGGGAGGCCGCGCACCTCCCTGAAGCCGGGGCCGTGGTCCACGTGAGCGAAGTAGCCCAGCTCGGCGCTCCCCCGAATCACCTCGGTGCCGGGACCGTGTTGGGGATGCCAGGTGACGATGCGCTCGACGTGGTCGGAGGGGCAGGGCTCGACGACGAAGCGGCTCGGCCGGCGGCTGGGCTGCTCGATGATGAAGCCACCGAGGGTGAGGCTCACGAAGCTGTTGAACTCGGGCAGGAACGCAGCGGCAGGGAGGCCGTCGATCTCGGCTTGCCCGTAGGTGATGCCGCGAGGCATCGGCTTGAGCTCGCCGGTGTCGAAGTTGAAGCGCGCCGAGCGTCCGTCGTCGAGAAGGACCTGGACCATCTGTCCTGCGTTGCTGAGGCCCACCGCGACAATGTCGACGTTCTCTGCGTGCACGCTGCGCGAGATGGGGAGCTCGTCTCGGCCGAGGTCTCTCAGCGGCTTGCGCTCGCCGCCGGTGGGTGGGTCGGGCGAGTGGAAGAGGGCGAGGTGCCCCCCTCCGATGTCGACGACCATGCGACTGCCGTCGGCGTTGAACAGGATGCGGCGGCAATGGCTGGCGAACTCCGGGAGGTGCAGCGTCTGGCGCACGCGCTGGCTCTTTGCCTCGGAGTTGCTGGCGGTGAGCATGACCACGGACGCGTTGCCGTAGGCGAGGGTATTCGCTTCGGGGGCGGCCCCGAGGGTGAGGATTCCGCGGGGGGTGACGAGGGAGCCGCGGTGCTTCGTCAGGCCGGTGGAGTCGAAGCGATGGAGCGTCGCGCCACCGTCGTCAGAGCCGAGGATGAGCGTGGTCTCGTTGGCGAACCCGAAGACCCCCCGAGAGTACTCACCGATGGTGGTGAGCTCGCCGGGGACGGTGCGGTCGTCGGCGAGGACGAGGACGGCGGCGAGACCGTGGCCCGTGGTGATGGCGAGCTTCGTGCTGTCGGGTGACCACGCGAGGCTGTCGATCCAGGAGTTCCCCAGGCGGGAGGCGGGGCGCTGGCTCCACGAGTCTCCGTTGCGGCTCCAGATGGAGATGAAGCCGTCGACGCCGCCCAGAGCAAAGTGCGCGCCGTCGGGGCTGACGGTGAGGTCGGAGTAGCGCGGGTCCGTCTGCGGGAGCTGGCCCATGGCGGCGCCCGTGAGGACCCGCAGCGGTTCTGCGAGGTCGGCGCCTGGGCGGGCGAAGTGGGGCTCGCCGTCGCAGGTGGGGACCGGGGCGATGAGGACACGCTTGTCGGGCCGGTCGTTGGGTCGGTCGATCTGCGCCGCGAGGTGCATGTGCTGGCCGGGACTGGCTCGCAGAATCTCCGCCAGGTCCTGCTCGGTGCGCGCGGCCACCGCCTCCGGGGCGTCCCCCGGCAGATAGAAGAGAATCGTCCAGTCTTTGTGCGGCAGGCCCTCGCTGGTGCCGCGGCCCGGCGGGCCTTGATCCTTCTCCGACATCGAGTCCCCGACCTCCCAGCGACGGACCGCGTCCCACGAGGCGGTCTCGGTGCAGAACGCGTACTAGACCATAGGGAGGCTCGCGTGGAGTGTCCTGTGGGGAGGACAGGGGTGGGTGTCGCCATCTCCCTCGACTCGCGCCATCCTCCCTCCCCCTCCCGGAGACGAACCAATGCGCGCCTACGTCCTCTCGAGCCCCGGCGGTCCCGAGGCCCTTCAACTTCGCGAGATCCCCACCCCCGAAGCCGTCCCGGGGCGCGTGCTCATCAAGGTGCGTGCGTTCGGCCTCAATCGCTCGGAGTGGTTCACTCGCAACGGCGACTCCCCGTCGGTGACCCTGCCTCGGGTCCTGGGTATCGAGTGCGTGGGCACGGTGGTCGCTGCCCCGGGCACGCCCTTCTCGGAGGGGGAGACAGTGGCGGCCCTCATGGGTGGAATGGGGCGCCAGTACGACGGCTCCTACGCCGAGTACACGTCGGTGCCGGCCGAGCATGTCCTGCCCGTGCGCACGGAGCTACCTTGGCAGCAGCTGGGCGCCATCCCCGAGATGCTTCAGACCGTGGCGGGGTCGCTGCACCTTGCTCTGGAGATCGAGCGCGCCTCCACCCTGCTCGTGCGCGGCGGGACCTCGTCCATCGGCCTCACGGCCACGCTGTTGGCCAAGAGCGCCGGCCTGACCGTGGCGGCGACGACGCGGAATCCCGCGAAGGCCGACTTCCTGCGCGAGCACGGCGCCGACCACGTGGTCATCGAGACGGGCACCATCGCCGCCGACGTCCGCGACGTGTTTCCGGGGGGCGTGGACCGGGTGCTCGAGCTCATCGGCACGCGCACGCTCTTGGACTCCCTCCACGCGACGCGTCCCGGCGGGATCGTGTGCATGACCGGCATCCTCGGCAACAGCTGGACGTTGGACGGCTTCAACCCGATGACGGCCATCCCGACCGGCGTGAAGCTCACTGCCTACAGCGGAGGCTCGGGAGACCTCACCGTGGCGCAGCTCCAGGGCTTCGTCGACGCGGTGCAGAGCGGCAAGCTCGCCATCCGCATCGCGAAGGTCTGGGACTTCGAGCAGCTCGTCGAGGCCCACCAGGCCATGGACGACGGGACCTACTCCGGGAAGATGGTCGTGGTGGTCTGAGAGAGGGGCTCCGGGGGTCGGGTGGACTTGAAGGACTCGCCATGGGCGAGGAGCCGCCTAGCTCGCGAGACCGCGCAGCCAAAGCGCCAGCCCGCCCTCAAACTCCTCTTCGGCTGACGCGGGGTCGATGGCGCTCAGCCGGGGGAAGTCCTCGGCGGAGAGCTGCGCATAGTCCAGGTCCTCCATGGACTCGGGCGCCGGCGCCGCGTGGAACTGGCAGTGCCCGAGCACGAAGACGTACAGCGTCTGCACCGCGACCAGCGCCTCGCGTCCGGTGAGGCCCAAGGCCCCGACACGCTCCAGCGCTTCTTCGAGGACCGCGAGGGACGCCGAAGTGATCGCCGGTCGCCCGGCAATGAGCGGCAACCAGTGGGGGTGGGCCGTCAGCGAGGCGCGCAGGGCGCGGGCAAAGGTGGCGCAGTCGGCGAGGGGGTGTCCCGAGGAGGGGGCCACCTCGAGGTCCGTGAGGAGCCGCTCGAAGACCGCGTCCAGAAGTCCGTCCTTGCTGCCGACCCATCGGTACAGCGCCATCCCCTCGACGCCAAGGGCTGCGCCCACCTTGCGCATGCTCAGCGCACTGGGGCCCTGTTCGTCCACCAGACGAAGGGCGGCATCGACGACACGGTCTCGAGAGAGTCGGGGCATGGGGCTTGTTTCCTGGCGTTTACGCCGTAAAGTTTACAGTGCAAACACCCTGGAGACAAGCCCATGAAGACCACGACCCAGACCTTCTCCGTGAACCAATGCGTGGCGGGCCTCGCTGTGAGACCCACCTGCGCTCGACTCCCAGTCCGTCTGAGCTGCAGTGCCCCGAGTCCCACCGCGGCCCTGGCAGCGATTCGGCGCCGCGCGAAGCCACTGGCCACCTGCGGCGCGACCCTGGAGTGGGATGGGTACGGAGGAACCACCGAGAAGCTCGGGGGGAAGGGGCTCCTTGGCCAGGGAGTGCGCTACCGAGCGACGGCCTCGGCGACTCTCAAGCTGTCGTTCGCGGAGGCAGATGACTGGCTGGCTCGGACTGCGGCGTTGGAGTCGCTGCGGGAACGTGTGTCTTCCCACGAGGGTGACGAGTGTCGGATTGGGGCGGCGGTGTATCTCGTCGAGGATCTCGAGCAGCACCGGCCGGCGTTGTTGGAGGCCATCCGCGCCAAGGTGCAACCTGCGGCGGACGCCTTTGGACTTCGGGTCGCCGAGCTCGAGCTGCCGGTGGAGTTGAGCGTCACGGTGTCGGGTCCGGCGCACGCGCGTGTGCACACGGAGGCTCGGGTGCGTCTGGCGGCCTAGGGGAGCTCGGCGTCGTCCACCGCATCAATGGGTCCCGCGTGGGATGACCGCTGTGCTCCAATGCCGGGCCTGCCGGGAGCATCTCGCGCGCTGCAGCCACGGAGTCGAACATGACAGCGAAGGTCACCTACGAAGAGCTGGACGACGGAGTCGCTCTCATCCGCATGGATGACGGCAAGGTCAATGCGTTGGGGGTCGGGTTGATCGGGGAGATCGATGCCGCCCTGGACCGGGCCGAGGCGGCGGGCCGCGCGGTGGTCCTCGTGGGGCGCGCCGGCAAGTTCAGCGCTGGCTTCGACATGAAGGCGATGACTGGGGGGGTGGAGAGCGCCACGGAGATGCTGGTCGCGGGGGCGAAGCTGCTCGCACGGATCTATGGATTCCCCAGGCCCGTCGTCGCAGCCTGCAGCGGCCACGCGATCGCAGCGGGCGCGCTGCTGCTCCTCGCGGCGGACACGCGGATTGGCACTGGGGGGCCCTTCAAGCTGGGGCTCAACGAAGTGGCGATTGGACTCCGGCTGCCCTACTTCGGGCTCGAGCTCGCGCGGGACCGGCTGGCGAAGCAGCACCTGCAGACAGCGGTGCTTCAGGCGGCGCTGGTGGGTCCCGAGGACGCGGTGCGCATGGGGTACCTCGACCGCGTCGTGGATGCCGAGCAGCTCGAGGCCGAGGCCATCGCCACGGCCGCGGGCTTGGCTGCGCTCCCGCCGAAGGCGTACGCGGCGACGAAGCTGCGTCTGCGGCAGTCGACCATCGGACTCATGACCGAGACGCTCGATGCGGACATGGACGACATCGGCAATGCGTTCGGCTGATCCCGTCTTCCGGTGGGACCTGCGCAAGAGGTCCCAGCTGGGGCGGTTGGCTGAGAGCGGCGGGGAGCGGACGGCGAGCGCTGCGGCCAGCACCGCGCTCGAAGGCTTCGCCCAGTTGCGGGACGAGGAGCTGGTCGAGCTTCGCCTCCTCGCGGCGAGAACACTTGCGGCGAGCGGTGGCGGCGATCTCTGGTTCATTGGGAGGTCGCTCGAGCCGGTGTTTGACTACCTCTCCGGCCTCTTTATGGGGCGGGAGCAGACGCCGCGGCTCTCCTTGAGCAACATCTCGGTGTCTCGAGGGAGCTACGAGCGTCGGGAACTGCGGAGCGAGCTGGAGCGCCTGGGCCTTCATCCCCGGGAGTTGTATCGCCGGGCCCGCCCGCAGGTGTTGTGCGACGTGATCTACTCCGGCGGCACGATGGGCACCCTCATCTCGGAGCTGGACGCCTGGGCAGCCGAGGCGGTGGGCGATGCGAAGGCCGTGATGCGCCAGCTCCGCATCGTGGGGGTGCTCATCAAGCGGAAGCCGAGTCCCAATGCGTCTCGCTGGCAGCAGGAGGTGGCGTGGCTTCGGCGTTATCCCACGCTGAAGGTGGAGAACGTCGCGATTCCCTATCCCCAGTGGTCGGCCATAGCGGACCGTGACCCCAAGGTGGGGGTGTGGAATCCGGCGTCCCGCTGGGGGACGTCGCTGAGGCGCGATGACCGACTGCATCCACGGCGGCTGCTCGCTCTCCGCAGGGCCCTGGCAGTCTTCGACGCCGCGAGCACGCGCGAAGAGCGGGCGGCGTTTCGGACGGCCTTCGCTGCCACAAAGGGGGTCGAGCACCGATGGGGACGGGGCGTGTTGGCGGCGCTGAAGTGAGCACGCCCTCCACGGCGGAGGCGGCCCTCATCGAGCCACGCCGGGGGGGCTGGCGGCATCTGGGGGGGGACTTGAGCCTCAAGTCCGGCGCATGTTCCGGAGGGCGGCGCTGCTCGAGCCGCGGCGGGGCGGCTGGCGGCACCTGGGGGGGACTTGAGCCTCAAGTCCGG
>JAGSHC010000326.1 GCA_023954745.1 Deltaproteobacteria bacterium | reverse complement strand
TCGACGCCGTCGAGGCGCTTGCCATACCGCTGCTCGAACGCCTGGGAGAGCTCGAGGAACTCTGCCTGCTGCTGCTTGATGGCCCCCTCCTTGCCTTCGATGGCCTGGGCCTTGCCGAGATCACCCGCGATCTCGTCTTTCTCCATGACGATGCCGGACAGGTCGTTGCCTTCGGCACCACCTTCGACCCCCTCGGGGGCGGTCTCGCAGCCAGCGAGGGCCAATGCGAGGGTGGGAACGAGGAACCAGTAGGACGTGCGGGTCATGAGGACCTCCGGGGTGGGGCCTGCGCGCAGGCGACGGCGGAGCCTACCAACTTCGACGCCGTGGTCCGCAACTCCAGCGACTCCGCAGACGCCGTCACAGGAACTCAACACCGCTCCCAGGCGGGTATCTTCCCGGCCATGGTGCACCCGCTCAGCGAACGGCACGACGAGACCCGGCCGGGGCTGCATCTCGTCCTGCCCGATCCCTTCGAGGTCGCTCCAGTGCGCACGGCCCTCTCCCTGCTGTTGCGTGGTCGAGGCGCGCTCCGGGCCCACAGCCTGCGTCGGCCAGGAGAAGACCTCCCGCCGGAGCTGCGCATCGCAAGGTACGGCCTGGGTGTGAGGCGCGACGCAGACCGGGCGGTGAGCAAGCTGGTGGAGGCCGCGGTGCGCGGCGCACACGTCGACGTGAGACCCCTGCCACCGGACGAAGCGGGGCGCGCGGCCACGGCCAACATGCTCGCCGAGGCGGCCGAGAGCACCCTTCTGCTGGTGGCGTGGACACGGCAAGGAGAACTGCCCGACCCCGCGCGACTGGAGCCCCTGCTCACGCGCTACCGAGGGCCCGTGGGCCTGCTCATCGACGACCGCGGCCCCCCTCTGCGGGAGGTCCTCGGCGTCGGTCCCGGGCCCGGCGCCTCACCGGCGAGCCAGGGCGCGGTGGACGCAGCCTCGGAGCTGCTGGACGCCATCGAACGGAGCCACCCCACCTGGCGCCTCAACCCCTCGTCGCTCAAGGAGGCCCAGGTGGCTCTTGCGGACGTCGGCCCCCGCACCCTGGTCGTGATGCCGGTGGTGGACCACACCCCGGAGCAGCTGGGGGACCCCGAGACGCTGGAGCTTCGGCTGCCCGGCCGCCTGCTGTTGGTCTTCGGTCCGAGCGAGAGCCGTGCCGCCCGCCTCCTCGCCCTCTGCGGCGCGATCAGCGCTGGTCGAGCTGCGCGAGCTGCTTCCTGAGCAGGGCCTCGACCACCTCGGTCATGCCGTCGACAGTCCTACTCCGGTCCGGATCCCCCGGGCGTCCCCCGATGCCGCTCCACTCCGGGCGCTTGCTGCACTTGCGGGCCAGCCGAATCAGCGACTGAACCTCCCGGGGATCGAGTCGCTCCCCGTCGCCAGCGCCGACCTCGACGTCCGCTCGGTCCGCGTGGGAACGCCGCGCGACCTGGCGCCAACAGTCCACCGACCGATTCAGCAGGACCGAGGGGAACTGCACCGCATCCACCGGCCCCACCTTGAGGGTGCCCGCGTCGATGCTGGTCGAGACCCGCCGCCCAAGCCACAGACCCGCCGCCGCGCCGCTCACGCCCCCGATGAGCGTGCCCACCCCGAATCCACCGAGCACATCGACGAAGGAGCCGGTGAGGGCGCCGACAGCCGCCAAGGTGCCAGCACTGACGCCGTAGCGGCGCAGGGCGTCGGGGTCGAAGAGGTCGTCGGTGACCGCGCCAGACCAGGAGCGCACCTCCAGGGACTCTCCCTCGAGGGCGGTCTCGGCGAAGCCGTAGATGTCGGCGATGGACCGAAACCCGGCCTCCTCCCGCTGCCGAAGCATCTCCTTGAACCGCTCGTTGGCGGTGGAGCGATAGCGCTTCGCCTCCTCCTCGGTGCCGTGGGACGTGACGTGCTGGAACGCCAGGCAATCGACCAGGGTCTCGGCCGTGGCGACAGCGGCGCGCACGAGGTTCTGCTCGTCCAGGGTCGCCCTGAGGGCCTTGATGCGCTCGAAGGTGGCCCCGTGCTCCGGCCGCATGACGCCCAGCGCGACGAAGAAGCTCTCCTCCTGGGCCGCGGGGAAGCGCAACGCGTCGAGGCGCACGATGTTGTCGACCCCCTCCCGGCGGAGCATCTCCACCCACCGCTCGGACTGGTCGTCCCCGGCATGCAGGTTGTTGAGCACCCCGATCATCGGCACCCCGGCGCGGCGCAGCAGGCGCACCTCCTGGACCACCTGGCCCTCGGGGTCCAGTACGACGTCGGCGACGTAGGCGATGACGTCAGCCCTGAGCACGCCGCGGAGGGCTTCCTTCTCCTTGTCGTGGCGAGCGGTGGTGTCGGCGTCCTCGAGGAAGGCGGCGAGGACGGCGCGGCCGTCGAGCCGGTCGCTCCCCTCCCCCCCGTGCGCGTCCAACCACTTGTTGATCCGCGAGGCGAACTCGAAGCCCGGCGTGTCCACGAAGGCCAGCACTTCCTCACCGGCGAGGGCATAGGTCTTGAGATAGTGAGACCGGGTGGTGCCCGCAGCCTCGTTGACCGCAAGGGTCGCGTCGCGCGTGAGGGCTGAGACCAGACTGGTCTTTCCTACGTTTGCGTGCCCGGCCAGGGCGATGACCAGGGCGCTCATGAGCTCTCCTCCACGTCGCTGTGCACCCGCTCCGCGGGCACGCCGGCGCGATGGGCCACGTCTCGCCAGGCGGTGAGGCGCTGGGCGAAGCGAGACCCTCGAGGGGAACGCTTGAAGCGCTCGCCGCCCGTGAGGAGGACGTGGACGGCCGCATCCCGACCCACGGCGCCGACGACCCGAGCGATGAACTCCTCCTTGAGTCCGTCCGGGATCGCCTCCACCCCGAAGGTCACCACGGCGCCCTCGGGGCCGTCGGCAGAGCCCAGGTGTGCGATGGCGGCGTCCATGGCGTCATCGTCATCGTCCGAGGCGATGGCCGCCACCGTCCCCGAGAGTCCGAGCCGCGAGAGCCGGAGCCGATCGAGCACCGCGGGCGAGGGCGGATCCGTGGCAAAGGTCAGCACGTCGAGGCCGCGGCCCGCGCGGTCGGTGATGGAGGCTGGCTCGGGATGGGACGGCGCGTGGGGCTCGCTGCGGTCAGGTTCGGCTCCTCGCGCCGATGGCGCCGGCGACAGAGCCGCCAGGATCATCCGGGAGGTGGGGTCCTCCAGGCTGCGACGGATTCGTCGACCCACCGCCGCGCGTGACGTGAAGACGGCCAGGATCCGTGGGAGCAGCCCCCACACCGCCACGATGGCGAGGAGCACGCTCACCCAGCCCTTCCGCAACCCCTGGTCCGCGAGGGCGTCCGCTGTGGACTGCACATAGGCGCCGCCTGTCTCCCCGGCCAGACCCAGGGAGCCGAACTCCGAGAGCCGCACCTGCTCCATGGAGGGCGCGTCGACCCCCGGAATCCAGGCCACCGGCGCCGACAGCACCCCGAACAGCCGGTGCACCTGCTCACCGGTGAACGACAGCGTCGACGACCAGGAGAAGAGGTAGTCCGTGAAGGCGAAGCGCCACAGACCGAGACCCAGAAAGGTCCCGAGGCTGCACACCCAGAAGATGTGGCTGAAGTTCGCGAAGAGGGGGCCCGTGACTCCGCTCCGCTTGAGGACCCTCCCCGCCAGGGCGCCCACCCGGGTGCGCAGAGCGCGCCCGCGGACAAGGGTCAGGAGCCAGGCCACCCAGTGCAGACGACCGACAGAGCCAGCGAGCGCCTGGGTGATCAGCAGCGTCCACACGAGGAAGACCCCCGGCAGCAGCACCCCCTCAGCGACGAACTGGAAGACGGATACAGGGCGCACGTCCGGCGGGGGGAGCGCGGCGCCCAGCATCGCGGTGCCAGCGAGCACGCCGAGCAGCGGCACGAGGATCGACGCCGCGGAGAGGGTTCCCCGGATCGACTGGGCCGCGGCCTGCCCTTCGCCGTCGTCGAGGCGCAGATGCAGGAGGGCCTGTGCGTAGAGGAGCAGCCGCTCGGGCCCTGATGCCTCCTGGAACGCAGAGTGCTCCCGAACGAGGCCCACGACCTCTGGATCCACGCGAGCCGCCCCCTGCTCCTCCTGCCAGGCGCGGGCGAACTCGACCAGCACGAAGTCGCGGAGTGTCACGCGCGGATGATACCGCCTCTTGCGTTTTGACGGCCCAGGCCCGAAGACTGAGCCGGTGCCGCCCTCTCCCTCCCCAGAAGCCCTCGAGGCTCACAAGCGCGTTCTGCTCCCCCTCTTCGGGGCGCTGTTCACGGTGCGGCAGGCCGCCGCCGCTTCCTCCGAGGTCGACCGCGCGGTCCTCTGGCAGGCCGCCCGCTGGCAGGGGCTCGGAGCGTTCATCGTGCTGATGCACGCGGTGCTTCAGGTGGCGGTGGAGTTCGTCCGCTTCATGCACGCCATCGGGCCCGGCCTCGGGGCCTTCGACGTGTTCGTCGACCCTGTGCTGTTGGCCTGCACTGCGCTGAACGTGCTGTCCGGCGTCGCCGAGTACGGGTTCGTCGTGTTCTGGGGGCTGCGGGCAGCGAAGGGAGCGGAGCTTCCGTTCGTGGCGGGCGCCTCTTAAGGGGTAGCGGGGGTGGGCTCGTCCGCCTTCGGGGCCGCGCCGTCAGCCTTCGGGGCCGCGCCGGCGGCCTTCGGGACCGCCTCGCCCGTCTTCGGCGGCGCGGCGGACAGCATCGCGGTGAACTCAGCCGAGAGCTTGCCTCCGGGGCAGACCTGGTCGACCCGCTTCTTCACGGCTTCGGTGATGCGTTTGTTGTAGGGCGAGCTCGCAGTGAGGTCGTCGACGCCCTTGACCCAATCCTCCGTGGTGGCGTAGCGCGCATAGATCGAGGCGAGAGCCGCCGTCTTGGCTGGAGCCTCCCCTTCGAAGTGCTTCTCGACGCAGTCGAGCTCGCCTCGGATCTTCGCGTAGTCCTCCTTGCCGAGCCCCCCTACCGACAGAAGCGAGCCTGGATCGCGACTGTCGCCTGCTTCGCCCTCGGAGGAGCCTTCATCGGCTCCGCGCCGGGTGGCGCCTTCGGGGGGACGGCACCCCGCCAGGAGGAGGAGGACGGCGAGGGAGAGCATGAAGCGGGTGGTGACGCGCATGCCCCTACTATATCGGCAGCGCCCCGGGCGCTCATCGCCCCATGAACATCCTCGTCTCCCTCCTCTGGCTCCCCCTCGCCCCGCTGGTCTTCGGCGTGGCTCAGGCGCCGTCTGCCTGGGGCATCGCTGCCCTGGCGGTGACGCTGTCCGCGGCCGGATCTCTGCTGGTCGCCCGCTCCCGCCCGTCCCTCCGCCCCGTCGCCTGGGCGTGCGGTGCCCTCTACGCCATCGCGTCACTGGGTCTGGTCGCCCAGGACGCTCTCCCGGGGCCTGGCTCGCGATCCGCCACCGCGCCTCGTGACCTGCAGGCGCTCCCCGCTCCGCCAGGGCCAGACTTCATCCCCCACCCCAACCCCGTGCTCCACGTCCTGCTGACGGGGGAGCGAGACCTGCGCCCCGCCTGGACCACCTGGTCGGGAGGCCGCGGACTGGCCGCCCACGAGGGCGCGATCTTCGTCATCGATCACCCCACCTACGGGCTGGTGATTTACGAGGCCTCCTCCCCCTTCGAGGTGGACGTGCCCGGTCTCCTGCGCTCCGCAGGGCTCGACCCGGATCGGGTGCGCACCGTCGTCGCCTCCGACTTTCGACGGGGGCCGGGAGTGGCGGCCCGCAGCTTCCCGGACACCTGGGTGATGGCAGACCCCGAGGAGCCGCGGCCGCTGGGGCCAGGGACAGAGCGACTGCACCCCGTCCGACACCGCGACAACCCAGGCTTCGGGCCCTTCGGTCACTACTTCGATCTCGCGGGCGACGGCTCCATCCTCCTGCTCGCCGCCCCCGGCCCGAGCCCCGGACACCTCGCGTTGTTTCTGCGACTTCGCTGGGGGACTGCTCTGCTTCCCGGAGAGGTGGCCCCCCTGCACGAGAACCTCACCACGTGGACCACACCGGTCACCTGGAATCGGGCCTGGCCTCGGCAGTTGGGCGCCGTGGCGTGGATGCAGGACAACCACGACGACGACCTCGTAGTGCTTCCCGCTTGGGCCCCGCGCCCCCTCGCCCCCATCGAGCGACCGGACATCGTGTTTCACCCCGTGCCGTCCCCGTGAGACGACCAAAGCTGGGTGCTGCCGTCGCTGCGTATGGGGGTCTCCTCGGCGTAGTCCTTAGCGGGCTCCTGATCTTCGGGTGGCCGCTCTCGGGCCCAGGCTACTTCCCGCTCATCACCCTGCACCCGTGGGCGGGGGGCGGG
>JAGSHC010000247.1 GCA_023954745.1 Deltaproteobacteria bacterium | reverse complement strand
GCCGGGGTTCACGAGGTCGCCCGCCGCGTTCAGCAGGTCCACCTGGTAGTGGCTGCCGTACTGATGCATGTGGCCGCCCATGGAGAGGATCGTCGAGTCCTGTTCCCAGCCGCAGTCGAAGTTCACGGTCGTCTCTTCCCCAGGGGGGAGCTCGAAGCCGCCAGCGTCGTGGTTGAACGTGCCCACGAAGGCCTCTACGTCCTCGGAGGGGGTGGTGTAGAGGTCGAAGACGACGCGGGTGCGAATGGTCTCTGCGGTGGTGTTCACGAAGTGGATGTCCGCCAGCCACTTCTGCCCGGAGACGAAGGCGAACCCGATGTTGTCGGGCAGGTCGACCCAGCGATAGCCCTCGAGCCAGTCGTCGATGTCCTCGTGCTCCTCCTCGTCGTGGTCGTCCTCGTGCTCGACGCCGCCGTCGTCGATGACCCCCACGGACTCGAGCAGGGTCGGTCGCGGCGGGATCTGCTCCATCAGGGAGCTGCAGTCCACGAGGCTCCCCGTGGGGTGATCGTTCTCGATGGGCTCCTTGAGGAGGCTGTGGTGGGAGTACTGGGGGTCGTCGTGCACGACCATCTTGTAGACACCCACGTCGGGGCCGTCGTACTCGCCGTAGAAGCACCAGAACATCTCGCTCCCCGCAGGGACCTCCACGACCGGGGTCACGATCTGGAAGGCGCCGTCGGGCACCGGAGGAAGCTCCCGATCACCGATCATGACGTCGTCGAGGTTGGGGTCGCCTTCGGGGGACGCGCACGCCGCGGCGAAGGCGAGGAGAACCAGAGAGAGCCTGAGTCGAGGCATGGCGCGAGGCTAGCACCGCAACTGGCGGCGTCTCCATAGGAACCACAGGGTCGGGAGCACGAGGAGGGATGCCAGCGTCGAGGTGGGCAGTCCGCCCACCAGCGGGGCCACGATCCGTTGCATCACGCGGACCCCCGTCTCCGTGCCGACCATGATGGGCAACAGCCCGATGACGTCGGTGGCGGCGGGGGTGGGCAAGGGGCATTGCGCGGTCGTCACGCTCCGTTTGCTCGCAGGGCTACCATTGCGGCGAGCCTGTCCCCCGACGGGTCGCTGAACGCCACCCGGCCCCGATCACCCAGCGGAGAGCGCGCCCCCACCCATGACGACCGACGGCCGACGGGTGCTCGCGTGGATCGTTGGGGTGCCGTTCTTCTTGCTGCCGGTGCCCCTCACCGTCGACGCCCCGGACATTTTTGGGGGCTACGCCATTCACGCCCGGCAAGGAGCGCTCTTCGCGCTGCTAGGGCTCGTGTGTGGGCTCGTGGCCGTCTATGGGGCTCGGGGACTGGTGGCGTTGAGGGCGCGTCCCACGGCGTATCGCACGTCGGTAGGCGTCGCCTGGCTCCTCGGTCTCCTGCTCCTCGCCCTGCTCCTCGCCACCGCGGCGAGCGGTGCGGGCCGCCAGCTCGCCCGGTTCCTTGGCGCGCTGCCTCTCGGGCTGGAGCAACGCCACGCCCCCGACTTCCCGCACCCTGCGGTGGTGGCGAGCCTCCTGCTGGTGATGGGGCGCCTCACCTGGGCCCGGGCGGACACCGTGGCGCCGGTGCGCGCGCTCGCCGTCGTGGCGGTCGTTCTGCAAGGTGGCGCCTGGCTGCACGCCAATCGCTTCACCACCGCGGAGATTCCCCTCGGAGTCCTGCTCCTCGGGGCCGCAGCCCTCGCTGGGGGCTGGCCGTGGCTTCGGGGGACCCGTAGTGCGGGGAACGCACTGGCGTGGGGCGCGGTGCTGGGCGCGCTCTTCGCCCCCTGGCTCGGCGTCGCCACGCGCATGGTCGCGCCCCTGTCCCTGCTCCCCTCGGGCCCACCGGTGCGGGCGGTGGCGGTCACCGGCGCCCTCCTCGCCACCGCCTGGACCGCCTGGGTCCTCCGGCGCTTCCTCCAGGAGTCGGGCGACGACGGCGTCTCGTTCGTCGCCCGGGGACTCCGCAGGCTCGCCGCGCGCGCTCCACTGCTGTTGGCTCTCCTCGTCCTGGCCCTCGTCACCTCGACCCTGGCGATGCTCAGCGGCGGCTTGCTCGTCGAGCTCTTCGGGGCTCCCGCGCCCGGACGCTGGGCGCCCACGGACCTGCCGCACTTCAACGTGCTCGCCTGGTGGGTGCTCCTCCTGGGCCTCGGGGCAGGCCTCCGGACCCGCGCCGACGCTGTGCGCCTCATGGCCGGCGTGTCCTCGGGGTTCGCCCTGCTGACGGTGGGGCGCTCCGTGCGGGTCGCCGCTCCGGCCCATGCGTTCACGGTCTTGGTGGTGATCGCGCTCCTCATGCTCGCTGCGGTGCTCGCGCTCCCCCGACTCCGAGGGGGCTTGGCCCGCGTGCTGCTGGGAGCCCTGCTGTGGGCCGGGCCCCTGGTCGCCGCTCCTCTCGTGGTGCGCTACCTCATCGCCATCGTCGCCGGTGGCCAGGTGGGGCCGGGGGTGTGCGTCGCGGTGGGTGTCCTGCTGTCGGCGCCGATCCCCTGGCTCGTGCTGCGCGTCGACTCCGAGGAGCTCGTCGACCTGCCTTCCCTCGTGGTGCGGCTCCCCCTCCTCAGCGTCGCCTTGGTCCTCCCCATCTACGTCACGGTGCACGCTGGCTTGCGCCCCGGCACCTTCGCGCTGACGGTGGTCCTGCTCTTCGCCCTGGTGGTGGGCACCCGGCTCTCCGCCGGTCCCCTCGCGAGGCTGCCGCGACTGCCGGTGTCCGTGGCGGCCTGGCTGCTCTTCTACGCGGGGTTCCTGCAGACGGCCGTGTTCAAGCTGGGGCCCGGCGAGGCCCAGTGTGCCTCCATCGTCGAGAACACCACCGCCCGCGTCCTGCTCTCCCGCCACGCCGAGGGCGGGGAGTACCTCGAGGTCTACCCCTACGACGCAGTCCCCCTCCCGGGGGGCGACGTGGTCCTCGCCAGCTTCAAGCGCATCGACAAGCGCGGGGGCTTCGTGGAGGTGATGGACCCTGCTGCCCCGGAGACGCGGGCCCGGACGCGGGTCCAGCGGGAAGGCACCGGGGGACCTCTGTGGCCCGAGCGCATCGTCACCGACCCGACCTCCGGCCGCGCGCTCGTGCAGGTCATCGGGGTGGGCGCCCACGGAATGTGGGAGCTCGTCCCCGACGCCGCCAACTCCCTGGCTCCGGTCACGGTGGGGCGCCGCATCCCCCTCCAATACGAGCCCGGGAATCCCGCCGTCGACGCGGAGCGCCGCACCCTCGCCGTGACCTACGTGCCCAACCGGGAGGGCGGCAACCCCCTGGTGGAGGTGTTCGACCTCGACACCCTCGCGCCGAGGGGCAACACCGGGGGCGCGACCTCCCGGATGATGCAGATGGCGGACTTCGTGGAGACGGATCGGGGCACCGGCTTCCACTACGCCCCGACGCTCTTCGACTTCGTGCGCTTCGGCGTCGTGGAGGTGCGCCCGGACCTTGCGCTGGGGCGCCATCGCGAGACCTTTCATCCCGTCATCGGCCTCGCCGCCGACCCGTCCACCCGCCGCTTGTTTCTCACCAACCCGCTCGCCGGCGTGATGGAGGTCCTGGACCTGGAGACCCTCGAGGTCGTGCAGACCCTCGACGTGGGCACCTTCCCGCGGGACGTCGCCCACGACCCGGGCCGCAACCGGCTGTACGTCGCCAACTACGGGGACGGGTCGGTCGTGACCTTCTCCACCGAGGGTGGGCGCCTCGAAGAGCTCGCTCGCGCCGACGTCGGTTGGCTCCTGCGGGGCCTTGGGGTCGACGAGGGCTCCGGTCGGGTGGTGGCCGCCTCGGGATGCGGCGTGTTCGAAGTCGCCGGTGTCGATGGAGCCCTGCCGTGAGCGTCGCGCTGCGCTTCGTCGGGGCTGCGGTGGCCGGGGTGCTCGCCGCCGGTCTGATGATCCTCGTGCTCGGTCGGCCGACCCCTCCGGCGACGATCAGCGGCACCGTTGCTGGGGCCAGATCCGGCACCACCGTCGTAGTCCTCGCCTCCCGCAACGCGTGCGCCCAGACGGGGCGTCGCCCCCTCGCCCTGGCGTGGACCGAGGTGGAGGGCGACGAGTTCTCCATCTCCATCCCCCACGTCGGCCCCGGGGTCGCCTACGTCTGCGCCTACGAGCGTCGGCCCGGCGTGCATGTGCAGGGACCCTACGAGCGGTGGGACCAGGTGCGGCTGCCGGTGCGTGGGGAGGGGGGCATGTCCCACAGCGACGTGGCCCTCACCCTGCGTCCGGGTCTGCCCGTCTTCACCGACGGCCGGGGGCGGCGATGAGCCCCACCGACAAGCGCGCGGCCGCCGTGTTGGCCCTCGTGGGCCTGCTGGTGGTGGTGCTGGGGAGCCGCGGCACGGCGGAGTTCAGCGCGCACATGGCGATGGACATCAGCCAGCGCATGCCCCTGGGCTCGCTCTTCGCGCGGGTCTACATGGCTGAGGGCATGGACACGGTCACGTTCCGCCCCGGCTCGGTGGTGGCGATGCGGGCTCTGGGTCTGCTGGGCTCTCCCCTGGACGCCACCCTGGGCTTCGCGAAGAGCCTGCTGGTCCTTCCGTGGTTGCTCGCGGCCTTCGCCTGGGGGCGCCGACGCCTCGGCAGCGTAGGGGGCGTGGTGGTCGCTCTGGCGCCGCTCCTCATCCCGGCGGGGCTCTTCAACGCCTGGCACCTGGGGGAGTGGGATCTGCTCGGAGCCACCTTGCTCCTCGGCGCGGACGAGCTGCTCCTTCGGGGACGGGAGCGGCGGCGACTCCTCCTCCTGGCGGCGGCCCTGTACATCGGCGCGCTGTTGCTCAAGGACTCCATCGCCATCGCCACCCTGCTGATGCTGGGTCTCGCGTCCGTGCGGGATCTGCGGGACGGGCGTGGATGGGGCACTGCTCCCCAGCTTCTGATGGTGGGAGGCGCCGCTGCCCTGGGGGTCTTCTTCATGCACCGCACGCCCTGGCAGGAGCTCATGGCGTGGTTCGACGACGGATCGGTGACGTCGATGGCCCGGGGCGGACCCATGGAGGGCCGTCCCGGCGGGATCGCCACCGTCCTCCAGCCCCTGACGGTGACCCTCGGCCAGCTGGGGGCGATGGTGGGTCTCGCGGGCGCCCTCACCGCGCTCCTCGGTGCCTTCGGGCGTCGCTTGCCGGGGGGGCTGGTCCTGGGGCTCGCGGTGGGGGGCCTCCTGCTGCCCACGCCCCGCTGGTTCCACTTCTACCTCTGTTACGTCGCCGACTCCCCCATCTGGGTCTGGACCGTGGGGGGGCTGCTCCTCCTCGGACTGGCCGGGATGGCCTGGAGGGGCTGGAGGGACGACGACGAGTCCGACCTCTCCGCCCTGTACGTGCTCGCCATGACCGCGGCGTGGCTGGTACTCCCCATCGCGCTCTCCATCCGGGCCGACGTGTCCACCCGCGTGTTCCTGCCCGCGGCTCCGCTCCTCGCCGCGGTCTTCGTCGGGGCCCTGCGGCGCATCGCGGAGGGAGGGCGCGCTCACCGCGCCGCGGCCTGGGTCCTCGGGGTGGCCCTGGCCTACGGAGTGGTCTCCGACGGCGCGCGGTTCAGTCAGCGTTTCCTGGCCACCGAAGCGATGGAGCTGGAGGGGAAGTCGGCTCTCGCGGCGCAGCTCGACGGGCCCGGGGTGCTGTTCCCCGTGAACAAGACCTGGCAGATCACAGACACGGAGCTCGGAGCGCTGATGGGCGTGAGCCCCCCGCCGCTCTGGATGCTGCGCGTGCCCTTCCCCGTGGACCGCCCCGACGCCACCGGCGCCCTCCGACACCTGGAGCCCGGAGCGCTCCCAGTGGTGGCGGGGCGGAGCATGGACCGCCTCCTCGCTGACGGCCGCGCCGTCTACTCATTCAGCCTCCTTGCCCGATCCGCCGCCGGGCCCAAGGGAGCGGCTGTCCTCCGCTCGCGCTACACCGGTCAGCCTCAGGGCTCGCTGCCGGACCCCTGGCCCATCCCCCTGCGCACCTTCGACGACGACCACTTCCACGAGTACTCGTGCTGTGACCCGGTGGACGAGCTCTTCGCGTCCGTTGGCGGCCTCCCCCTGATCTTCGAGAGCGCCCAGACCGTGTGGCTCCCGCCCCGCCGGCTCGAAGGCTTGCTCCCCCAGCTCGTCGCGGGCGCGCCCCTCATCGAGCGGCAGGACGTGGTCGCGCGCCTGCATCGGCGGGGACCGTGACCGTGCGACCGCCTCCCATCCCTCCGGTGGCCCGCTGGGAGGTCGCCGTGGTCCTCGCGGTCCTGGCGGTGGCGGAGTTCCTGCGTCTCCCCACGCTGGTGGTGCCCTGGCTGCGGGACCAGGTGGCCATTCACGCCATCGTCGACGATGTGATGCAGGGGCGGCTCTCCACTCCCTTCCCCATGCCCTACACGACGGCGACCTTTCACACCGCCTTGGGCTGGATGTTCGCTGTGTTCGGAGAGTCCATGCTGGGACCCCGGCTGGTGGCGGTCGCCCTCGCTGTGGCTTCGACCGTGGCGACGTGGTGGCTCGCGCGCCGCTGGTTCGGACCGGCCGGAGCTCTGGTGGCCCTCGCCCTGACCGCGTTCAACCCGCTGCTCCTCAGCACGCCCGCGGTGGGGCTCCCCAACGAGCCCCTCCCCGTCGTGCTCGTCACGCTCCTCCTGTACGAGGGCGTGCGGCGGGACCGCAGCGCGTGGCTGGTGGCGGCAGGGGCGGTGTTCGCTCTCACCCTGTACGTGCGGTTCTTCGTGGCGCCCATGGGGGTTTTCTTCGTCGTGATGCTGCTGATGGCCGCGCCGTCGTGGCGCAGGCTGCGAACCGCTCTCACCTTCGCGGGGACCGCCTTCGTGCTCCTGCTTCCCCTCGCTGGGGTCCTGCTGACCACCGAGGCGGGGCAGAAGGTCCTCGACTTCGTCCTCGCGAGCGCGACGGGGTCGACGGGCATGCACACCACGCTGGGGCGATCTGCGCAGCGGCCCCTGGGACTGCGGGCCGTGGAGACGGCGGTCACCCTGCGGGAGATCCTCTTCGGCCAGATGGAGGTGGCGGGGCGCACCTTCCTCACCCAGACGAACCTGCTAGGGCCTCCTGTCGCCGCCCTGGGAGCAGGCTTGGCGGCGCTGCGGGCCCTGCGTCCACGCCCCGGTCGCGCCATCGAAGATCGGTTGCTCTTCGGCTGGCTGGCCGGGGCCCTCATCATCCTCACCACCGTCGTCGCCTGGCCCAGCGAGCTCCTCGATGCATCTCTGGGAGCCCATCGCGCGCCCCGCTACTTCGTGCTCCTGCTCCCGGCGCCCTTCCTCGCGGTGGGCGGACTCGTGGACGCTCTGGCCGTGCGCTTCCCCCGGGGGAAGTGGGGGGTAGGAGCGCTCTCCCTGGTGCTGGCGGTGACTGCGGCGGTGCCCACGCTGCGCCGGGCGACATCCAGTGTGGCGCGCGATCGCCTGAGCGAGGGCTGGTCGTTGCTGGAGGCGAACCTCCAGGGCGACGATGCAGTCGTGTTGCTCGACGTCCCGGTGGGGACGGCTTCGAACTGGGGGACGCCGCGGTTTCTGCGGGGATGGGGGGAGGGCCCCCTCCTGCGCCCGGAGGAGCGCGCGCCCTTCGCCGCCGACCCCCGGCTCGGTCTTGCCCTCGAGCACCCCCAGATGCTCTATCAGCTGGCTCCTCAGGCCCTCAGGCTGTCGCTCGATGTCGACGGGAGGGAGCTCCCCGCGGAGCTCTTCTTGTTCGAGGCCCCGCTGCCCCCTCTGCGGGCCCTGTCCCAGGGGTCGGTCACCACGGGCCCCGGCCGGGCGCATCTCGTCCTGGTGAGCAGCTCCGCGTCGCTGCCGGAGCTCACCATGCAGGCCCCGGGGGAGCGACCCGCAGTGGCTGACCGCATCGCGCAGTTCGCGGCCCTGAACCCCCACATCAAGCCGGTGGCGACGCGCATGGGGCCGGGCAACTTCGCGGGTCCCGCCTACGCGCTCTATCGGATGGAGCTCGCGCCCCGGAAGTGGACCGAGCTCGACCTCTCCTTCGGGACGGCCGCCCACGCGGCAGAGAAGCCAGACGACGCCTGGATCCTCCCCTCCACCGCCTACCGCCCGGAGCTGGGCTTCGGATGGGACCACGGCTTCATCGTCGCGGGCGTGGGGCCTCGGTCCACGGGGCTGCGGCCCGAGTTTCCCGGCACGGTGCGGGTGGACGTGGGAGGTCCCCTGGTGGAGGGCGCGATCACCCTCACGGCCCGCTGCGGCACCGCCACGCCGGAGGTCGAGATCAACGGGCACCCCTTGCGGAGTGAGACCCTGCGCTGCACCGGCGGCTGGGGGGTGCGGCAGCTCGCGTTCTGCGTCGAGGCCCCCGCGGGACAGCTCGGGGTGCGCATCCAGGGCGACCCATCCCAGAGCGCGGGATACGCCGTGCAGACCCTTCAGCTGCGCACCGCCAGCGCCTGCTGGAACGGGGTCAAGACTCCCGACGCCACGCCACCATGAGCAGGCACCACAGGACGAAGCTCCCCGCGGACACCTTGAGCCCCGTGAGGAGCAGCGGCGGCCGGTAGGTGAGGCGGACGGTGCCGTCCTTGCCCGACTTCACACGGGCGCCGAGAAGCCCGTGGACCGGGAACAGCTCCCCGCCTTCGACGACCCAGTCGTCCTTGCCCAACGCCTCTTGGCTGAACATCACGATGCCGCCGATGGGCGCGCGGACCTGGGCCCACAGCTCGTTGGGGCCCACCTCCCACTCCACGATCTCACCCTCGCCCTCGAGCCACACGGGGCCCTGGCTGCGGGGGTTGGCGCGGGTCTCCCCTTCGGGGGTCACCCACACGTCGGGCACGGCGCGCTCCGGCAGCTCGAGCGTTCCGTACCAGCTGACGAGTCCGATCCCGGCGGGAGCGAGGTCCCACTCACTGGCGCCCGGCGCGCGTCGATACTCCCGGAGACGCTTCGTCTCCACCGTCTGGGCGATGCGCCGTGGCTCGTCTCCCGCTCGGCTGGCGTCGTCGATGAGGGAGCGTTGGCTGAACGAGGCGGAGGGGACGACGGGCTCTCTCTGGTGGCTGAAGGCCTCCGCGAGAAGGGAGTGGTTCTGCCACGCCGGAGCCAGGAGGAACAGCGCGCACAACGCAGGGCCGAGCCACCCCGCTCGCTCTTGAGCCCCCTGGGCCGCCGCGCCCCCCAGGAGACAGAGGCTGAGGACGAGGAAGACGTTCCAGTACTTCATCGGCTGAGCGAGGTCTCCCACGAAGGGCAGGCCGCCTACGAGGAGGAAGTGCCCGTCCGGCGGGAGGTTCGGTCCGAGGCACAGCAGCAGCGCCGCCAGGGTGAGCACTACGAGCGCGCGTCGTCGATGGGTCCAGGCCCACACCGCTCCGGTCACGCCGAGGAACAGCCCCGCGAACGTCAGCCCCAACCACGCGTACTCGTAGTCCATGGGGGAGCCGAGGCGACCGAACTCCTCCCGGTAGGGCATGTCCGCCGGGACACGCG
>JAGSHC010000195.1 GCA_023954745.1 Deltaproteobacteria bacterium | reverse complement strand
CCTCCTTCGTGCACCCCCGCTGGATTCCCCAGCTCGCGGATGCCGAGGAGGTCTTCGCGCGCATTGCGCGACCCGAGGGCACACGACTGGGAGCGCTGGTGCCGAACGCGCGGGGCCTGACCCGCGCAAAGGAGGCCGAGGTCGTGGACCTCGCCGTGTTCGTCTCCGCGTCCGAGACCCACAACCGCAAGAACCTGAACCGCACCATCGACGAGTCGATGGAGAACATCGCCGAGGTCATCGCCGGGGTGGACCGAAGCAAGGTCTGGTTGCGGGGGTACGTGTCGATGGTGTTCGGGTGCCCCTACGAGGGCGAGATCGACGTCGCCAACGTCATCAGCGTCGCGACCCGACTGCTGGACCTGGGCGTGGACCAGATCAGCCTGGGGGACACCGTCGGTTACGGCACTCCGAAGGACGTCCAGGATCGCGTCACCGCCATCGCGAGCGAGGTGCCGCTCGACAAGGTGGCCCTGCACTTTCACGACACCCGCGGGACGGCGCTGGCGAACATCCTCGCCGGCCTCGACGCGGGGGTCCGCATCTTCGACGCCGCGGTGGGTGGCCTGGGCGGCTGTCCCTACGCCCCCGGTGCCTCGGGCAACGTCGCCACCGAGGACCTCATCCAGATGCTGCACGGAATGGGTGTGGACACCGGGGTCGATCTCGACGCCCTCGTGGACTGCGCCGCGTTCATCGAGTCCCACCTGAAGAAGCGCCTCCCCGGCCGCTACCTGCGGGCGGTTCGCGGCGCCTGCGAAGTCTGACCGGCCCTCCCGGAAGGAAGCCCCAACATGACCGAAGAGAACGTCCTGCTCGTGGAGCGCCACGGGAACGTGGAGCGGTGGACCCTGAACCGCCCCGGAGCCCTCAACGCGTTCAACAAGCCGCTGCTGCTCGCCATCAACGCGGAGCTCGACGCGCTGCCCGATCGTTCGGACGTGCGCGCGGTGGTGGTCTGCGGAGCGGGGGGACGCGCGCTCTCGGCCGGCGCGGACCTCAAGGAGCGCAAGACCATGCCGCCGGAGGACGTGCCTGCCTTCGTCAACCTCATTGGGAGCACCTTCAATCGGGTCGCGCAGGCGGCGGTGCCCTTCATCGCGGCCGTCGACGGGTTCGCCTTTGGCGGGGGCATGGAGATGGCCCTCGCGTGCGACATCCGAGTCTTCGGAGCTGGGGCCAAGGTGGGCCTCACGGAGACCCGTCTGGCGATCATCCCGGGGGCCGGGGGGACTCAGCGTCTGCCGCGGTTGGTGGGTGTGGGGCGGGCGAAGGAGTTGATCCTCTCAGGTCGCCGCATCGGAGCTGAGGAAGCCTTCCGTATCGGTCTCGCGGAGTTCCTGACGGAGGCCGGCGGAGCTGTAGAGAAGGCGCACGCGGTGGCCAACGAGATCGCGAGCTGCGGTCCCGTGGCCGTGCGGGCCGCAAAGGCAGCGATCGACGGTGGGCTCGACCGTTCCGTCGAGGCCGGGCTCGCCTGGGAGCGAGCCTGCTACGACCGCACCCTTCCGACCACGGATCGGCTCGAAGCGCTGGCTGCGTTTGCGGAGAAACGGCCGCCCGTATTCGAGGGACGCTGACCCCGTGGGACCGATTCGAAGATCAGAGGTATCATCGTCTTCGGAGGAGTCTGGTTGGCGGACCTGATCCAGTGTCCGAAGTGCGGACTACGGCAGACGGCGAGGCACGCCTACTGTTCGCGCTGTGAGTATGCGTTCACCGGTTCGCCCGACGAGTACGTCCGGGAGGACCGCAGTTCCCCCGCGTTGACTCCGAGCAACCCAACCCCCACCGACGAGGGGGGCGAAGCACCACCGGGGTTTGCGGGCAGCGAGGACTCCTTCGAAGGTTCGGTGCGGCGGAGCGGCTCGTTGACCGAGCGCGACCCCCCCCGTACGGACTCGGTTCGAGCAGTGCCCGATGGGGATCGCCTGGTCCGGGACCGGGGCTCCCTGAGCCGTCGACTCTCCACCCCCGCCTCTCCGGTCCCGCGGCCCACCTCCGATGTCGTGGAGCAGCTGCCCGCTGCGCCGTCGTGGAAGATGCCTGGGCGCCAGAGTGCCCCGCTCCACTTGCCGGAGCAGGTCAAGGTGGGGATGACCGACGAGGATCCGACGGACGACCACCCCGTGCCGCTCGCCAAGGAGCTCGACACCGCGAGCGGTCGGGACTTCATGGTGCGTGGCCGCCCTCAGGGCGAGCTCTACGCCTCGGAGCATTCCCTCCCGCCTGAAGACCCCCTCCTCGCTGATCTGGTCGCCGGTCGGGTCTCGAAGAGCCCCAAGTTCACGGACGAGTTCGCGCTGTCGGCCGACTGGGACAAGCCTCAGGGGAGTCGTCCGGGTGAGGTTGTGCCCCGGCGCCAGAAGGCCAGCCGTTCGGTTCCACGGCGCAGCCAGTCCGAAGCCAGCCGCCCCCAGTCGGAGATGCGCATCGTGCCTCCCGGTCCGCAAGGGCGCAGCGTGTCCCGCTCTGGAGTGCGCGACGCCCTCAGCAATCTCACGGACCCGGACGGTCGACTGGGAGGCCCCTCGGGCAGACCGCGCACGAACCCGGGGGCGCGGCCACGGACCAACTCCGGCGCCAGGCATCCCCTCACCAATCCGGGCTCTGCCGCCCCGTCGGGCTCGGGACCCGCGCGGAGGAGTCAGCCAGGGACGAAGCGGCCGAACCGTTCGAGTGTGCGCTCGCTCACCAGTCCCGAGTCTCGCGCTCCCGTTCCCTCCGAGTACGACTTCCGGGGCATCGAGGACGTCGACTTCGCCCCGTCGGCGTCGGTCCAGCGTACGTCTTTGCCGGTGGGGAGCGGAGCGCGCGCCCCGGGGGTGGCCAGGCAGCGTCCCCGCACGACGCCCGGGAACGCGCCGCCACCTCCGAAGGAGAGCCTCACCGGACGTGAGATCGGCGGTCGTGTCGCTGTGGGGGTGGTCTCGATCTTCGCCATCCTTACCCTGGTCAACGGCTTCGGCGTGTACCGGGCAAAGAGCGCGATCACGCAGACGCTGAGCAACGGAATCGGGCCCAACGGTCCGACCGCCGATCTGCCAAGGAGCCTCGAACAGACCCTCGTCGAGCTCGACATCCTCGATCAGATCGAGGAGCGGTACAGCGAGATCGACGGAGAGGGGAACACCTACCGCATCGGGGTGGAGCTCCGGTCTCCCGTGGGGGGATATCCCGTCCGCTGGAAGGCGGTCCGCACCGGCGACTACGCTGTGGCGTCGCAGATCCGCACCCTCGAGGTCTTTGTCGCGGCTGGGTGGACGCTCGACTCGGCGGCGAAGAGCAACCTCGACGAATATGAGAAGGACCGGGCCCTCAAGCTGGAGCGGGAGCGTGAGGGCGCCAAGGAGTCCCAGCGTTGGCTGATCGCCGGCGACGACGACGACTCGGCCGGGTCCGACGACTCGGCACAGCCCGCGGACGCCGGATCCCCAACCCCCTGAGGACACGGCTCGCCCTGCTGGGGTGCGCGCTCGCTCTTCCCTGCGTCGCTCTGCTCAGCAACGGGTTGGTCTTCGGAGTCGGTGACCAGGACATCGCTGCCGTGTTCGTGCAGGAGGCCGTCGGTGGTGAGCTCTTCGCCGGCGATCTCCTCGCCGGCGCCGCGGCGAGGCACCCCTCCCTCCTGTGGGCCCTGGTTGGCGCCCTGCGCGCGCTCGTCCCCGCGGAGGCCCTGTCTCACATCGGCGTGCTCCTCTCTCTCGTGTCCTGCGGTCTCGCCCTGGGCCTCATTGGCCGGGAGCTGGCACCCGAGACACCGCGCGCGTGGGTCCTGGGCGCCATGGCCGCCGGCGCTGCGCAGCTCGTCCTTGGCGGCGCACCGACCCTCGACCCACTCCTCGTCCCTCGACTGGTGGCGCTCCCGGTGGAGCTCTTCGCCCTCCTGGCGGCCGTGCGCCAGCGCTGGCACGTGGCCTTTCTCCTCGCCGGTCTGGCTCTCTGTGTGCACGCACCGTCCGCGGCGGCGCTGTCGGTGGGGATGGGGGTGGGCTGGGTCCCACGTCGTCACGAGGCCCGCGCGGCCCCGCTCCTTGCGCTCCTTGGCGCGGGGCTGGCGCTGTCCCTCGCGGGGGGACAGCTCGCTCCCATGGGGGTCGACGGCCCCTCGTGGCGGCTCATCGAAGCGCGTCTCGCGCACCACCTCGTTCCGAACTCCTGGCCCCTGGCCACCTGGGTCGCCGCGGCGGCTTGGAGCGCGGTGGCGGCCTGGGCCCTTCGTCGGAGTGGCGCCGGGGGGACGCTGATGCTGGTGCTCGCAGGGTTGTTGGGGTGGGCCTTGCTCGCTGGGGTGCTCGGGCCCGTGCTCGAGGTGCGCCTCCTCCTGAATCTCGAGCCCTGGCAGGCGCTCCGTTTCGTGGTGCTGCTCGCCTCGGTGGCGGTCCCCTGCGCGATGCCAGCGACCCGAGTCGGAGCCGTCCTGGCGGCGGCGTGGGTCGCGCTTTGTGTCGGGGTCTCGCCGCGGTCCTCCCGACTCGGTCCAGCGGAACGAGACGTGATCGCGCTGGCGAAGTGGGCATCGAAGCACTCGGAGCCCGGCGACCTCTTCGTCCTCCCGCCAAACCTGCCTCCGGCGTTTCGAGAGCGGGCGCAGCGACCCGTCTACGCCCTCTGGAAGGACGGCGGCGAGGCGCAGTTCGACCCGCTCCTCGGAAAGGAGTGGGCGGAGCGGATGACGCGCCTGTGCGCCTGCTCACCCTTTGACGACCTGCCGCCCGAACACGCCCCGTTCGGGCGCAGCCGGACGCTGGCCAGCGCAGTGGGGGCGGCGTACGACAGCCGGCCTCGGGAGGAGTTGGTCGGCGTGGCCAAGGCCGCCGGAGCCGCCTGGCTGGTGACGCGGGCTGCAGGCGATGGCGTCGCCGTCGGGCCGTTCTGGGTGGTGGAGGTCCCTCGGAAGCCTACGGAGGAGGTGCGCTAGGAGCCCGTAGCGAATGGAGGCCCGAGCGAGGTGAGGGCGAGACGCGCGAGGACGAGGAGGCGACGAAGAGATCGCGCAGAGGGGCCGCTATCGTGGCCGCCTCGGAGGTGTGCCAATGACCGTGTGGATTTCGGGCTCGACGCGACCGCTCGCCATCTTGGCGATGGCAGGTGCCCTGATCGCCTGCAACGACGGCAACATCACCACGGGAAACTCGCCCCCGAACGCCACGATCCTCCAGCCCACGGATGGGTCTCAGCACTCCTCCACCGAGCCCCTCGAGCTGCTCGGGGTCGCGGGCGACACGGGGACGCCCATCGAGTTCCTCCGCGTGACGTGGACTGCGGACCCCGGCGGCGTGCTGTACGACGGCTCCCCCGAGGATGCCGCTGGCAACACGCGGTTCGTCTGGGACGCGCCCCCCATTGGCGCCACCACCATCTCGCTCTCCGTCGTCGACCCCGGCGGCTTGAGCGCGACCAGCTCAATCTCGGTGGAGATCGTCGGCAACACCGCGCCCACCTGTGCGATCACCTCCCCGACCGAGGGGGGTGTCGTGGGGGATGATGTCGATGTGCTTCTCCAGGCGCAGGTGGGGGACAACGAGTCCCCCAGCGAGGAGATCGAGGCGGCCTGGGAGTCGGACCTGGACGGGTCCCTCGGGGCCGGGAACGCAGACGCGAACGGTGTCTCCTCGGTCAACACCACCCTGAGTCCCGGGACCCACGTGGTGCGGTTGGTGGTGTCCGACCCCCTCGATGCGTCCTGCGAGGACTCCGTCACCGTCACGGTGAACGGCCGGCCCACCGTCCCGGAGATCGCCTTCGATCCGGCGGATCCGACCACCCTCTCCGACCTGCGGGTCGCCCTGGTCGCGGAGTCCGTCGACCCCGAGGGTTCCGACGTCACCTACGCGTACACCTGGACCGAGGACGGCAACGCCTCGGCGGTGACGGGGGACCTCGTCCTGGCCGCAGAGCTCGACAAGGACGAGACCTGGCAGGTCTCCGTACAGGCCACCGATGCAGACGGCTTCGAGTCCGAGCCGGTCGTCGCGTCCGTGGTGATCGCCAACTCCGCGCCGTCCGCGCCGCAGGTCTCCATCGCCCCCGCGGCGCCCACCCAGGCCGACGACCTCGTCTGCTCCGTCGATGTGGCCTCGACGGACGCCGACGGCGACTCGGTCACCTACACGTTCGATTGGGAAGAGGGCGGCGCGCCCACGGGACTCAGCGGGGCCACCCTCCCCTGGAGCGCCACGGACATCGGCGACTTCTGGACCTGCGTCGCCACCCCCAGTGACGGGGAGGACGCGGGCGAACCGGCGACGGCGACCGCCCCGGTCACCCCAGGGTGTGCGGCCCTGAGCCTGGTGCCGACCAACCCCGGCGAGGTGGTTGTCCCCACGGATCCCGCCATCGACCTGACCACTGGTTCCTTCACGTTGGAGGCTTGGGTGCGGATGGCCGCGGTCGGTGCAGGACAGACCACAACCATCGCGAGCAAGCGAGGCGCCACCTCGGGGCCTGGATGGCACTTCGGTGTGGGCGGGTTGCAGACCACGGGGGTGCGCCGCCCGTTCTTCATGGTGTCTGACCTGGGGACCTCCTCAGTGATGGGGTCCCAGCAGGTCCCGCTCTCGGCGTGGAGTCACCTGGCCGTGACCTTCGACGCAGGCTCCGGCCTGGCGACGCTGTGGCTCGATGGCTTCAACGTAGGGAGCGGCACGGTCCCGCAGCCCACGGCCACTGCGTCGGACTTCGTCATCGGCGCGGACGCGAACACCGGCGGGCTCGTGTGGAACGGACACATCGACGATGTGAGGGTGAGCGACGTCGTCCGATACAGCTCGACGTTCGTCCCGGCCTCCCAGCTCGCGCCGGACGCCGACACCGTGGCCTGGTGGGGCTTCGAGGAGGCCGCGGGGAGCGCAGCCAAGGACCTCAGCGGTGGGGGCCACGACGGCGCCCTCACCGGCGGCGCCAGCTTCGACACCGCAGAGTCGACATGCAGCAACGACCAGGCGCCCACTGCCCCAGTGGTGTCGGTGAGCCCCGACTACCCGCTGCTGGACGACGACCTGTTCTGCTCGCTGATCTCTGCCTCGGTGGATCCAGAGGGCGCGACCGTGACCTACGCAGGGCAGTGGTTGGTGGACGGTGTGCCCTCGGGCCAGACATTCAGCACGTTCCCCACGGTGCTCAGCTCGTCCCTCACCAGCGAAGGGGAGCAGTGGACCTGCTCCGTCTCGGCGAGCGATGGCAGTCAGTCGGGCCCGGCAGGTACGGACTCGGTCTTCGCGGGCGCGATGCCCATTGGGCAACTGGACGTCCCCAGTCCAGGCGGCTCTGCATCGACCAGCATTCCCTTCGCTCCGCCGGTGACGGGACTGGTGCGGGCGACCCTGGACAACCCCGACGCGTCGCGGGATGGGGTGTTCTCCATCGACGTCCTGGGCTACGGCGCCACGTGGGTGTTCACGGGCTACCGCGACTGGTCGTACCTGGGAACGACCGTCGCCGGTTGGTCGACCACGGACGTGGAGTTCAACGCAGACCCGACTCTCGGCACCCTGACCTTCGACGTGTCCTACGACCCGGCTGCGGGGATCGACAACACCGGCCCAGACACGCTCACCCTGGTGTTCGTCTACGACACCCAGCTGGTGACCACGGGCGCGACCCTCGTGATGGGGAGCTCGGTGGGGCCGCAGGAGACGACCCTGAGCCAGGCGCAGATCGTCACTGGAGGCGGCGAGCGGCTGCTTCTGGAGGCCTCGACCTGCGGGTTTGGAGGCGGCGCACACGGGCTGTACGCCGATGCGGATGGGGTGATTGGCAACGACGGGATCGCCCGGGTGGATACGGGCTTCGCCGGCAACTGCCTCATCCCCTTGCAGTCCCGGCCCCTCGGCGCGGGGACCTGGAACATGACGCTCGCGAACGAGGACGACTTCTTCGCGGACAACACCGACCCGCGGGCCGTGAATCTGTACCGGTACACGCCCTGACGACCCAGGCGCCATCGGCGTCGTGGCTCCCTCCTCAGTTTTTCCGCACCTTTTTCGGGGATGATGTCGATTCTCGAGATGGCGTTCGTCGTCTTGATGAAACCGACGCCCGTGAGGGGCACCCAAACCAGCACGGACCCGCCGAGTGACGGGCCCGCGGAGACCGCCAGATGCAGTACATGCTCTTGATCTACAGCAACGAGAAGCCCGAGAACCCGCCCGCGCCTGAGGAGTGGGGCAAGGTCATGAGCGAGTACATGAAGTTCACCGAGGCCATCAAGAGCGAGGGAATCATGATCGCCGGCGACGCCCTCAAGGGCACCGACACAGCCACCACGGTGCGCGTCCGGGATGGCGACGCCATGCACACCGACGGACCCTTCGCGGAGACGAAGGAGGCGCTCGGCGGCTACTACCTCATCGACGTGCCCGATCTCGACGCGGCCCTCGCGGTCGCCGCGCGCCTGCCTGGGTCCTGGTACGGCTCCGTCGAAGTGCGGCCGGTGATGATGCCCGAGGACTACCAGAGCGCCTGAGGGCACCCCGTCGATGACCGCCTCGGCCGAGGTCGCGCGCGTCTTTCGCGAAGAGCAGGGCAGGATTCTGGCCTCGCTCATCGGATCCGTGCGCGACTTCGAGCTGGCCGAGGAGGCGCTGATGGACGCCTACGAGCGGGCCCTGGAGACCTGGCCGGTCCGCGGCGTGCCCAACAACCCTGCGGCGTGGATCACCCGCACGGCGCGCAACCGAGCGATCGACCGGGTCCGTCGGCGCTCCAACTGGCGGGACAAAGAGCCCGTCCTCGCACACCTGCTGAGCCTTCGAGCTGAGGAGAAGCAAGAGAAGGAGGGCACCGTGGCTGAAGTCATCCCGGATGAGCGACTCCGTCTCGTCTTCACTTGCTGCCACCCTGCGCTCTCGGCGGAGGCCCGCGTCGCCCTGACCCTACGCACCCTGGGCGGCCTCACGACCCCCGAGATCGCTCGCGCGTTCCTCCTCCCGGAGCCCACCCTGGCCCAGAGGCTGGTGAGGGCGAAGCGCAAGATTCGCGACGCCGGCATTCCCTACCGCGTGCCGCCGCCGGAGCTCCTGGGGGAGCGGCTCCAGTCGGTGCTCTCGGTCGTCTACCTCGTGTTCAACGAGGGCTACTCGGCGTCCGCGGGGAGCGCAGTGGTGCGGAGGGATCTGTGTGCCGAGGCCATTCGACTCGCGCGGCTGTTGGTAGAGCTGATGCCTTCGGAGCCCGAGTCGGTGGGACTGCTCGCGCTGATGCTGCTCCACGACTCTCGTCGCGCTGCGCGGGAGGACGCCGAGGGAGTGCCGATCCTGATGGCCGAGCAGGATCGGGGCCAGTGGGACCGGCTTCAGATCGTGGAGGGGCTCGAGCTGGTGGAGAGGGCGCTGCGCATGGGCCGGGTGGGCCCCTATCAACTTCAGGCTGCAGTCTCCGCGCTGCACGCCCGGGCGACCACGGCCGAAGAGACGGACTGGCCGCAGATCGCCGCGCTCTACGGGGTGCTCGAGTCCATGAATCCCAGCGCCGTTGTGCGTCTCAATCGCGCCGTCGCCATCGCGCTCGCCGGCGATGTCCTCGAGGGGCTACGGCGCATGGACCTGCTCGTGGAGGAGGGTCGGCTCACTGACTACGTGATGCTGCCCTCGGCGCGGGCGGAGCTCCTGCGCCGGTTGGGGCGATGGCAGGAGGCGCGGGACGCCTACGACCAGGCCATCGACCTGTGCGCCAACGCCGGGCATCGCACCCTCCTGGTGCGCAAGCGCGCCGCGATCTCAGCGGCTCAGCTGGCGTAGCTGCTTGCGCTCCTGGCGCTCCTCGCGCCGGTCCTCGCGGTCCTCGCGCCGCTCTTCGCGGTTCTCGCGACGGTCGTCCTTGCGCACCTCGCGGTTCTCCCGACGCGCACCCCGGGCGGCGGCCCGGGCCCCGGCTTGACGGAGGCCCTTGACGATCCAGTGCTGCGTCTTCCGGTCACCCCGCTCCGCGAGCACCCGGAGGAGAGGACCCGCCTCGGGGGCCTCCAGAGCACAGAGCCCGAGGATGGCCTCCCGCTGAAGCACGCCTTCGGTGCTCATCGCGACGCGGCCCAGCGTCGGCAGGGCACGACCGGAGTTCATCGAGCGGAGGGCGCGCAGAGCCTCGAGGCGCACGGACTCGGGCACCGTGGAGTCGGCGGCGGCGGCGAGGAGCAGCGCCTCGCCGGCGGGCGGCCCGTAGGAGATGAGCTCGTCCACGGCGACGTGGGAGACCCGGGGGTCACCAGACTGCAGGGCGGAGGCCAGCAGCTCCTCGTGCACATCGGCCAGCGGCTCGCCGCCCTCGTACCGGGCGACGGGTCCCGAGGCGGGGCGCTCGGGGTCGAGGCTGGCGAGCCAGGTAGACAGGTCGTCGTCGGCCACGGCAGCGCCGGGCAGGGCGAGGAGGAGGAGCAGGAGGCAGACGACGCGGGACATCACAGTCCCTCGACGATGTAGACCTCGATGCGATTGTTCAAGGCCCGACCGGCCTCCGTGCGGTTGGTCGACAACGGGTTGGCGGGGCCAATCCCGGCGACGGAGAGTCGCTGGGCTGGGATGCCACCGGCGATCAGGGACTGGCCGACGGTGCCCGCCCGCTGCGCGCCGAGCTCCATGAGCTTGTCCGCGTCCCCGCGGTTGTCGGTGTGTCCCTCGATGCGAATGACCCACTTCGGGTTCATGTTCATCAGGGCCAGCAGCTCGTCGACCTTCTCTCGGCTGCTGTCCAGCAGTACCGCCGTCGAGCCCGACCACTGGAGAGCCTTGACGAAGGTCAGCCGGTCGCCATCGAGGGAGGTGTGCAGTGGACGGAAGTCCGGGCAGCCGTCCTCGTCGTCGAGCCCATTGACGGTCTCGGCGTCGTTGGGGCAAGAGTCGTCGGCGTCGGGGAAGTTGTCCTCGTCGTTGTCGAGCTCCGGGCAGCCGTCCTCGTCCTGCCAGCCGTCCATGTCTTCGGCGTCGTTGGGGCAGTTGTCGTCTACGTCGCGGAGGCCGTCGTTGTCGTTGTCCGGCTCGGGGCAGCCGTCGCCGTCGGCGAACCCGTCGAGGTCTTCGAGCTGCCAGCGGCACTGGTCGTCGGCATCAGCGACGCCGTCCCCGTCTCCATCGAGCCACGGGTCCCGGTCGATCTGGGTCACGGGCACACCGCGGGCGGGGCACACGGGGCCGACAGACAGGGCGCGGTCGACGGCCACCAGTCCCTCTTCGAGGTGACCCGCTGCCCGAGCGAGATCACCGTCGGCGACTTCTTCACCGGCGAAGCGGTAGGCGCTCTGGGCGGCGGCCAGGTCTGCGGGGGCGCACTCCATGGCCCCGAAGTGCTTTGCCCGGTGGATGCGTTCTCGCAGCTTGCCCTGGCCGGTCTGGACGGCAGGCAGGGTCGCGGTGCAGCCCGACGCGAGCATCACCAGGGCGAGGAGGGTGGGCGCGAGCGCCTTCACTGCCACATTCCCGAATCGGCAGGTCGCGCACCGTCGTCGCCCGCGGAGTCGTCGTCGTCGCCGGTTGCGTCTTCGGGCTGCGCGGAGTCGTCGTCGTCGCCGGTTGCGTCTTCGGGCTGCGCGGAGTCGTCGTCGTCCCCAGCCGCCGAAGCGGAGTCGTCGTCGTCGCCCACGGCAGCGGGAGCTTCCTCTGCCGCGGCGGGAGCTGCCTCGTCGGTGGCCGCGTCACGACCCGTCAGCGGCACCATGCGCGTGGGTGCGGTCACCGGATTCTCGCGGGCCACCGTCTCGGCGTTCGCCGCCAGCTCCTTCGCCTCCCGCGCGAACTGGTAGGACCGCGAGTACTCGGCGTACCCCAACTCCTCGCGGGCCTTGTCGAGCATCTCCTCGGCGAGGGTCGTGGGATACGGCGCGCGCTCCTTGGCGCCCGCCTCGTGCGCCGACTTCAGGGCCTTCTCGGCCTCGATGATTCCCACCGTGGAGCGGATCGCACCGCAGCCGGTCGCGAGGAAGGTCAACAGCAGGAGGAGGGTCAGGCGGCGCAGCATCGGGCGAATGCTACCAGTCGCGCGCCTCGGGTCTCTTCTGGGAAGGCCCCGAGCCCCGGCGGAGCCCGTCGTCGTCCGGATTCTACGAGGCGTCGACAGGGCGTACGACAGACGGCCCTGCGTGCACATGCGGCGGAGTTCGACGATGCTGCGGCTGTTCACTTGCTCCAGTCCCTTCGGGAGGAATCGCCATGAGCGACCGCAACAACCCCTTCCGCAACGGCCGCTTTCAGGTGCAGGTGGTGGGCGCGAACCGTCGCCCCATCAACGACCT
>JAGSHC010000194.1 GCA_023954745.1 Deltaproteobacteria bacterium | reverse complement strand
CTCGGGGGGTGACGACGACGACTCGGCGGGGGACGACGACGACTCCGCAGGGGACGACGACGACTCCGCAGGGGACGACGACGACTCCGCAGGGGACGACGACGACTCCGCAGGGGACGACGACGACTCCGCATCCACCGCGCGCTCCGGGCCTTTCGAGGAGCAGGTCTTCGCCAGCGACGCCCCCGCGTCCCCGGTGGATCTGCTCGCGCGAGACGGGGTGCTCTACGCCCTCGGTGGCAACACCGTCGCCGTCCTGGACCCCGAGACGGGGGACTCCACCGACACGTTCTCCCTCACCGGCATCGGCGCGGCCCTGGCAGGCTCCTCCACGGACGACGGGTATGTCTACGTGGCCCTCGAGGACCTCGGTCAGGTCGCCATCCTGAGCCACGGCCCGTTCCTCGAAATCACGTCCATCTCAGACACCACCGTCGACTCATCTGACGAGATCGAGGTGACCCTGGTCGCTGGTGCTCCAGCTACGTCAGGCACCTGCGCTCTCTCCGCCACCGTCGGCGGAACCATCGCCGGCGACGGCACCGCCGCCACTCTCGACCTCGACGAGGCAGAACTCGGCGCGACGACGGTCGTGACCATCGCTGCGGATGCCCTCGAAGAAGGCGCGAGTCGGGTCCATCTCTTCTGTGGAGACGAGGGCGCCCAGGGGCGGGCTTCCTTCAGCTACTACCTCGGCGATCTCGAGGCGCCCGAGAGCTTCACGGTCGTCGCGGCGAACGGGCGGGTGACGGCGAGCTGGATGGACAACGACGACGAAGCTGTCGTCTCGTATGACCTGCTCTTCTCGACCACGGCTTTCTCGGACGGCGACGTCCCGACGGAGTCCAACTCCGACAACTCAGTCACCTCTCCCCACTCCGTCTCCGCCCCGGACACCATCGGCGAGGAGACCGTCACCGTCGAGGTGGACTCGCTGGTGAACGGGACGACCTACTACTTCGCTGTGGCGGCCGTAGATGGCGAAGGCAGCCGAGGCCCCTACAGCGAGATCGCTGCCACGACGCCCAACGTCACCGGAGGCGTTGCGGCGCTGACCGGAGACCCGGGCTGCACGTGCGCGTATCCTGCAAGCGGAGGCGGCGGACGCGCTGCGTTTGCCCTCCTCCCATTGATGTTGCTCGCGGCCCTTCGACGGCGCCGCACCGGAGTTCGACGATGAACCTGCGCTCCCTCCTCCTTGTTGCTGCGCTTGCGCTCCCCATGCTCCCGTCGACCTCCGAGGCCCAGGAGGCCGAGGTCGCGTCGGAGACCAAGAAGGTGATGAACGCCGGCCTCGGGTTTGGCTGGCACTTCTTCCAGGACGACGCGGTCAAGTCGATCTACGGCGGCAAGGGCCGCTTCCTCACCAAGGTGCAGGTGGGGCTGGTCCCCTGGAGCAAGTACGTGCACGTCGAGGTGAACGCCTCGATCAGCTTCACGCAGTTCACGGGCTCCGCGCAGTTCGTCAGCGGCGGCTCCTCGGCGGACAACGTGATGTTCACGCTGTTCCCCATCGGCGTCGATCTGCTCGTCGGCATCGACATCGCCGACGAGCAGCCGGTGGTGCCCTACGGCGGCGTGGGAATCAGCCACACGATCTTCCGTGAGAACGAGACCGGTGGTGGCACGGCCTACCCCGGGTACCGCTTTGGTGGCTCCGTCTTCTTCGGTGGGGCCTTCCTGCTCGACATCATCGAGCGCTCGCGCTCAGCGGAGCTCGACAGCAAGTCGGGTATCAACGATGCCTTCTTCACCATCGAGGGTCGCTACAACGGCCTGCAGAGCAAGTTCGAGAGTGGCGCGCTGACGCCCGCGACGTTTGGTCTGCAGAGCTGGCAGATCGTCGCCGGAATCAAGCTGGTGATCTGAGCCGGGGCGAGGGCTCAGGCCCGCGCGCCCCAATGAGGGCGCCCCACGCGTCACAACTACCGACGGATAGACAATCCGGCCCTACTTGTGACGCCGGCGCGCCCCAGGGGGACCGCCTCGCTCACACCCCCAGCCGGGTCGCTGCTCCGAGCAGCAACACCGCCACCACGGCGAAGGCCGCTGCGTCGGTGATCTGCGACCGCTCGGTGTCCGCCGACGCCGCGTTGGCTGCCGCGCTGCAAGCGATGAGTGCGATGAGCGGCAGGAAGTAGTGGTGGCTGAAGTGGTCGATGAAGGCCAGGAACGGTGCGTAGAGCAACGCCGTGGCGAGGGCGACCCGGGACAGGGTGCCGCGCAGAGGTAGGGACGCGAACACCGCGGCGCCCCCGACGAGGCCCCAGATCCGTAGGAACTCGATGGGGCGCTTCCACAGCGGGTCCGCATCGGGGTTGTTGTCGAAGTGCTCGGGGATGGTCTCGAACCAAAGCGCGAACAGCCACTGGTCGAGCGCTCCGGTGAGCACGGCCACCATCAGCATCACCCCGCAGAAGGCAGCCACCGCGAGGCCAAAGCGCATGGCGGCGTCGATGACCCGTCGCCGGAGGTCGGCTCGGAGGACGGCGAGGGAGCCCGCAGCGAGCGCCACCACCACGGCCCCCGGGTAGCGCAGGATTGTCGCGAGGAAGGCCCAAACCAGGAATGTGCGGGTCCGGCCGGTGACGAGCAACAACACACTGAGGAGCAGGGCGAGCGCGTAGAGGTTGTCGGGGAAGTTGACGGAGCCGTCGCTCACCATCATCCGGCCGTGCTGCAAGGCCATGGCGGTCACTCCCACCCCGAGCAACAGGCCCACGCGGCCCGTCAGCGGCGTCCCAGCCACCGACTCGGCGCCAGCGAGGCTGGCGAGGGCGATGAGGGCCAGGATGGCGAGCAGCAGCGACGAGCCCGTGACGAGATGAGGGCTCAGCATCTCGCGAGCTGGCGCATAGAGGTACGTCCAGCCCGGGGGCTGATGCAGCGTCGAGGAGCCGTCCGGTGCCCGCCCCGAGAGCACGTATTCCCCGGCGACCTCATCGGCCCACCGCACGTTCTCCGTGACATTGAGCATCTGGAACGGATGCATGAACCGAAACCCGGTGACCCGCGTGAACTCGAGGAACTCGTCGTTGGAGAGGGCGCTCCACTCGGCCACAGCGAGATCCGAGATCGCCGCCCCGTCCGGGGCCTGCAGATCGAGGACCACCGTCCGCTCCGAGCTGGCGTCCACCGGCACGGTGCCGAGCAGCGCCACACTGCCCCAGTCCCAGTACCGCTCGACCAGGGCGTCGAGCCCAGTGAGGGGCACCAGGCGCTTCACCTCGTCCGCCGCGAGGTCCTGGTCTCCGAGGCGCACCGTCCCCCGGGTCCCGATGGGGCCGTGCAGGAGGAAGAGCACCGGCACCTCCTGGGCCTGGTCCGCGGGGTTGTAGATCACCAATCGCACTTCGCTCGACGCAGGGACGAAGGGCTCGCCGGCTCTCCAGGGCATCGCCCCGTTCTTCCGGTCGAACCGAAGGGCTCCAGGGTCCACCGGCTGCTCGATGGGCTCGTTGAGAGCCTCCGTGTAGTAGTTCCAGGACGAGTCGACGGTGATCTCCGTACCCCACAGAAGGCCCGCGCCGAGCACACCGAAGGCGATGGCTGCGCCGCCAGACCGCAACCCTGGCGACAGAGGTCGGAAACGCAGCTGGGGGCTTCGCCGGTGGAGCAGCGCTCCGAGACCGACGGTCTCCAACGCGGTGAGAGCGATCAGGGCCGGCCACTCGATGGCGATCCCGGCAAACCGAAGGGCGTTGAGGTGGACCACGTAGACGAGCACGTTGAGCCCGAGGGCGGCGAACACCGTCCAGGAGATCGACAGCGACTCGTCGCGTACGAGATCGCGGGGCATGAGCAGCGGGGCGAGTACGAGGCCGGGGAGGAGCAGGACTGCGGGCAGCCCAAGCACGAGGCGAAGCCACTCCGCGCCCTCGATGAACGCTGGAGAACCGGCGCCCGACGCGAGGTGGGAAGGGACGACCGCGAGGAGGGCGCCCAACAGCACGAGGGCGACGTGCAGGGGCTTCCGAGCCATCGCAGGGATGATAGCCGTCACGGGGTCCTCGACGCTCAGGCGCCCTCCGTCAACGGGACGAGCCGGAGAGTTCCACCGCCGGACGACGCAGCCCCCCGCGGCCTCGCCGCCCCGTCGCCGCTCTCCCAAGCAAAGGAGAAGGCGCGTCCCGTGGCGGGGGTGTCCGAAGGCGCGAGCAGATCGCTGACGAGAGGTCCCCGAGGGCTCCGGCGAAGCCACGGTCGCAGGGGATTCGCCCCTCGGACCGCAACATCGGGGCGCCGCACGCGCAATCGGACCCAGCCGTCCTCGTGCACCACCCGGTGGTCGTCCCCGCCAGGGAGCACCTCCTCGACCTGCAGGGCCGCGGGCTCGGTCGGCGGGAGGTCTGGGCGCGGCAGGTGCTCCCGGAGGGCGTCGGAGCCAGCCCCCACTTCCCCCGCGCGGGTCGCTCCACGCGCTGCATCGAGCCGCGCTTGAAGCTGCGAGGTCCAGGGAGTCGGCCACTCTGCGGGCGGCGCCGGGACCACCTCGACCATCCGGGCGGCTCGGTGGCGGGCCGTGGCGAGCAGCATGAGGTCCACCGCTCCGAACAGCCGAGGGCGGGACCCCAGCTCCTTCCAGGCAGCGTTTGACTCCCACCGCCTCGCGTCGATCCACGCGTTGAGGCCGGCCGCGACCGCATCGAGGCGTGCGCGCTCCGCGGGCTCCAGGGCCTTCACCAGACGCTTCGCGTCCCACCGAAGCCCGATCAGGCGAATGAACACATCGAGGTCGGGCGCTGGCAGCCCCGCGACCCGAGTCGTCCCCAGCAGCTCCGCCAGCCTCCCGGACCACAGACGGCGCTCCAGGTCCAACGGCAGCATCCCCCGCTCCGCCGCGGCGAAGCCTGAAGCGATGGCGCGGTCCGCGTCGTCTTGAAGCTCCAGGGGGCCGCCGTCGAAGCGCAGCAGCGCCGGCGCGCGCAGGCCGTACACACGCACCTCGCCGCGCAGCTTCGCCCGGAGGCGCTTGCCTACTCGGAGTTTGGCGATCACTTGTCGGGCATCCGAGCGCGCTGGACGGTTACGTCGAAGGGAGCGCCTCCATCGCGCGAGAGCGTGAGGGTCACCCGGGCACCCACGGCCCCACGAGCCAGGAGCATGAACTCCAGCCGCGTCATCCAGAGCGTCGACCGTCCCTCGATGGAGACGATGCGATCTCCGGGGAGAATCCCGGCCTCGGCGGCAGGCATGTCGTCGAGCAGCCGGGTGACCGTCACTCCCAGATCGTCGAAGCCGAGGCCGACCCCGATCCCTCCTCGGTCGCGCTCGCCTGCCTCGATCCGCTCCCGCTCGTCCCGCACAACGAAGTCCAGGCCGTCGACGACCAGGTTCTCCCGCGTCTCGACCCGTAGGGGAGCCGAGAAGCCGTAGTCGCGGCGGCCGGCCTGGAGCCAGAACGCACCAGTGGGGAGGTCCGAGAGCACGAAGCGGCCGTCGGGCCCGCTCGTCGCGCGTTCGATGGGGTTCCTCGTCATTCGCAGGTTGCGGCCACTCCCGTCGTCCTCCGCGGCGGCGAACACGTAGACGCCTCCGAGCGTCTGGCCGTCCTCCGTCTTCGCGGTCCCGCGCACGGTGGCGCCGGCGCGCACCGTCAGGTGCAGATAGGCGGAGGGCTCCTCCACGCTGACCGTGGCTTCGGCTCTGGCGGACCGCGAGGCGGCGAGCACGACCACTCGGTAGTTCCCCGGCTCCAGCCCATCGAACATGAACTGCCCTTCGGAGGCCGCGCGCACCGTCGCGATGGGTGCGCTGTCGATGTCGGGCACGTCGGGGACCCACGGCTCGGGCCAGGCACGGGTCGAGGTCGCCCGCGGTCGGTACAGCGCGACGGGAAGGCCGGCGGCGGGCGCGCCGGTCTGGGAGTCGAGGACCTCTCCGCGCAGGCGGCAGACCCCGTCCTCAGTCACCCGCGTCTGCCCGGGGGCTAGGGCCTGGACCTGCGTCTGCGCAGCGAGCGCAGCGGGCAGGCACGTCGCGGCGACGAGGAAGCAGGGACCGAGGAGTCGCCGCAGGCTCATGGCAGGGTGAAGTCCGGAATGGGGAGCAGGGACTCGTGCGGCGTCACGGGGGCCGAGGAGCGCACGCTCCCGACGAGAAAGTGCATGGCGCCCGGGAAGATGCCGATGAGGGCGTTGGCGTTGGCCGGCTCGTTCTCGAACTGCGCCACGACCTCCCCCTGGCGAGCAATCCGGCGACCAGCGACTACCTTGAAGTCCTTGTCGGCGCGTAGGTCTCGCGGGCGAAGGCGGAGTCCGGTGCCCTCGCCCGTGGGAAAACGATGCCGTTGGAGGGTCTTCTCGGTCCCCCGGCGCATCCGCTCCTCCGGCCGCCCTGTGAGGTACTGCACGAAGGCGCCCTCGGCATGAGCCCGCACCACGTAGGACACCGCCCCCGGCGCCGGCTCGTCGACCACGCAGTACTCGTTGGTGAAGTAGCGGTCAGACCAGTAGTCCAGCAGCGCTCGCTCGAGGCGGTCCGACCGGATCCCCGCGGCGAGCAGTGGGTCCGTGACGTCGTAGCCGAAGTCCGATGCCGCGAGGTCCGGCACCAAGGCCCGCAGCGCATCCCAGACCGGTCCCTGGCGCTTGGCGGTCGAGGCGGCGAAGTCGCGAAAGATCGCCAGGTGACGCTGCCCGGTATCGAGCAGGGTGGAGTCGAGATCGAAGACGAAGATCGGCCGAGCGCCTCGCTTCAGGGCCGGCTGAATCCGTTGCAGTGCTTGCACGAGGTGGGGGGAGCCCATGCACGGGAGTATTGCGCCTTTGGGCGTGTCTGGCCTCGTTCGGCGCCCGCCGGTATGGTCGCGCCCTTCAGGAGAAATCCCCATGCAGGCCCAGTCTTCGACCCGCACGCGTCGCGCCCTCACCGCGTCGCTGACCTTCATCATCACCATGCTCTTCGCTACGTCGGCCTTTGCTGCCGATGGCGACAAGCCCGGCTTCTTCGAGAAGCTCGCGCCCATCGCGATCCTGCTCGTGGTCGTCACCTTCGTGATCAGCCGCCTCCCCAAGGTCGAGGGCATCAACCACTCGGCCGCGTTCGAGCGCCGGCGCGTCTTCAACTGGCTTCCGCTCGGGCTGACGTACGCGTTCCTGTACATGGGCCGGTACAACCTCAAGGTCAGCAAGTTCGCCTTCGAGAACATGCAGGGCGCCGACGGCGGCGCGATGATGGGCAACGACGACTTCGGCTTCATCTTCGGGGTCGGCACCATCGTCTACGGCTGCAGCTTCCTCATCAACGGGCCGCTCACGGACCGGATGGGCGGCAAGTTCTCGATCCTCATGGGCGCCGGCGGCTCCATGGTCATGAACCTGATCATGGGTCTCTGCTCGCTGTCGCTGCTGCACGCGGGCCCGATGCACGAGGCCATCGCTGGCAACTTCCGCATCCTCTTCTCGGTGCTCTACGGCATCAACATGTACTTCCAGAGCTTCGGCGCGGTCGCGATCGTCAAGGTCAACGCCCCCTGGTTCCACGTCCGGGAGCGAGGCGTCTTCGGCGCCATCTTCGGGATCCTCATCTCCCTGGGCGTCTACTTCGCCTTCGACCTCGGCTACCTGATCCTCAACTCCTGGGGCCTCGAGTGGGTGTTCCTCACCCCCGCTGTCCTGCTGGCCCTCTTCTGGGTCATCGACTTCTTCGTCGTCAAGAACACCCCCGGCGACGCCGGCCTGCTGGACTTCGACACCGCCGACGCGAGCAGCGGCGACGATGGCCCGCGCCTGCCGGCCATGCAGGTGTTCAAGATGATGCTCACCAACCCCATCATCCTGACCATCGCGGGCATCGAGTTCTGCTCGGGCTTCCTGCGCCAGGCGATCATGCAGTGGTACCGAACCTTCGCGAAGCAGACGGACATCGCCCTGCACCTCAAGGGCGACTTCGTCTACGAGAACTGGGGAATGCTGCTCTGCTGCGCCGGGATCCTCGGCGGCGTCACCGCCGGCATCATCTCCGACCGCGTCTTCCAGAGTCGTCGCGGGCCCGTCGCGTTCATCCTCTACGCCGTCATGCTGCTCGGCTCCATCAGCCTCGTGTTCCTCTACGACACGCCCTACGTCGGCTGGCTCGTGGTCTTCATGTCGATGGCCGTCATCGGCGTGCACGGAATGCTGTCGGGCACGGCGTCGATGGACTTCGGAGGCAAGAAGAACGTGGGGGTCGCGGTGGGGATCATCGACGGCTTCGTCTATCTGGGGACCGCGGTGATGTCGTTCACCTACGGCGCCATCCTCCCCAAGGAGGAGCTCAGCGATGCAGGCGAGCTCGTCGGCGCCGTCACCGACCCCGCGAACTGGATCGGCTGGCCGGTGGCGATGATTCCCTTTGCCCTCGTGGGAGCCCTGCTCGCTACACGGGTGTGGAACGCGAAGCCGAAGGGCAAGGGCGGCGGCCACTGACCGCGGCGAGCGCGATGATGAGGAGCAGTCCTCCAGGCATCGCGTCCGTATCTGCTCCCCCGTCGCAGGCGCACCCGCCGGCGTAGCTCGCAGCGTCTTCGCCGTCACAGTCTTGGTCCTGGCCATCGCCGGCCACGTCCTCGGCCGTCGGGTGCGTTCCCCGCGCCCGGTCGTCACAGTCGAGTGACTCTGGCGCCAGCCCGGCGCACTCCTCACCCGCCGGCCAGCCATCTGCGTCCAGGTCGAAGTCCTCGTCGACGAGGCCGTCGCAATCGTCGTCCACTCCGTTGCAGCTCTCCGGGAAGCCCGGGGCCGTCTCGGCCCGTTGGTCGTCGCAGTCGCCCCCACAGGCGAGCACGCCGTCGCCGTCATCGTCGAGCTCGTCGGGGCGCAAGGCTCCATCGCAGTCGTCGTCGGTGCCGGTGCAGGCGTCTTCCCGCATCGCCGCTTCTCGCGGATTGCGGTCCGGGAACACCGCGGGGTCGGCGTCGTTGCAGTCCCCCGCGCAAAGCATGACGCCGTCGCCGTCTCCGTCGATGCAGTCAGTGTCGGCGTCGATGCACTCGGCGCGGGAGTCGTCGCAGTCATCGAGCCCCGCGGCGCCGTCGCCGTCCAGGTCCCGAAACAGGCTGCTCTTCAGAGCGAACACTGCCCCGGCGTCCACGCCGCCGTCGGGGTGGTCGAAGCCGGGCGCGCCCACGAGGACCTCGGACTCGCCGTCGCCGTCCAAGTCCTCGCCGAGGGCCGTCACCCACCCCAAGCGCTCGTCCCGCTGTTGTCCTTGCAGGAGAGCGGACGCGACGTCCTGGAGCCGCTGAGGCGTGGTGGTCGAGAGCAGATCGCCACCGGCTGCGAACGCCATGTCCCCCCGCACGAAGCCGAGGGCTCCTGGGCGGTGCCCGCCTCCGAGCCCAGATTGCATTCCTGGTGATCCGACGAGCAAGTCGGGGATGAGGGCCTCCGGGTCGGTCCAGCGCACCAGCTCGAGCGCGCGGCCCAGCTGCTCGTCCTCTTCGCCTTCGAGCCGCCAGCCCGCGATGGACTCGAGGCCGACTGAGGCCTCGTCGAGCCCGCCGAGCCAGTCCGTGCCTCCCTCGATGGGGAGGAACGCGACCAGGCCCGCGCCCTCGCCGTGCCCTGGCATCGCGAGGAGCACATCGTCGCACCCGTCTCCTCCGACGTCGGGGACCTGTCGCACGAGCACGTCGAAGCTGGACGTCGTCCCCTCCAAGGTGATGAGCGGGCGCAGATCGAGCAGGGGGCCGGAGGGATCCCAGGGCCTCTGGCCTCCTGGGTTCGGCAGTAGGAGAAGCTCGGACTCCTGGCATCCCCCGAGGAACGGGTCGCAGCCCACGAGCAGGTCCGGGCGTCCATCGCAGGTCCAGTCCGCGTCGGCGCGGGCCACTGCTCCGGTCCGGCGGCCTACAGACCCCCAGAACCGGCTGAATTCGACTGGCGGGTCGTCCGGCTCCAGGTCCCCGCGGCCCCACACGATCCACACGTTGCCGGTCTGCTCGGGGTTGAAGATGTTCTGGACCCGGTGGCCCTCTCCGTCCCCCACGACGAGGTCGTCGAAGCCGTCGCCGTCGAGGTCGGCGAAGGAGAGCGAGGAGCCCACCGCCCAGCCCGCGCCGGGCGCCAATCCCTTGCCCGGGCAGTACCCCAAGCCGCTGTCGCAGGTGCCCCCGCCGAGGCGCACCAGCACCTGCCCGTAGTCGAGGGTCTGCCCTGTGCCCGGAGCGCCGATGGCGAGGTCGTCGAGACCGTCCCCGTCCATGTCGCCCACGGCGAGGGCGAACCCCCCGTAGCGCGGCTGGAACAGGTAGGTGGCGGCAGGCTGGGTCTGGTCCTGGGACGTCAGGAGCCGCGGAAGAGCCTGCGTCTCGTCGATGCGGTAGACGCCGCCTCGATCGGGGTTGAGGAACGCGTCGGCGTAGGGGTCGCTCAGGGTGATGGCCCCTGGAGCCTCCTGGGAGACCATCGCAAAGGGGACCTGGGTGCTCGCCCCGCCGACCAGCACGAGGGCGTCTTCGGTGGTCGGCAGGACGCGGGCCTGGCCCATGAGCAGGGGCACCAGCAGCAACGCAATGCGTGGGTCTGGGATCGAGGGTCGAGACCGTCGGCGGCGCAGCAGAAGCAAGGGCAGGAGCAACCAGGCCTCGATGGGCTTCTCGGGAGAGGCGTCGCATGCGCATCCACCGCGCCAGGACACGGAGCCGTCGCAGTCGCTGTCCACGACCGCGGTCCCTTCCGCTGCGCCCGGATGCCTCGTGGGGTCGGCGTCGTCACAGTCGAGCAGCTGCGCGGGGCGGCCGGCGCACGCAGTCTCGGCTTCGGCGGGGAAGCCGTCCCCGTCGGCGTCGAAGTCCTCGTCAATGGCGCCGTCGCAGTCGTCGTCCTCGCCGTTGCACTGCTCTTCGGCTCCGGGGAACTGGTCCGACCTGGCATCGTCGCAGTCTCCCTCGCAGGGCCGCACACCGTCCTCGTCGCCGTCCCGTTCCGCCGCGTCCTCGGGCTGCGCGTCGCAGTCATTGTCGACGCCGTCGCACCACACCTCAGCGAGTCCGGGCGCGCGGCTCGCGTCTTCGTCGCCGCAGTCCCCGTCGCACAGGCTCGCGCCGTCGGCGTCTCGGTCGAGCTCGTTCTCGTCGACAATGCCGTCGCAGTCCTGGTCGACGATGCCGTCGCAGAGGTGCTCTGCCCCGGGATGCACAGTGGCGTCGAAGTCGTCGCAGTCCTCCCCGAAGACCGAGGAGTCCTCGTCGGCATCCACGGCGAGGGCGCGCACCGCGCCGGTGTCGAGCCCGATGACCGGGTCGTCGACCAGCGGGGAGAACACCAGGATGCGGTCCGACACCGAGGCAGCGCGCACGTTGGTGGGTGACGCCGGCAGCGTGTCGACAGCACCCTCGCGATTCTGGGTGCCGTGCAGCCCAAAGCTGGCCACCGAGTCCACGACGAACCCGCACGGCGGTGGCTGGCAGACCTGATCGAGCAGGCCGGGGATGTCCTGACCGTCCACCACCCAGGTCATCCCGGCGCGAGGGCCAATGGACTGCTCCACCGTGCCCTGCCCGTCGGACCACAGCGGGCTGGTGAGGATGAGGTCGCGGGTGCCGTCGCCGTCCATGTCGGCGCCGTCGAGCCAGCTGCCCAGGAACCCGTCGCCGCCGATCTCCCCTTCGATGCGCACCGAAGATTGCAGTCGGCTCTGGTCGTAGCGGCCTTGGGAGTCCGGGAGCAGCGCGACGGCGGCACCCACCCCGAAGAACCAGGTGGGCTCGCCCACCCAGAGCGCCTGGAGTGGCTGATCGGGGCCGTGCACGGCGAACGGGAGGTTGGCGTCGAGTACGTGCCCGTGGTGCCGGGTCACGTCGAGGGCGAGGAGGTCGAAGCTCGTCTCCAGCGGCAGAGCCGAGAGGTCGTGCAGCAGGAGGACGTCTCCGCCCCCTTCGAGCAGCAGCTCGTCACTGCCGTCTCCATCGACGTCGGCGGCCTGGAGGTCCTGCCCGACGTTGTCGCCCGGGGCCCCGGCGATGAGCACGTCCGCTTCCAGAGAGACCTTCACCGTCCCCGCGAGGGAGCCCAGACCTCGCCCGTAGACCAGGGCGCGACCATGGTTCTGACCCTGCGGCAACTCGTACTCCGGCTCAGTCAGGACGAGGTCGTCATGCCCCACCCCATCGAGGTCGCCCGCCACGACCACGGAGGCGCCGAGGCGCCCGAGCGCGAAGCCGTCGAAGCGCACGCTGAAGTCGAGGTCTGCCTGGACCAGGCACGGGCCCACACAGCCGGTGGGCAGCGGCCCGTGGAGCAGGAAGGCGCTGCCGGCGCCGGCGCGGTCGTCCGGCGCACCCACGACGAGGCTGTCGCAGAGCCCG
>JAGSHC010000476.1 GCA_023954745.1 Deltaproteobacteria bacterium | reverse complement strand
GGGTTGAAGCTCCACAGGGAGATCTCCCACCTCGTCGAGAAAGAGCGTGCCGCCCTCCGCCTCCCGGACCAGGCCCTTCCGGGCTCCTCGGGCTCCGGTGAAGGCTCCGGCGGTGTGGCCGAAGAGCTCAGCCTCCATGAGTTCTCGGGGGAGCGCGCCGCAGTTGACGGTGACGAACGGCCCCGTGCGCCCCGAGGCTTCGTGGAGGGCCCGCGCGACGAGCTCCTTGCCGACTCCGGTCTCCCCAATCACCAATGCGGTCAACTCGGACGGCGCCATCTTTCGAATCTGCGAGCACAGGTCGAGCATCAGGGAGGAGGTCGCCATGCCCAGACGGTTCAGGGACGGACCATCCGCCTCGGACGACGGGCTCGCGGCCGCGCTCGATGCGTTCCGCTGCCGCGCGAGGGCCCGCTCGACTCGCCGGCGGAGCAAGAGCGGCTCCACCGGCTTCACCAGGTAGTCCTCGGCGCCCCGCCTCATCAAGTCGACGGCGCGGGCCGTGTCGCGCACCCCGGAGATCACGATGACCGTGGAGAGTGGGCTCGCCTCTACCACCCGGTCGACGAAGGAGTCGCCCTTGAGCGTGCCCAGCTCGAGGTCGATGAGGACGACCGACGGCTGCGCGTCCAGCGCCGCGGCCCCCTCCTCCATCGTGGTGACGCACTGCACCTTCGCGAGGTCCCCGAGCACCTGCTCGACCACGAAATGGATGTCGGGGTCGTCGTCGACGAGTAGGACGAGATCGTCGCTCATGCGGATAGCTGCCCCCAGCGAGGTTCGCGCAGTTCTTGATCCTACAGGCCCGACCCCACTGCGGGGAGGTTCGGATCGCGGGAGGGCGCCGCTGGTTGGCAACGCGGGCACCAGTAAGTGGGACGGACGCGAGGCCCCTGGCGGGTCACCCGAATCCGCCCTCCGCAGCGCACGCAGGGCCGACCCGCCCGGCCGTAGACGAACTGGTCCATCCCGTGGACCCGCGCCCTCGCTCCCGTGGGCCCCAGGGTCGTCACACGACGGCTTCGCAGCTTGTTCGCCTCCAGCAGCGCGGCCCCATCCTCGAACAGCCGGGCGATGGTGGCGTCGTCCACCGCGGCGAGCGGAGTCGCAGGGTGGAGTCCGGCGCGGAACAACACCTCGCACTTGAAGACGTTGCCGAGCCCCGCCGCGATCGTCTGGTCCAGAAGCAGCGCTGCGAGGTCGACCGGGTCTCGCTCCCGAGCCCGTGACACGACCACGTCGACATCGAAGGCGCCGAGGAGGTCTGGCCCCAGGCGGGCCAGCGCCGGGTGGCGAGGCAGGTCCCGCGCGAGGAAGACCTCCACCTGCGCCGCGTCGGCACACCGGAGCTCCGGCCCGTGTGGACCCGCCCGAAATGCGACCCGAACCGACGGATGACGACGAGCGGGGCGCCGCAGGGTCTGCCAGCGCCCCGTCATCCCAAGATGGGTCCGGAACACGCGGTCCGGCCGACCGTCGGCGCGGACATCCATGAGCAGATGCTTTCCCCATGCCCGCACCGTCACGACCTCGGCCCCTTCGAGATACGACGCCCCGGGGGTGTCGCGGAGCCACACGTCGGTCAGCACCTTCCCCAGCACCTGAGGCCGGAGGCGCTCGGCGAGGGCGTAGATCGTGTCGCCTTCGGGCACGGGTCAGTCCACCTCGAGGGTCAGCCCCCGGTAGTCCTGCACGAAGCCCGACTCCATCAGCGAGACCTTGCGGTCCGAGGTACGCGCTGGCTCCCCATCGATGGTCTCCAGGGTGATGGAGCTACGTCGCGACGTGCGGGCTGCGTGCGGCAAGACGGACAAGGCGCGCGGCAGGAGCTCGGGCTCGTCGGCCCTCGGGAACGTCAGCAATCGCTTCCCGGAGGCGCTCAGCCACAGAGCGAGTTCTCCGT
>JAGSHC010000147.1 GCA_023954745.1 Deltaproteobacteria bacterium | reverse complement strand
GGGCGCTGGCGGGGTCGGCGTTGGCAAGAGCGGGGTGGCCGTCGCGGCGCCGCCACCAATGATGGTGAACTCCACGCGCCGGTTCGCCTCGCGGCCCTTCTCCATGCGGTTGGTGTCGATGGGCCGCGTCTCTCCGTAGCCCACGGCTTCCAGCCGGCCCGCCGAAATGCCCAGCTTGACCAACTCCCGCTGAACGGACTCGGCGCGGCGCTGGGAGAGGTCGAGGTTCATCTCGTCGGCGCCCACGTCGTCGGTGTGCCCCTCGACTCGGACCTTGCTGATCCCTTCGTTCTCCTCGAGGACCTTGGCCACCGCGCGGAGGACGGGCGTGGAGCGCCGCAGGACCCGGTCGCGCCCCGTGGCGAAATACACCCGCTCCAAGATGACGATGGCGTCGCCCTTCTTCACGGCGAGGGTGTCGTCCGGGCACCCGTCGGTGTCCTTGACGCCATTGAGATCCTCGGGCTCGTTGGGGCAGACGTCGGTCTCGTCGGGGATGCCGTCGCCGTCGTTGTCCGTGTCGGGGCAGCCGTCGTCGTCCTGGAATCCGTCCCGGTCCTCGGGCGCCATGGGGCATGTGTCCACGGTGTCCAAGAGCCCGTCGGCGTCGTTGTCAGGATCGATGCAGCCGTCGGCGTCGTTGAAGCCGTCGAGGTCCTCGGGGTCCATGGGGCACGCGTCCTCGGTGTCGAGGATGTTGTCGCCATCGTTGTCGAAATCGGGGCAGCCGTCGGCGTCCTCGAATGTGTCCTTGTCCTCGGCGTCGATGGGGCACTCGTCCAACTCGTCGGCGATGCCGTCCGCGTCGTTGTCGAGGTCGGGGCAGCCGTCCTCGTCCTCGAACATGTCCACGTCCTCCGCGTCGTCCGGGCAAGGGTCTTCCTTGTCGTTCAGACCGTCCTTGTCACGATCGCGGGGCCCACGGTTCGCCCAGGCGACGCCAGCGAAGACTCGGAAGTCCGGGGTGCCATAGCCACCTGAGATGCCCTTCCCCACGCCGCCGTGGAACGTGAGGCCCATGTCCAGGGTGCCGCGGAGGCTCAGGAGCACCTCGGCGGGGGAGTGGGCCTGGGTGAAGAAGCGCTCGGTGTCATCCCGCTCGTTGGGACCCGCGATGAGGCTGCCGTCGAGCTCGAGGTTGATCTCGAGGTGGTCGACCACCGGGGAGACGCCCACGCCGACGCCGTAAGTGAATTCGTTGCCCGTCGTGAGGTTCGTCTCCGCGCCGCCTCCCAGAAACGCACTGGCTCGGCCGAAGAAGGCGTAGCCGGCGTTGGCTGCGAAGTGGAAGCGGGACCACTTCTGGGAGGCGATGAGCTTGATCCCCGTCCCGGGCAGTCCACGGCCCAGTCCGGCCGCGGCAGTGCCGGTGGGCACGGTGATCCAGGGGTTGATCGCGAGACCCACGGCCTTTGCCTCGGGATCGAGGATCCGGATGCGACTCTCGATGAGGATGTCGCCGATGCCGTAGGGGACTCCCTTGCCGGGAAACGCCGGGCTGTCGACGAAGTCCGTGGTGATCGGGATCTGGACGATGGGGAAGCGAAGGCCAATGTCCCAGAAGTCAAAGATCGAGAACGCGCCCTTGAGGTCGCCGCCGATGATTCCGTCGACGAGGCCAAAGGACCGCCCAAAGCCGGGGCCGTTCACCTCGAGGGGGTTCACGGCGTAGTTGAGGTCCAGACCGATTCCGAACCGAAACTGCGGCAACAGCGAAGCGTCGTGCACGACGAGGAAGCCATCGACGTCGCTGACAGGCTTGAACTGTTGGATGTCGATGGACGCTTCCTGCGCAGCGGCGGGAGTCGCGACAAGGACGGACAGAGCAGCGAGGGCAAAGGCAAAGCGGCGGAACATGGAGCCTCCGAGGCAGCTGGAGAACCGGCCGCGCGAGGATACTGGAAATCGCGAGCGTTCCATCGCGGGGGAACGGGGGCCGGTTTGCCCTGGGCGGCCGCCGGCCGCCTCAAACAGCCCGTACCACTGCCCGAAGACGCGTGTGGTAGCTTTCCGCGCCGCTTCCAGGGCCTGTGGAAGTGCGTTCGTCGAGGGAAGACCATGGGCAAGTACGCCGGCCAGAAGATCCGAGTGGCGACCGCCGAGATTCGGCGCGAGGGCGCCTACCTTCTCACCCAGCGGCTCCCCTCGAGCTCCCTGCCACTGCTTTGGGAGTTTCCCGGCGGCAAGGTGCCCGACGGACGCTCCGCCGAGTCGGTGCTCCGGGAGCTCTTGGAAGAGCGCATCGGCGTGCGCGTGGAGGTCGGCGACCTCGTGATGGAGGTGGTGCACGAGTACGACCACTACACCGTCGACATGCAGGTCTACCGGTGCGAGGTCCCCGTCGATCAGGACCTCCGCTCCCTGCGAGTCCACGACGTCCGCTGGGTGGCCCCCCACGAGTTCTCGCAGTACACCTTCCCTGGCGCCGACGAGGCCACGATCGCGGCGCTCCTCGACCTCGAGCCGCCCCCCACGGACGAGTCGATCTGCTAGCGCGGGGCCCGTCCGCGATGCCGACCTACCCGCGATGCTGACCAAGCCCGCACCCCACCCCCACGTTGCCCTCCTCATCGGCCTGACGGTGGGGACGTGCATCGTCGACCAGGCGACGAAGGCCTGGGTGCGGCTCAACCTCGGCCTGCTCGAGCGAATCCCGGTCCTCCCGGGGTTTCTGGAGATCGTGCACGTGGAGAACCGGGGCATGGCGTGGGGCCTGCTCACGGGCCACCCTCTTCGCTTGCCCCTGGTCACGTTCGCCTCCCTGGCCACGTTCGTGGTGATGCTCGGATGGTTCCGGCGGCTTCGGGAAGATGAGCGGTCCCTCGCCTGGAGCCTCGGCCTCGTCCTGGCCGGCGCATCGGGCAACTTCATCGACCGCCTGCTGTACCGCCAGGTGACCGACTTCGTGGAGCTGACCGCGCCAGGTCCCCTGGGGACTCTCTCCGAGAGCCTGCTGGGCTCGGCGAGCTGGGCGGTGTTCAACGTGGCCGACGTAGGGATCTCGTTGGGGCTCGTGGGGTTCGTCCTGCTCGCGGCCCGGGGCCAGCTGGTGCCTCCCGGCCTGGAGAGCCCTTGAAACCCTGGCTCGTCCATACGCACGTCCCGGTTCTGGGCCAGGTGGCCCTGTCCGCCTGGTTCACCTGGCTCGTGATCGCTCTCGCTGTCGGGATGTTCGTGGCCGTCCAGGAGCAGCGGCGGGCGGGGGACCGTCCCATCGAGCTGGTTCAGGCCGGCATGATCGGGATCGTCGCGGGAGTCATCGGAGGCCGCCTCGGGCACCTGTTCACGAGCCGCCAAGCCGACTACCTCGCAGACCCCCTGGCCCTCCTGCGGTTCTGGGAGGGAGGAATGGTGCTCTACGGCGGCCTTGCCCTGGCACTGCTCGCCTCAGCGGCATGGATCCGCCTTCGGGGGATGTCGTTCCTGCGGTCGGCGGACGCAGCGGCTCCCGCCCTGGCCATCGGAGTCGCGCTCGGGCGGGTCGGCTGTCTGTCGGCGGGCTGCTGCTACGGGCGCCCCATCGACTGGGGGACTGGCATCGAGTGGCCCTGGGGAGTCGTCTTCCTGCAGGGGGTGGTGCCAGACATCTTGCGGGGCATCCCTCTGCACCCGACCCAGGCCTACGCGGCGGCGGCGGGGCTCGCGCTGTTCGGGTTCCTCCGGGCGTTGCGAGCCAGGCAGTCCTTCGATGGCCAGGTCATTGGCGCCCTGCTCGTCGGCTACCCGCTGATGCGGGGGACCGTCGAGCTGTTCCGACTCGACCTCGAGCGTGGCTTCTTCCTCCCAGGCGTGTTTGGACAGACGATCTCGACGTCGCAAGCGTTGTCGGTGCCGGTGCTCGTCCTCGGGGTCGGCACTCTGGTGGTGGCGCATCGTCGAGCGCGGGACGAGTCGCTCCTCGGTCTCGACGCCCAGGGAGCGCGAGAGGCTCGCCAGCGGAGCCGCATCGAGGCCGCCCTCGCCGCGCGCTGAGCACGGAGCGCGGAGCATCGAGCGGAGGAGAGGGACGGTCAGCGTCGACTCGACCACGGCGGCTTCGGCTTCCTGCGGTCGCGACGGCTTCGCTCCCACTCCTTGTCGCTGAGAATCGAAGGCGGGGGCGTCGGCTCCTCGCTCGCTCGTCGTCCCCCTGAGGAACTCTTTCGTGCGCCTGCGAGACTCTTCGTCCGCTTCCGCTGACTCCTTCCGCCGCCCCCACGCCGGGTCCTGGTCCCTACCCCAAAGGGGCGTGACACGGACTGGCTGGAGCCGATGCCCTCGCCCTTGGGCGCGGCGGCCGCCCGGACCGGAGAGGTCCACTGAGCGATTCGCTCCGCGCCGACGCGCTGAAGCATCTCCCAGCGGTCGGACTTCCGCCCCTGGACCTCGATAGACACTCCATCGGTGCAGATCTGCACCTCCCCACGGCCAGCAGTCGTGAACAGGTCTGCACCCCGCGCCCGCAGCCGGGTCGTCACCCCCAGGTGCGGAAAGCCAAACCGGTTGTTGGCCCCAACCCCCGCCACGGCGACGAGGGGATTCACCGCGTCCAGAAACGCAGGCGTGGATGAGGTGCGACTCCCGTGGTGAGCGACCTTCAGGATCTGCGCCCCCACGTCCCGGTGGGCCGCGAGCAGCGCCCCCTCGCCCGCCTCCTCGATGTCTCCGGTGAGAATCATGGCCACCGCCCCGTAGCCCAGGTGAAGGACGACAGACCCATCGTTCGAAGAACCTTGCTCGGGTCCTGGTCCCGGATGGAGGACGCGCGCGCGAATTCCAGGGGGCGCGCTCGGGAGCGCCTCGGGGTGGGATGCGGTCATCACGCGCACCCCCCGGTCCTTCGCGAGAGAGAGCACGGAGCGCTCGAGGGCGCCCAGGCGTGTCCGGCGGGGCACCAGGAGTCTCTCGACCTCGAGGTGCTCCAGCACCGCAGTCAGCCCACCGGCGTGGTCCGCGTCACCGTGGGTCATGACGACAAGCCCAAGACGGTCGATGCCTCTGCGCCGGAGCGCTGGGAGCACCCGCTGAAGTCCGACGTCATAGCGGGAGCCCGGAATGCCCCCTCCGTCCACGAGCCAGGGATCGCCCTCCGGAAACTCGAGGAGCAGCGCGTCGCCCTGTCCGACATCGAGGGCGGTGAGACAGAGACCCTGCAGGCGCTGCTCGTCGGGCCCGGCAGCGACAGCGAGGAAGACAAGGGCGAGGAGCGGTCCTCCCAGGCGGAGCCAGCTTCGCTTCATCGGACCCGTCGCCAGACCATCGCCGCGCCGAGGCTCAAGTAGAAGGTCACCACGACCTCCCAGTCCGGGTCCCAGACGAGCTCGGGAGCCAGCCGTGGATCTCCCAGCCATCGGACGACGGCAATGCCGACGCTCGCCGGGATGTCAGCCGCCCGGAGCAGCGCCCGACCCAGACCAGGATGCACCGCTTCGAGGAGGGCCCCGCCCAGGAGTGGAGGGACGGTGGCCGCCCCGAGGAGCGGAACGGCGACGGCGTTGGCCCACAGGCCGGCAAGAGGCACGGTCCCCCAAGTCTTGGCAATGAGCGGTGCCGTGGCGAGGGTGCCCAACAGGCCGGTCCACACGGCGAGACGCAGGCCGCGCCAGGCCCGCACCCTCCAGCTCCCGACCAACTCCGGGGGGAGAGGGAGCCAGGCCAGGAGAAAGCTCACCGACGCGACCGAGAGCTGAAAGCCCAGGGAGCCCGCGGCCGAGGGGTCCAACGCGACGACTGCGATCACCGCCACCGCCAGCGTGTTCCAGGGCGAGGTTGCTCTGCGACTCACCTGCGCAGCAGTGACTGCCCCGAGCATGCAGAGAGCGCGAAGGCCGCTGACCGGCACTCCGGCCAAGACGACGTAGCCCGCAGCGACCCCCCACCCGATCGCGGCGCTCGCGCTCACCGGGAAGCCTCCTCGAGTCCATCGAGCCGGTAGCCGCGAGAGCAGCACACGGGCCAAGGACCGTGCCCAGAGCCAACACATGCCCACGTGCAGGCCGGAGATCGCGAGCAGGTGCGCGGTTCCGGTACGGGCAAACGCGGCTCTCAGTCCGGGCCGGATCTGCGTCCGGTCGCCAAGAGCCAGGGCGAGGAAGAGAGCGCGGGTCCGGTCCGACGTCCCCGCCCCCACGCCCCGCCGGACCGCCGCCCGGTAGCCCCGCACGGCGCGCCGAAGCGCGGACACGGGCCGGGTGCGCCCGCCGACGACGGGGGTGCCCGCCCTCACGCGCAGGACCCAACGCCCCCCACGGTCTCTTCCTACCCGCCCCGCCACAAGGACCCGGCTCCCCTCCCCCAGGGCGAGGGTCTGGAGCGCGGGCGCCCGGAGCAGACCGTCGCGCGGCCCCTGCCAGCTGGGAGCCAACCTCCCCCCGTGGTGCATTGGCCATGCCCTGAGGACCGTGCTCTTCCGGAGCGTGGCCCGCCCGTCGAGGGGGGCGGCGCCGAGCTCCACCTCGAAGAGGAGAGCACCGTCCTCCGTAGGCCAGGGATGCGGTGGCGGCCCTCCGCCCATCGCCACCCCCAACAGCCACCAGCCCCCCACGAGGCCGAGTGGGCGAGCCAGGAGCCCTCGAGCAAGCACCGCCAGGACCAGAACGACGAGACCACCGAGCACCGCGAGCAGCGTCGGCGCCCCGCACCACGGTCCAGAGACCACTCCGAGACAGAGGCCCACGGCCGGCAGAAGCGCGGGAACTGGGCCAGGCAGGCGGGGGCGAATTCGGTCCGACATCGGGGAGACGAGGAGCAAGGCCCGGGCCAACGATCGCGCCAGAGAGAAAGCCCTTTGAGTTCAAACACCTGCGCCCCTCCCGCGGGCACGGTGCCCTGCCCGTGTCCGGCCCGCGTCCGGCTCCGTGTCCGAGAAACCGGACACCCCCGGACACGGCAGCCCGTCTATGGTCCGGCGCCGGAGCGAGACCATGGCCCTGTTCGACGTACACGCACACCTGACCCACCCGAAGCTGGCCGACGCGCTCCCGACGGTGATCGCCAACGCGCGGACCGCTGGGCTGAGCACGATCGTCAGCAATGGCCTCAACCCCGAGGACAACGAGGCCACCCGGGCCCTGGCGGCGGAGCATCCCGATCTCATTCGCCCTGCGTTCGGCCTCTATCCGGTCGACGCCGTGATGCCCGAGCTCCTCGCCACCGGCGTGGACTACCCACGCACCCCCTCGAACTACACCCCGGACGACGCGGTGCAGTGGGTACGGGAGAACGCCGACGAGGCAATCGCCGTGGGCGAGGTTGGGCTCGACGGGTACTGGGTCCCCGAGGGACTCTGGGACATCCAGGAGACCAGGTTCCGCGCCCTGGTCCAGATCGCCATCGACCGCGACAAGCCCCTCATCATCCACACCCGCAAGCGGGAGCGGCGAGCCTTCGAGATCCTCAGCGAGATGGGCGCGGCTCGTGTGGACTGGCACTGCTTTGGCGGCAGAGTGAAGCTCGCTCGGCGCATTGCGTCGGAGCTCGGACACTTCTTCTCAATCCCTGCGAACGCACGCCGCTCGCAGAGCTTCACGCGCATGCTCGAGACCCTCCCCCGAGAGAGCGTGCTGCTGGAGACCGACTGCCCCTACCTCGCCCCCGAGCCGGGCTCGACGAACGAGCCGAGCAACGTCGCCGGGACCGCGGCCTACGCGGCAGAGGTCTGGGAGGTGCCGCTCGAGGCGGCGCAGGAGCAACTCGAGAGCAACTTCGAGCGTCTGTTCGGCGTCCGTCCCTGAGTCCGGCGACGGGCCTCGTCGACTACTCGCCCATGTGGGCGATGACCGCTCCGGTGAACTCGGCGGTGTTCAGCTTGCCGCCGAGGTCGCGGGTTCGTGTCCGCTTATTGTGCAGAGCAGCGAGGACTGCAGCGTGAACCCGCCGCGCGACCGCGTCCTGGCCTACGAACGTCAGCATCTGGGCCGCCGCCACCAAGAGGGCCGTGGGGTTGGCGACGCCTTGGCCAGCGATGTCGGGCGCGGTCCCGTGCACGGCCTCGAACATCGCCTTGCCCTCACCGATGTTGGCCCCCGGCGCGAGGCCGAGGCCTCCCACCAAGCCCGCGGCGAGGTCCGAGATGATGTCCCCGAAGAGGTTCGTGGTGACGACCACGTCGAACATCTCCGGATACATCACCATCTTCATGCAGGCCGCATCGATGATCAGGTCGGCGCACTCGATCTCGGGGTAGTCCTTCGACACCTCCTGGGCGATCTGGAGGAAGAGCCCCGAGCTCAGCTTGAGGATGTTGGCCTTGTGGAGAATCGTGACCTTGTCGCGGCCATTCTTCCGGGCGTACTCGAACGCAAACCGAGCCACGCGCTCCGATCCCTCACGGGTCACCCGCGCGATGGCCTCGGCGCCTTCCTCGGTCACCCGCTCGATCCCAGCGTAGAGACCCTCGGTGTTCTCACGGACGATGACCATGTCCGCCTCGGGCGCAACGCAGCGCAATCCCGGCAGGGCTCGGACCGGACGCACGTTTGCGTACAGATCCATGGCACGACGCAGAGTGACGTTCGGCGACCGGTGTCCGCCGCCGACGGGGGTCATCATGGGTCCCTTGAGCACCACGCCCAGCTCGTTGGCCCGGGCGATGGTCTCGTCGGGCATCGGGTGCCCCCCGGAGTCCGTCGCGACCTGTCCTGCGTGCAGCTCGACCCAGTCGATCTGAGCGCCCGCCGCGTCCAAAACCACGAGGGTTGCCTGGGTGATCTCGGGGCCGATGCCATCGCCCCGAATCAAGCCGATCTTTGCGGTCTCAGTCGTCATGGCCGCGGAGGGTAACAGTCAGGCGTGGCGCGAGCGCAAGTGGGCCAGGAGGGCCTCGTAGTCCCCACCCGGAGGGGGCGATGGCGGGAGGAATCGACGGGATGCTCCGAGGTCGGAGAACTTCTGGACGGACTTCCAGATCACCTCGGCCTCGTTCGGCACGCCGCTCAGTTCCTGTACCGCGAGTCCCAGGTCCTGCATGGCGGTGGCGGGCAGGTGCCCTCGCCGGACGACGTCCTGGAAGAAGTTCGCGAGGTCGTCGGCGCTGTGTCCCTCGGCGTCGAGGAAGCTGCGGGTGACCGAGACCACCCCTTCGGGGGTGAGGTGGCCCCCGGAGAAGAGGACGAGCGCGGCCTGGAAGTAGTTGTAGATGGGGACCACTCGCGGCCCGAACGGCCGGAAGAAGCCGGGAGGGGTCCGCCGGTCCAGCATGATGAAGATGCGCTCGACGCAGTCGTCATCATCGAGCTTCTCGGCGGTGGCGGCGGCCTTGTCCACCGCATCGTCGTAGGCACCCACGGCCCGCAGGACCCTCACGAGCCCGTCCGTCGTGACGCGGCCGGCGAGCACATCGGCGTAGAGGGAGTAGATGAACGCGTCGACCTCGGCGTCGTCACCGAAGAGGGTCTCCCCGACCCCCCCGCCGTCCTCGGTCTTCAAGCGTGACCGCAGGAGCAAGGGCAGCTTGTACCCGACCTGCTCGCGCACGGCCCTGAAGCGCCCGCGGCGCAGGTTCTCCCACTGGGGCTTGAGGTGGAACTCGTGCCACCGCACGCCATCGAGTTCGAGCTTCTTCTCCAGGGTCCGGCGCATCTGGCGCGGGGAGCCCGAGACGATGCAGACCCTGGAAGGATCTCGGTCCTCGTGGTCGCGGCCCAGCTCGCGGAGAAGCGAGGCGGAGCCCGGAACGTTGGTCTTCTCTTCGGGCTTCTCGAAGGCGATGAGCACAAGCCGTCGCAGGGACTCGAAGTCCGTCTCCAGATAGGTCTTGTCCAGATCCCAGCGGTAGATGTGGCGCCAGCTCATGTCGCGTGCGCGCCTTCCTCTTCGGGCGCGGGCACCCTCGACACTGCCCGCTCGATCTCCCGCCCCATGTCCGCGCGGGCGGCCTTCACGGCCACCTTGCAGGCGTTGCCGATGGCGCGCGCCTTGCTCCGCCCGTGGGCCTTGATGATGGGCTGAACGAAGCCGAGGATCGGCGCCCCGCCGTACTGCTCCCAGTCCAGCGCCTGCTGGATCTGTCGAAGTCCAGAGCTCAGCATCGTCAGGCCGAACCGCCAGAGAAACTTGCGGGCGTATGCGTCGTTGGCGAGCTCGCTGATGACCTCGCCGATCCCCTCCAGCATCTTCAGCACGACGTTCCCGAGGAAGCCGTTGGTCACGACGACGTCGACGCTGCCGCGAGGGATGTCGAGACCTTCGACGTTGCCGGCGAAGTTCACCTCGGAGAGGTTGGCCAGCATCTCGTGCGCCTCGACGACCTCCCGCGGGCCCTTGTGGGCTTCGGTGCCATTGCTGAGCAGGGCGACCGTGGGCGAGGGATTCCCGGAGATCGCCTGGGCGTAGGCAGCGCCCATGATGGCGAAGGTCACGAGATCGCGTCCCGAAGCCGAGAGGGTCGCACCCACATCCAGAAGCAGCGCGAAGGGGTCGTCGTTGGGGCCGTGGGTCTTCTCGGTGGGAGTCACCGCCGCCAGCGCCGCCCGACGAACCCCAGGGATGCGGCCCATCTTGCGCGCGGCCGCCAGAATCGCGGCCCCGGTGTTCCCCGAGGTCACCACCGCGTCGGCGCGTCCGTCTGAGACCAACTGACAGGCGACGAGCACCGAGGCGTTGGGCTTCGCGGCGATGGCCTTTGCTGGAGACTCGTCCATCGAGACCCACTCGTCCGTATGCCGCAAGGACAAGCGACCTGGCTCGTACTCCAGCTCATCGAGCAGCGGGCCGATGACCACTGCGTCGCCCACGAGGATCAAGTGAAAGTCGGGGCGCTCGATGGAGAGCTGGGCCGCAGCGGCCACCGCTTCGCTCGGCCCATGGTCCCCGCCCATGCAGTCGAGCGCGATGGTGGTCGGCCGCCCCGGGCTCACTGTGGGTTGTTCCACGCTCAATCCATGTCACCGGTGAGCAGAACGGCCAGGAACCACCCCACTGCGAAGAGGACGCCTACCGCCGAAATCGCGTGGTACATGCGAACTCGGGACTCCACCTCCCGGACCTCGTCGTTCAGGATTACCCAGTTTCGCCCGTCCATGAGGTCGGTGCGGCGCCGCATCTCGAGGAAGCCAAACAGGGCGGGGAACGCCCCGACGAGGGCCCAGAGGCCAAAGGGAAGACCCAAGAACGGAGTGACCACGATCGAGCTCACGGAGAGCATGCTGTAGGGCGGTAGCCACTTGCGGACGACAGCGACGATCTGCTTGTCCTCGCGCTCCCGCCGGGCGCGCTCCTGCTCGCCCCGACGCTCCTGCTCCGCGACCTCGTCCTTGGCCAGGAACAACATGTCCCGCTGGGCCTCGAGGACTCGAATGGCAGAGTCGAGGGCGTCGGGATCCGCCGCGGTGGCCTCGCGCGATGCGACGTGCTCCTCGACGACCTCGCGAATCGACTTCCACTCCGAGGTGACGCGCACACCAGCAGACGACTCGTCGAGCTGATGAAGCAGCTCGGCGATGAGGGCATCCAGCCTGTCAGGGGTGGGGTCGGTCACGACTCGGGCGAGTATAGCCCCCAGAGGAGCCACGCCCACAGGCCGGCGGCCGCGGGAGGTCCGAGCAAGACTCGGGGCAGGTCGGTCCAGATCACGAAGAACACGCCGAGGGTCAGTGCGACCAGGTTCCACAGGACAACGGCTGCGAGGAGACCGGGGCGAAGCGCCCGCCGGCGCACCGCGAGAAGGAGCATCGCCGCCACCAGGAGGGGCATCGAGCACGCCGCGTACCAGAGCGCCCAGTACCGAGGCGGATCCAAGGCGAGCGAGTGCAGGGTGTCCCCGGGGAAGACCGCGAAGACCAGTCCCAGAATGAGGTGATACGCCGCGGCCACGCGCAACAAGCGGTCAGGGGGAATGATCAACCTCCGGGGCCCGGCGGATTGCGAGCATGCGCTGATCGCGGGGGTGGCCCCACGCGCCGATGTATTCGACCGTGCCACCGACCTCCTTGGCAAGTCCTTGGAGGGTTCGCAGGGTATAGACCGGGTGCTGAAGCTCGTCCTCTCGCCAGCCGTGGTCGGGTCCGAGGACGTCTTCCTCCTCTGCCTCGAAGAAGGTCGCGTAGAAGACTCCCTCGCGCGCGAGCCGCGGGAGGACGCTTCGGAGGCACTGGCGGATGAGATCCGGCCGCAGGTGGGTGAACACGGACTGCGCAATGGCAAAGTCGAACTCGACGCCCGTGTCGACCCAGGAGAGGTCGAAGGTCCCAGTCACGTGCAGCCGAGGCTCGCGATCGGCGATCCCATAGCGTGGCAGCTCCACCGACCGACCCGCCTCGAGCAGGGAGGACTCCTTCTCAATCCCGAAGTAGTGCCCGGGTTCGAGGTAGCCGATGGCGTGGACCCCGCCCCGCAGCGAGCCGCAGCCGACGTCGAGGAGGCGGTGCTGTGGCTCCAACCCTTGGGACTTGAGGAACTCGAACTGCAACGGGCCCAGCACGTCCCATCGTCCGCCGACTCCTCGCCGATGCCAGTCACGGCCGCGCGGGCGAGCGAGACCCAACCGGGCCTTCACTCGGCGCATCAGGTCTCCGAAACGGGCGCGGCGGCTCATGGTCACTATCATGGGCGCCCCGCGCCCCGGACGCACCCGATGGAGTTCCGATGATCGCTCGCCTGCTCGCGCTCGCACTGCTCCTGCTGCCCGCCGGAGCCCTCGCTCAGAGCCCCCCCGAAACCTTCGCCATCCCGCTGGACGAGCTCTCCGAGCTCACGCTCCCTCTCACCGCGAGGGTGTCCGCGTCGGGACGGGTGGGCGCAGGACTCGTCGTCAACGGCGGCACCCACGTCATCACGCTGCTCCACACCGTGCGGGTCGGCTACCCCGCCGCCGTGCAGACCGGGAGCGGGCACGTCAGCCTCGCGCGCATCGTCACCTGGGACCGCATGCACGAGATCGCGCTGCTGGTCCTCGATGAGCCGGTGCCAGAGACCCCAGCACCGGTGTTCGCGAATCACCCGCGCGTCGGGGAGCAGCTCTTCGCGTTCGGTCATGGGGGCTCCGTAGGGCTTTCGGTGTACGACGGAGACCTCCGCGCCCTCACCGCCTTCACGCCCCTTCCCTTGCGCGTGCTCTCCCAGAGACTCCCCACCGAGGAGGAGCGGGAGGCGAGGGTATTCCCGGACTTCCTCGTAGACCGCCCGCCCGGAGACGGGGACCGCGGAGCCCCCGTCGTGAACGAGGCGGGCGAGGTCGTCGGGCTCCTGCGGAGCGTCGTGGACGACGGCGGAGGGCGCGCTGTGGTGATTCCCTCCCCCGCCCTCACGGACCTGCTGGAGGCGCCTCAAGATCGGAAGTACCCCCGCCCCACTCACCTCCAGACCTGGAGTGGGATGGGCATCGCAGCTCACAACCGGCCGTCCACCATCGGCGCGTTCGGGCGGCTGGGCTTTCGGGTAGCGATCCTCGACGCCCTGCGGCTCGAACCCTGGGCCGAGGTACTCATCGGAACGCGAGCTCCCTTCGCGATCACAGACGAAGAAGGTGAGACCATCGGCAACCGGGAACGGGACCTCTGGTGGAGCATCGACGCGGGGATGGACTTCGGATATCGCATCCCGATTCCCGTGGAGGGCAGCCGTGACTACATCGTGCCGAACGTCGGATTTCGGGTGGGCTGGAACCGCTTCCAGCACGGTGAGGAGAGTCTGGTCGCGTCCTGCGAGGACGGTGGCGGCGGCTGTCGGTGGATGACAGAGAAGGTCACCGATCAGATCCGGGAGTTCCGCGGCGGCATCGACGTGGGGATCGATGTACAGCACGGGCGGGTGCGCTTCGGCTACCGGTTCTTCATCGACCCGACCGCGGTGGCGGAACACTCGATGCACCGGCTCCTCATTACCTTCGATGGCTTCCCCCTCGACATCGCCGTAGGCGACAGCCGGTAGGTGGGGGCGCTCCCCGGACGACTTTTGGGAAACCAGGTGTTGCGCGCGCGCGCTAGCGACCTAGATTGATCGAGTCTCGCGTGTTCAGGGGAAGAACGCGGGCAGAACTTTGCACCCCGGACCCAATGACAGTGCGCTAGGCTCCAACTCGGACTCAGAGCTTGTCACCGAAAGGACCTCAGATGACCTTCTTGCGCTTCTCGACTCTCGCAATCGCCGGTGCATCCTTGCTCGCCTTGAGCGGCTGCCAGGAGTACTTCGGAACCAATGAAGGCTTCGACGAAGGAGGCTCTGCGTGGGGTGTTGGTGGTCAGGTTGCAGGCTCCGCCGACTTCGAGATCATTGGTGTCACGCCGTCGACCGCCGAGGCTGGCGAGCAGGTGGACTTGGTGATGGTCTCCGCGAGCGATGCTCCGGTCGGTGACTTCGTGGTGGACGACTTCTGGTTCTGCACCTTCGACGGCGAGTCGGCGATGCTCGAGACCGGTGGCGACGACTTCGAGGCCGAGGTGGACGCGGACGTGTTCTCCGGCAACGACGACATCGACCTCACCAACGAGGACCTCGACGGTGGCACCGTGTCCACGGTGACCTTCACGGTCCCTGGCGACACCGTGACGGGCGAGAGCCTGATGTTCGACCCCTCGGGCGCCGTTCAGTACTTCGACCTCGGCATCCAGTAGCTTCCACGCCTTCGGGCGTTTGCTTCGAAGAAGGCCGGTAGACAGCACGTCTGCCGGCCTTCTTCGTTCTGAGTTCGTCCGGCTCGGGAATGAGGGGGGAGCCCCCAACGGAAGAAGGCCGGGGACATGCGTCCACCGGCCTCTTCCATTCCGAGCGAAGAGGGACGGCCGCGCGGCCACCCCTCAGCGATCTGCTCAGTCGGTCTTGAACGCGTCCTGCAGCGCCATGGCGAGAGCCGAGAACCCCTGGTCCTCACTCTTCTTCTGCTCCTTGACGTAGGCCTTGTAGTCGGCCGTCCCACCCTCGGTCTGCTGGCTCCTCGTCAGAGTCACCTTGCGCTTCCGCTTGTCGACCTCGTGGACGAACACCTTGATGGTCTGCCCAACCCGGAACGCACGCTTCAGGTTCGTGCCGCGGGGCGTGTTGGTCATGCTCGAGGGCATGAGGCCGGTCACGCCATCAGCGATGGTGCAGAACACGCCGAACTCGGCGACCTTCTCCACCGTCACTTCGACCTCACTGCCGGGGACCAACTCGGAGACCGTGGTGGCCCAAGGGTCCTCGCCAGTCGACTGCTTGATCGACAGGGCAAGACGCTTCCGCTTCTTGTCCACCTCGAGCAACTTGACCGTGACCTCCTGCCCGACCTCGAGAGCGTCGGATGGGCGGTTGATCCGCTTCCATTCGATCTCGGACACGTGCACGAGGCCTTCCAGGCCCGTGGCCAGCTCCACGAAGGCGCCAAAGTCCGCGAGGCGAGTGACCCGACCGGTGTACGTGCCACCGGGCTCGAAGGTCTTCCCGACCTCGGCCCAGGGATCGCCCTCGGCCTGCCGGATGGAGAGGCCGATACGGTCCCGCTGGGAATCGATCTTCAGCACCTTCACCCGAACGGCCTGCCCCTCGGACAGGACATCGGACGGCTTCTCGACGCGCTCCCAGGAGATCTCACTGACGTGCACGAGGCCGTCGATGCCGCCCAGGTCCACGAACGCGCCGAACTCGGTCACCTTGCGGACCGTGCCCGCCAGGATCGCGCCCGTCTCGAGCAACTGTCGGGTCTGCGCCGCCAGCTCCTTCGCCTCGGTCTCGAGGAACGCCCTCCGGCTCACGACGATGCGTCGTCCGGTGGGGTCGTAGCGGGTGATCAGGAACGAGTACGACTGGCCCACGTGGTGGGAGAGGTCCTCGGAGAAGTTCCGGTCCACCTGAGATGCGGGACAGAAGGCACGACGAGACCCGAGCTTCACCTCGAGGCCGCCCTTGTTGTAGCCAACGACAGTCCCCTTGATCGGGATGTTGTTGGCCGCAGCGGACTCGAGCTGCTCGCTCAACTGGTGCGCGCGGACGGCGCCCACCGAGAGGTGGATCCCGTCGGCCTCGACGGCCACGACCTGAGCCTCGATCTCCTGCCCGACCTCGACCTTGAGCCCGTCGGGTCCCATGAGCTCGCGGGAAGGGATGAACCCCTCCGACTTCGCGCCCACATCGAGGAGCACGTGCTCGCCGACCACACCCATGACGGTGCCGCGGACGCGATCTCCCGGGGAGACGTCGTTCATGCCGGCCCCGCCGGCCATCAGCTCTTCCATGTCCGCCGACATTTCGGCAGCGACCTTCGCCGCTGCCTGATCGGGGGTCAGACGCTGAGGACGCTCAGGGCGGGAGATCGGGACGGCCACCTCGGCGGGGTCGACCTCGGTCTCAGTGAGCGTAAACGTCGGCGCTGCGGGTGCAGAGACTTGCTCGACGACCTCTGGGGCGTCTGGGGCTTCAGGCGCCGCCGCCGCATCGGCCACATCGGCCTCTGCAGGGGCAGCCTCAGCGACACCATCCGCGGTGGGCTCGGTAGGAGCCGCCTCCGGGTTTGGGCCGCTCACGCGCCTG
>JAGSHC010000010.1 GCA_023954745.1 Deltaproteobacteria bacterium | reverse complement strand
TGTCGCTCGGCGCGGCGCCGGGGGCCCTCGCTTGGGTCGCTTCCTCCGCCCTGACCTCCACAGAGACGAACTACGAGGGCGAGGCGTCCGCGTCGACTCGATGGGCGATCCTGGCCAATGGGCTGGACCGGAGACGCGACGACGTCAAGACGCGAACGACCGCCTTCGATGTCCTCGTGCACCCAGACACCTTCTGGGCGCGCCATTGGAGCCTCGTCGGAGCTCGGACCGATCAGACCGAGCCGAACCTGAGGCCCCCTCGCTCGCTCGCGTCGTGGGCGTCTTCCTCGCTCGCGTTGCTCCTGGTGGTCGTGGCCGTGTGGGGCGCCGGGTCCCTGGCGCGGCGCCGGTGGTCCGGCCATGAGACTGCGGAGTCGCGCCTCGCTCTGGCAGTCATCGCCTCCGCCATCGCACTGCCCGTCCCCCTGAGGATCCTGAGCCCAGACCCCCACCACCTCGCGCTGTGGACCCCGGTCGTCGCGATGGCCCTGGGCCTCTCCTTGGCCGCCGCGGGTCTGCAGCGCCGCTGGCTCCCGACCATCTTGTTCGCGCTCGCCCTCATGGTCCCGCTCCGGGTGCAGACCCTACGGGAGATCGACGAGCAGACAGCCTCCGCGGCCGGGCGACTCGCCACAGCGGGGGGACAGGCACGACTCGCAGCGACCCTGAAGGGCCGAGGGTTCCTTGCGCCGGCGATGCTCGACTACACCGTCATGTCGCTCATGGAAGCCTGGAGCGGGGGCGAGGTGCGGCCCTGGCTCTACGGGCGGGCTGCCGTGAGCCGACGCCGCGGGTGCCTCGGAGGGGCCCACCCAGAGTTCCTGCCCCGGATCCTCGAAGCCCACATCGGCGGGCACGTCGTGATCGTCGCGGGCATGAAGGAGGAGGAGGGAGGACGACCCGATTCGTACCGCTCGAGCGAGCAGATGGCGCGAGCCGCCCTCGCCGCCCGGGTGCAGGTGCGGCGAGTCCAGGTGGTCGCCGACGAGCGCGGCCGCTGGATGGCCGACGTCTGGGCGGTCGAGCCAGGGCCCGAGTCGAAGGATACGACGCCTTCGCGCGTCAGTCCGCCAGGGGATGCCTCACTTCGATGACCGCGTCGGCGGAGGGCGCGTCGACCGTGGTGACGCTCCCATCGCTCCACCGGACCTCCACCTGGTCGATGCCAGGGTCGCGCCCGAGACCGAAGTGCGCGACGGGCGAGACCGAGCTGTGGATCCCGGTGCTCCCGATGCCCACGAGACGCCACTGTGGCCGGTCGCTCCCTCGCCGCAGGGTCACCCGCGCCCCGAGACCGTCCCGGTTCCATCCGGGTCCCACCGCCTCGACCCGCAGGAAGTGGTTTCCGCTCGGAGTGGGGTCCTGAACCATCACATCGCCCACGTGCGAGGTGAAGATGAGCTCGAGGGCGCCGTCCCCGTCGATGTCGTCCGGCAGGACCGTCCGCCACGCGTCGCCCAGGGGCGGGAGCGTCTGCTCGAAGTCAGTCGAGCTGCTGTAGGAGTCGCCATCCCAGGTGAAGACGTCGACGTCCTGCTGGAGCTCGTCGTAGAGGGGGTCCGCCCGGCCGAAGGCCAGCACGAGGTCCAGGTCCCCGTCGTTCTCCGCGTCGATCAGCTCCACTGCCCAGGACGCGCGCTGGCGCTCGGGGTTCTGCACGACGGCGCCTAGCTCCGCCGCCCTCGGGGTGACCACTCCGTCTCCCACACTGAGGACGTGGAGGCGGGAGAAGTTGTCGCTGACGACGATCTCGGTGGTCCCGTCCCCGTCGATGTCGCCCTGGGCGAGCCCCATCCCGTCGATGGGGAGGTCGAGGCCCCACGACACCGACTCCTCGGTCCAGTCGCCGGTGGGGCCCGGATTGACGAACAGGGCGGCAGGCCACAGGACCTCGCCTCGGTCGCGCACCGTGAAGAGGTCGAGATCCCCGTCCTCGTCGATGTCGATCCAGCTCGACGCATAGGTCTGGCCGATGCGCCCCTCCACTGGCATGAGCTCCGAGACGTCCTCGAAGTCGAAGCCCTCCCGAAGGACCAGCAGCCGGTCGGCGTGGGCCGCCGGAGCCGTCCCGTCGGGGCCGGCCAGGGACTGGGTGCCCACGTAGAGGTAGAGCGAACCATCCCCGTACAGATCGGTGACCGCGATGTCCTCGGCGCGTGCCGGGACGTCGTTGAAGTCGAGCACGTCCATCACGTGCTCGAAGACCGCGCCACCGAGGTTGCGCCAGGCGCTGACCCTGTTGTCCCCGCAGAGCAGCAGGTCGCGCAAGCCGTCGTTGTCCATGTGAAGACCGATCGCACACGCGCTCATGGGCACCGCGCTCAGAGTCGGATTGGGGACGGGCGCGAACCCCCCAACGCCGTCGCCGACAAACACCTCGGAGCCGCTCCAGGGGGCAGTCAGGACGAGGTCGGGGATGGCGTCTCCGGTGAAGTCCATCAGCGCGGCGCCGCCGCCGTTGGTGCGGTCCTCACCCTGCTCGATGCTGGCCGGTCCGCCGGGAGGCCCTTCGGAGCGAAAGGCAGGAGCCGGCATCGGTCGCCAACCCTCGAACGCGACCCCCGGTGGGTCGTCGGCGCCCCCCGGTGGGTCGTCGGCGACCCCCTCGGTGCCGCAGCCCAGAAGCAGCGCGAGGGGAAGAAGGCAACACGTGAAGTGATTGGACACCGAACATCTCCGAGGATTCACCCGGCAGCCTAAACGGCTTCTCATGAAGATGAGGCGCAACTCGGGGTGAGACGAGGGGCTGGATCGCAACGAGGGACGAGCGGAGCGGGCCGTGGCCCGTGACCGTGAGGTCCCCATCGCCCACGGGGTGTCCGGGCGAGGTGGGCAATGCCGCTCCCCCCTGGCGCGGCGAGGAGAGCGACGGTCCCGAGTAGTTCGGGATTCCATCATCATCCATTTCAGTGTATATACATATCAGTGGATGCATCACTCCAAGCCCTCGCTGACCCTCGCCGACGCGCCATCGTCGAGCTGCTCCGCAGCGGCGAGCAGCCCGTCAGCGACCTCGTCGCGAAGCTGCCTATCGCCCAGTCCGGCGTCTCCCGCCATCTGCGGATCCTGCGCGAGACGGGCCTGGTGACGGTGCGCGCCGCGGGCCAGAAGCGCTTCTACTCCCTGCGCCCGGAGCCCTTCGAGGAGCTCTCCGATTGGCTGGAGGAGATGCGCGCCGTGTGGGAGCACCGCCTGGACAACTTCGAGACCGAACTGGAGCGGCGGATGGCCGCTCGCACCGAACACGAGTAGGAGACGACGATGGGCAGTGCGCAGGTGATCGAGCGAGTGTGGGCCACAGACATTCAGCTGGTGTGGGAGCTGTGGACGACGGCCGAGGGCATCGCCTCCTGGTTCGGGCCCAAGGGCTTCGAAGTCGAGGTCACCACCTGCGACCTGCGCGTAGGCGGCGCCTTCGTCTACACCATGCGCGCCGCGGACCCAGCGACCGCCGCCGCCATGGAGAAGCGCGGCCGACCCGCCAGCTTCACCGTGGAGTCCAAGTTCACCGAGGTCGAGCGCCCCCACCGCGTGGTCTACGACTCTCCCTATGGCCCCGAGACGATGACCACGGCCGCGGAGTTCTCCGAGGTGGAGGGCGGCGTGAAGCTCGTCCTCACCGTCGACGCGACGAAGCCCGAGATGCTGGGTGGCGCGATGATGGGCTGGCGCTCGTCCCTGGAGCGTCTCGCCGAAGCAGTGGCCGCGGCTGGCTAGACCCCTCATCTAGCCACGGCTCCGCAGGGTCGCGGCGAGGTCACGCCCCCCGCGTCGCTACCCTGCCGCCATGGCGATCACCGGCAAGACGATTCTCATCACTGGGGCCTCCTCCGGCCTCGGGCACGCGCTCGCGCTCTCCCTCAGCCACGGCAACAACAACCTCGTGGTCACCGCACGGCGCGAAGGGCTGCTGCAGGAGCTGGCGAAGCAGGTGGAGGCAAACGGCAGCCGGTGTACCCCCGTGGCCGCGGACGCCATCGACCCCCACGCCTGTGAGGCGGTCATCAGAGCGGGCCTCGACGCCTACGAGCGCATCGACGTCGCCATCCTCAACGCCGGCGGCGGCAAGCCGGTGCACATGGCCGAGGTGGACGCGGCCACCGTGCTCCACACGATGCGGGTCAACTACGACACCTTCGTGAACTTCCTCTGCCCGATGATCGCCCACATGCGCGACATGGGAGGGACCATCGCGCACACGGGCTCACCCGCTGGGTTTTTCGGCTTGCCGAAGTCGGGGCCCTACTCCGCCGCGAAGGCCGCCGGCCGCATCCTCCTCGACACCTGCCGCATCGAGGTGGCGAACCGCAAGATCGACTTCGTCGCGCTGTACCCCGGGTTCACCGAGACCCCAGGTCTCGACCCCGACGACGTCCCGATCAAGGCCCTCGTCATCCAGCCGGAGCGCGCGGTGAAGGAGATGCTGCGCGCCATCGAGCGCGGCACGTCCCATCGCATGTTCCCGAAGCGAATCGCGTGGCTGATGACCCTCGCGAGGCTCATGCCCGAGTGGCTGCGCCGTCGGGTGCTGGGAGCCGCCGCCTGAGGCTCGACCCAGCGCGTGCAGCGCGAGGACATCGTTCCCCGGTTCCTGGGGAACTGCCGCCAGACGTGTCCCTCAGCCGGGGACGCCGCCTTTGAGCTGCAGCGTCTAGTTCATCACGTGGATCGCGTGACCCAGCACCTTGTTGGCTGCCTCCATCACCGCCTCACCCAGGGTCGGGTGCGGGTGGATGGTGAGGCCGAGGTCTTCGACGAACGCGTCCATCTCCACCGCCAGGGCGGCTTCGCTGATGAGGTCGCTGGCGTGCGGCCCGCAGATGGCGACGCCCAACACCTGGTTGTCCGTCGCATCGGCGATGATCTTCACGAAGCCGTCGGTGCTCTGCAGCGTCAGCGCGCGGCCGTTCGCTCCCCAGGGGAACTTGCCCACCTTGATGTCGAAGCCAGCTTCCTTGGCCTCGTTCTCCATCAGCCCCGCCGTCGCGATCTCGGGGTCGGTGAACACCACCGCCGGCACGGTCTTGTAGTCACACGCCACGTCCTTGCCGGCCAGCACCTCGCCCACGATCTCCCCCTGCATCGTGGCGCGGTGGGCGAGCATCGGGTCTCCGGTGACGTCCCCTACGGCGAAGATGTTGGGCACCGCGGTACGGAGCTGGTTGTCGACGCTGAGGAAGCCGCGCTCGTCGGTGCTGAGGCCTGCCGCCTCGAGCCCCAGGCCGTTCGTGTAGGGCTTGCGACCGACCGTCACCACGAGCTTGTCGCAGGCGATCTCCTCGGGCCCGTTCTTCCCGTCGACGGAGACGATGAGCCCCTGTCCGTCCTTCTTCGCGCCTCCGGCCTTGGCGTTGAGCAGGGTGCGAATCCCGCTCTTCTTCATCTTGCGAGAGACGAAGCGCACGATCTCGGGATCGAAGCCCGGCAGGATCTGGTCGGCGAGCTCGATGACCGTCACCTCCGCGCCGAGCTTGCGCAGCATCTGCCCGCACTCGAGACCGATGTACCCCCCGCCCACCACGACGACGTGGCCAGGGACCTCGGGGAGGTCCAGGACGCCGGTGCTGGAGAGAATGGTCTCCTCGTCGAAGGGGAACATGGGCAGCTCGATGGGGACCGAGCCGGTGGCGATGACCGCCTGCTTGAAGGTCACGGTGTACGCCGCAGAGCCGTCCGCGGGGGTCACCTCGGCCGTGGTCGCGGACGTGAAGCACGCGGTGCCGTTGGCCAGCTCCGCGCCGTTGCCCTTGCACAGTCCACGCACTCCGCTCGTCATCTTGTTGACGATGCCGCCCTTCCACTCCTGGAGCTTGCCCATGTCGAGGGACTTCTCGGAGACGGAGATCCCCATGGCCGCGGCCTTGTCGATCTTCTCGAAGGTCTTGCCGGCCTCGATGAGCGCCTTGCTGGGGATGCAGCCGATGTTGAGGCACGTGCCGCCCCACATGCTCTTCTCGACGATGAGGGTCTTGAGCCCCAACTGGGAGGCACGAATGGCTGCGGGGTAGCCGCCGGGGCCGGCCCCGATCACGAGAACGTCGTAGCTGCTGTCGGACATCGAGGAGCCTCCGAGCGCGTGGGGTACACGCGGGGCGCGGAGGATAGGGTCAGCCGGCCAGACGATCCATCGCCGCGGCGAGGTCCATGTCCAGCTGCGTGATTCCACCAGCGTCGTGGGTGCTCAGGGTGACCTTGACGGTCTTGTAGACGTTGAACCACTCGGGGTGGTGATTCATGCGCTCCGCGACAAGGGCCACGGAGCTCATCCAGCCGAATGCCTGCACAAAGTCCTCGAAGACGTAGGTCTTCTTGATGGAGTCCCCGTCCTTGGACCATCGAGGCAGGGACTCGAGGGCGGAACGGACAGCATCGGGCGTGAGCAGTGCGGGCATGGAACCTCCAGAGCGGGAGGATAGAGTGCCTCCATGGCCGTTGACCTCGAGCAGTTCGCGCAGCGCGGATTCGTGACGATTCCCGCAGCGGTGGACCCCGATCTCGTCACTGCATGGCGCGACGGGGCCCTGATCCGGCTCCGCGACCGAGCCAGCGAGGAGTTGAAGGACTCCGTTCCGCGGTCCGAGCCGCGGGACTTCGCGACCCTCGACCCAGCACGGCCTCGGACCTGGAAGTGGAAGAGGGCGACCCTGCGTGGCACCGCGTCCGCGCCGCTCGCCAAGGCCGCACCCGCCGTCCTCGACGGTGTGGCCCAGCTCGTCGGGGGAGTCGGGCGCCTTCGCCATCAGTCCATCTCGAACTACCTGATCATGAGCTTTCCCGCGCGTGGGGTCCGTCGGCTCGTCGCCACGGGAGAGGCCCTCGGAGGACGGACGCCAGGTCCGGGGAGCTACCACCTCGACGATCCCGGCCCTTCAATGGGGCTCGAGGGCTGGCGGAACGCAGTCCTCCTCGTGGTCCTGTTCTCGGACATCGCCCCCGGAGGTGGAGGGCCCATCCTCGCGTGTGACTCACCGGCGCGGGTTGCACGCCGCCTCGCCTTGGGAGGGGCCGACTTCGTAGGCGACGACGACTGCTCCGCCATCGTTCGCGAGTGCACCGACCTCCACGAGGTCACCGGGCAGGCTGGCGACGTGATGATTCTCCACCCGTTCCTCCTGCACAGCCCGACCACCAACCGCAGGCGCCGACTGCGCGTACTCGCCAACCCCATGCTTCAGGTCAGTGACACGCTGTCCTTCGCGCCCGGCAGCGCTGCGCGGTCTCCGCTGGAGCGGATCACCCAATCGTGGGTTGGCTGAACAAGAAGCGAGCCGTTCTCAGTTTGTCCCGGCGACCACCCTTGACGGGGGGCGGCGGGAGCGGGACGCTTGCGGCCATGACGACTCGCGCCCTCCTGCTCCTGCCTGCGCTCGCGGCCCTCGCCCTCGCTGGCTGCCCCGTCACCCCCGCGGACGACGACGACTCCACGCCGGACATCCCCGATGTCCCCGAGGTGGTGAACACGGAGTGGATCGGCGACCTCGTGGGCACAATCACCTACGAGAAGACCTTCACCTCCGGCGACCTCGAAGGCACCTCCTGCACGGAGGTCTTCAATGTGAACGGCAGCCCGCTCTCGGTCACGCCGCAGGAGTGTGTCGCGTGCGACATCGTCCACCAGGTCTTCGTGACCCGGGTCGAGGACTGCGCTGGCGACGACGACCTCGCGGATGCGGGTCAGGCGGGCTTCGACCTGCGCCAGGTCGAGGGCGACGCGGTCATGTGGTGGTTCCAGGAAGGCGGCTGGTTCAGCGACGACGAGTGGACCGAGCTCGGCACCGGCACCCTGGAGCAGGACTTCGACACCTCGGTGCTCGACTTCGTCTACTCCTGGGACGACCCCCAGAACGGCGGCTTCACCGGGAACAGCCACTTCGACTTCGGCGCCGGGTGCAGCCCCTGCCGCTTCGAGGGCACCTACATGATGGACTTCGACTTCGAGTTCGTCCTGCCCGATGACTGGTACGAGCAGCAGACCGGCGGCGAATAGCCCCTCTAGGTTGGAGAGCCCCATGTGGGAAGCGGACGTCCTCGTGGTCGGGGGCGGGATCCATGGGTGCGCCGTCGCGCTAGAGCTCGCGGAGCGTGGTCGCAACGTCACCGTGCTCGAGAAGAGCGTGCCTGGCGCCGAAGCATCGAGCGCCGCGGGGGGCATCCTCGGGCCACACCTCGAGTGTGAGTCAGCTGGGCCGTTCCTCGACTTCTGCCGGCACAGCCTCGCCGTCTACCCCGAGTGGGTCGCGAAGCTCGAGGCGGTCTCGAAGATCGATCTGGAGCTCGTCCCGTGCGGAGGTCTGCTGGTCGCCTTCGATGAGGAGGAGACGGGTCGACTGCGAGAGCGGGCTGAAGTGCTTCGGAGCCTGGACCTGCCGCACGAGTGGTTGGAGGGCGAAGCTGTCAGGGCGCGAGAGCCTGGACTCTCACCCCACGTCGTCGCGGGTCTCGCGCTGCCCGCCGAAGCTCGAGTCGAGCCCCGGTCCATCATGCGGGCGCTCGCCATCGCCGCCCGAGCAGCGGGGGTGGAGTTTGCTGCAGACACAGTGCTGTCGATGGAGTCCGTCGAGGCGGGCGTCTCGGTGCGTACCACCCGCGGGGTCTGGAGCGCGTCGGACGTGGTGCTCGCGGCCGGCGCCTGGTCCAGCGGCGTTCCCGGAGCGGGGCTCCCGTCGGGCAGCGTGAAGCCCGCGAGGGGCCAGATGGTGCTGCTCCAGTTCCCCACTCCGCCGATCAAGGCGGTGGTGTTCAGCGAGCGCGGGTACGTCGTACCTCGCGACGACGGCCGTGTGCTGTGTGGTTCGACTCTCGAGTTCGAGGGATACCGCAAGGAAGTCACTGCCAGCGGCCTTCGCTCGATCCTCGACCTCGCCATCGAGCTGGTGCCCGCGGCGGCCGGCGCGGTGGTGAGCGAGAGCTGGGCCGGCTTTCGGCCCTACACCGACGACCATCTTCCCCTCATCGGCGCCGGTGCGTACGAGGGTCTCTGGCTGGCCACGGGGCACTACCGCAACGGAATCCTGCTGGCCCCGGCGTCCGCCGCATGCCTTGCGGACACGATCTGCGGAGAGACGCCGGCGGTGTCGCTCGACGCCTTCGGGGCCGGGCGGCTCCGGGGATAGCCACCTCATACGGTTCCTCGGCGACCGCTCGAAGGCACCGCCGGCGAGACCGGGCTGGAGCTTGCGACCTGGGACTGGCCGGCGGTCGCGGAAGGCGAGAGGGAGGGCGCGCGGCGACGGGGTCAGGGGACTGGCGCGGAGGGCCCTTCCCAGCCGACGCCCTCTCAGCCCCCCAGGACGTACATCGGAAAGGCGCCATACGCCTTTGCCGTCGGAATGCGCCCTACGTACTCCGCTCTGAGGCGGCATTCGGGGTCCAGCGCGAGGAGCGCCGCAAAGTCGGACGTGATGTAGACCTGCCCGGGAGGCGTCCGGGGCTCGATGCGCGCCGCGCGGGTCACATGGGTCCCGTAGTGCGTGGGCTCGTCGCAGACGGGGTCGAACCCGTCGTAGACGGGCCCGGCGTGCCCCCCGATGCGGGCAGTGAGTCCTGGCCACCCCAGCTCCTCCGCCAACGTGGCCATCCGCCGCTGAATGGCGAGAGCGCACTGGGCCGCCGAGAGGGGCGTGGCGAACACCAGGTACAGCGCGTCACCCCACGTGTTGCGGTAGGTGACGGAGTCGTAGCCGGCGATGACCTTCGCGAGCGCCCCCATCACCAGCTCGAAGAAGGCGGGGAGCTGGTCTTCCTGGAGCTGGCTGAAGCCCTTCACATCAAGGAAGACGATTCCCCGAACCTGCCGAGTGCGCGTGGGCGAGTCCGTCGGCTCGGGTCGGTCGGCAGCCGCGGCGCGCACGAAGCGACTCCGATCGAGGGGCACTACCTCCGTCTTCCCCCCGAGCCCGCGCCATCGACGCACCGCCGCGCCGGTTCCAGCGAGACCGGTGCTCGGGACGCCGTCCCACATTGCGATCTGCGTCATCTCACAGCCGAGTCGGTTGGCCCGCAGCTTCGCGTGCCCCATCGCCAGTTCGTCGCAGTAGGCGAACATGACCTCGTCGGGGACGGCGCGCGTGGGCTCCACCTGGACTGTCTGCGCTCGCTCACGGACGGACGCGAAGCGCCGAGTCCACTCCTCCCCGCCGCCGATCACAGACTGGGTGAGGAACTCGTCCACGGGGCACGGCAGGAACGCATGCACTTCGACGCCCAGCGCGAGCGCAGTCTCCGCCATCAGTAGATCCGCCCCGCAAGCGAGCGAGCCGTAAACCGCGCCTACGTCGAGCTCCCGCAGAAGGTCGCGGATCTGCTCCGCGATGTGCTCCTCGGGCCCGGACGCGAACATGTGTCCGGTGTAGTGCACGACCCTCTTGCTTCTCAGAGCCGCCAGTACATCGACTCCAATCCCCAGGACCTCGCAAATCCTCTGAAGCTGCTTCCTGGTCGTCGACCGCATCCCCCAGCCCGGGTCGGTCTCCTCGGCTTCGCGGAGGGACTGGGCGACGCCGGCGACATCCCGAAGAAGCAGGTGGGCCTCCGCCTTGGAAACCTGCGCCCAGTAGTCGAGCGGGGAGGGCAGCGAGTCAGTCAGCGAGAGGACCTCACGGGCGGCATGTTCGGAGCGCGCCCCATCGCCTGCGAACAGGAACATCGTGGCCGCGTTGATGAGGGCGTAGTAGCCGCCAAACTCCTCGGCGCACGCGGCGTAGGCCTCCGCGGCGCGAAGGGCGAGTCCCGGCGCCGCTTCGTCGTCGGCGACCAGAGCGCGGTCTTTGATGAGGCGGGCTCGCAGAGCAGTCATGTCCGACCGCAGCCTCGCGGGCTCGTTCGACAGGCGCGCATCGAGCCCTGGCAGCCCAGCCAGTCGCTCCGCGCGCTCGACGGCTCCAGAGCGGGCAAGGGCGAGGGCGGTCAGCCAGATCAGCTCGACGTCCGCCGAGGTGACGTCGTCCCCCAACGCGTCGGTCCCCAGCTCTGCTGCGCGCAGAGACTCACCTCGAGCGAGCTCGCGTCGAATCGCGTCGGTTGCTGTGTTCCCCATCATGCGAGGGTACCCGCCTGGCGCGGGGGTGAGGCGCAGGGCCAGCCCGCGACGACAGAGGCGTGAGCGTGCCCAGGCACCGGCTCGCTCGCTCCCTCGTCGGGTTCAGTTCACGAAGTTGCGGCCGGCCTGGTCGCCTTCGTCGTCCTCAGCGATGAACACGAAGAAGTACTCAAACTCCGCCTCACAGTCGAGAAACGCGGCATTGCTGCCTACTTGCGCTCCCCACTCGTCCTCGGTGCCGTCGAGCCGGATCAAGTCCACCGCCGGACCGATCTGGCCCTCGCTGTAGGGCTGGTCGTTGTCATCGCGAAAGGCGAGCCCCACCTCGACGAAGACCGCCTCCACTGCCTCGGGCCCATCTTCGTGGGTCACCTCCGCGAACAAGTTCCAGTTGCCGTCGGTGTCGCAAAACGCGTCGACCCGCTCGATCAGCGGCACAGTCGGAAGCGGAGGGAAGCACCCCCCGAGCAGGACCGACATCAGGCAGAGGAGGCAAGCGCTGCGTAGGGCATTCGGCACGCGCGCACCATGGCACCGTGGGCCCGCCGCTGCCAGGGCACGGATCGCCGCCTCCGCCCTCCACAGCCTCGCGAGTGAGCGACCCTGTCATCCGTGGACTACCATCCGGCCCGCCGCCTCCGCGGCGTCCCCGGAGTACCCCCCATGTCCGACTTTCACTGCAACCGCTGCTCTGGCACCAAGTGCTCGGATGGCAAGCCCTGCGTCGCCATGTCGAACCCCCCGGTCCAAAACAAGTACTGGGACAAGGTCATGGCCGTCACCTGCCAGCGCTGCTGGGCAGAGTGGAAGGACATGGAGGTCAAGATCATCAACGAGTACCGGCTCAACATGCTCGAGCGCGAGCACCGCCAGATGCTCAAGAAGTTCATGACCGACTTCCTCGATCTCGAAGGTACCGGCAAGACCGTCGACGGCCCCGGCGCCGTCGCCGAGAACTGGACTCCCGGCAGCTGAGCGGCTCGTCCCCTCTCCGCCACGCGGTAGAATCCCGCGACGCTGGACGACGAGGGGAGGCGGTTGCAACACACGCTCGAGCTGAGCCTGCGCTCCTCGCCAGAGGAGGCCTGGGCATTCCTGGCGGACACCAACACGGCTGACGCAGCCGCGGGGCTCCCCGCGATCGCCTATCGCGACGAACCGCAGCCAGACGGCACCTCACGTCGCTTCTTCAGCTACCGCCTCAAGGGTCTCGCCGTCGAGGGCGAGGAGATGCCGTTCACGTGGGAGTACCCGCTGAGGTTCCGCGTGGAACGGACCTACAGCCGCGGCCCGTTCACCCGCAACGTGCACGAGTGCGTGATCGAGGCCACAGCGACCGGCTGCCACGCCGTGCATACCTTCGTCCTCGAGCCTCGCGGCCTTCTGGGCCGCATCTTCGCCTGGGGCTTCGGCCGCGACGTGCTGCCCACCATGACCGCGTGGTTCCACGAGCAAGACGCCGCCGACAGCAGCGGCTCGGAGACCCCCGCGGCGTCCGTGGGAGGGACTCGGTCCGCCGTCCGCCCCCACCGCATCGAGGCCCTGCGCGATCAAGCGCACAGGGTGTTCGATGCCCCAGCCATCGACGACATCGCCCGCCTCATCGCCGAAAGCCCGGACATCGACATCGAGCGGCTCCGCCCCATCGAGCTCGCCCGGGTGCTCGGTCACGACTTGGAGGAGGTCCTCAACAGCCTGCTCGCCATGACCCAGGTCGGGCTCACCCGTCTGCGCTGGGACGTCATCTGCCCCCACTGCCGCGGCGACAAGCAGAACCTCGACTCCCTCGCCGGCCTTGGTGAGACCGCGTTCTGCCCATCCTGCAACATCGACTTCGACGTGGACCTCGACCGGGCCATCGAGGCCGTCTTTGTCCCGCACCCCTCCGCCCGCGCAGTGGAGATCGCGAAGTACTGCCTGGGCGGCCCCGGCATGACCCCGCACATCCGAGCCCAGCACCTCCTCGCACCTGGGACGCAGTGGACCCCGACCCTCAAGCTCCCGGAGGGGAGATACCGCCTCCGCTTCTCGGGCAGTCCGGAGTTCCGCTGGCTCTCGGTGGAGGACCGCAGCCCGCTCGTCGGTGAGTCCGCTCCCCACCACTCCGCTCCGTCCAGCCTCACGGTGAACAACGCCGACGTCGACGGAGACGACCCGGTCCTCCCGGCCGCCACCGCCGCCTCGTTCGCGCTCCGCAACCGAAGCGACAGGCCAGTCCTCGCAGTCCTCGAGGAGACCTCGTGGGCCAAGGACGCTCTCCCCGCCGGACGACTGGTCGCTGATCAGCGGTTCCGGGAGCTCTTCGCCAACGAGATGCTGGCCCCCGGTGTGCGCCTCGCGGTCGAGAGCGTGACCATCATGTTCACGGATCTCGTGGGCAGCACGGCCATGTACGGCGCCCTCGGGGACGCGAAGGCGTTCAACCTGGTGTGGACCCACTTCGATGTGCTGAGGGACGTGGTCGCAGCGCGGCGCGGGGCCCTCGTCAAGACCATCGGCGACGCCATCATGGCCATCTTCATGGACCCGCGGGACGCCCTCCACGCGGCGGCAGACCTGCATGAGCGCCTGCCGCCCCACCTCACGGAGCACGGGCACGACTACCCCGCAGCCCTCAAGGTGGGCATGCACACCGGCCCCGCGATCGCGGTGACGCTGAACGAGCGCATCGACTACTTCGGCACCACCGTCAACCTCGCCGCCCGGACCGAAGGGCAATCGGAAGGCGACGACATCGTCATCACCCTGGTGGCAGCGTCCGAGGCGCAGGCCCTGGAGTTGCTCGAGGCGCGCGGGTGGGAACCCGACGCGTTCGACGCGCGGGTGAAGGGGTTCGAGCACCCCGTCCCGATGATGAGGTTTCGGAAGCAGGGCTGACGCCCACGGCTCCCGAGATCAGTAGTTCCGCACCACCAGCTCGCCGACCTTGCCGCGGCGGCTCGCCTTGCTGTTCACCGACCGGGACGCCATGACCCGGTCCACGCGCCAGCCATCGGCGGCGTAGAGCTCCGCCAGTCCTGGCGCGTCGCTGTTGCTCAGCATGAAGCGCACCTTGCGGTGGTCCAGGGCCTTCAGGGTAAGCCGCAGACGATCCTGCTGGTCGGTGCCGAAGCCCCCGGCCACGTAGGCGGTGAAGTTCGAGCTGCGGGACACCGGCGCGTAGGGCGGGTCCAGATAGACGAAGTCGCCGTCATCGGCGTCCGCCAGCGCGACCTCGAAGTCTTCGTTGCGAAGCTCGGTCTCTCCCAGGCGCTTGCTGCATGCGCGCAGGTTCTCTTCGTCGCAGATCAACGGGTCGGTGTAGCGGCCGAACGGCACGTTGAAGCGCCCGGATCGGTTGACGCGGTACAGACCGTTGAAGCCCGTCCGATTCAAGAAGATCATGCGCGCCGCGCGCTTCACGTCCGACATGCGGCTCGTGTCCCAGGCGCGGACCTCGTAGTAGTAGTCCTTGTCGTAGTAGTGCTCGGCGAGGGCCTCGATGAGCCCCTCCACCTCGTCCCGCACCACGCGGTAGGTCGTCGCGAGCTCGCTGTTGAAGTCGTTCAACACCGACTCGCCCTGCCCGTTGCGCCAATACATGGCGCCACCTCCCACGAAGGGCTCGAAGTAGCGGCCCCACGTGTCGGGCATGAAACTCTCGAAGGTCGAGAGCAGCTGAGTCTTGCCTCCAACCCACTTCAAAAAGGGGCGGGGGACGGCGCGGCTGCTTCGGCGCCGCCGTGCTGGGGCGCTCGTCTGGGGCAGGTTCTTGGCGAGCATCTTTACCATTACTGTCGTAGAGACCGCGTTACTAACGTACTCATGAGATGACTACTAAGGCGGTTTTTACCAGAACTCGCGCCAGATGGGGAAACAGGCTTGCGATTGAGGGGGGAGAGGTAGGGAGCCGCGGCCTGCGATGGAGGGGTTGGGACAGGGAATCGGCGGGGCGGAGCCAGGGGAGGAGCGGGCTCGCTCGGAGCTCACGGCGCCCCCTCCCACGACGCTCCGGGCGGAGCCCCCCTCGCGCAGAGCACCCGCGATCCAGTAGATTCCCGCCCCATGGGATGGCTCTTCTACGAGGCCTGCCACGAGGACGACGTCCCCGTCGGCGGCAAGATCAAGGCGATGGTCGAGGGCTACCCGGTAGCCATCTACAACGTCGATGGCACGCTCTACGCGAGCGGGGACTACTGCCCCCACGAGCGGGTCTCCCTCGCCGACGGCGGCTCTCTCGATGGGGAGTTGCTCACGTGCGGCGCCCACCGCTGGTGCTTCAACGTGCGCACGGGGGATTGCCTCGAAGACGAGGGCTTCCCCCTGAAGCGCTTCCCCGTCGGGCGGAAGAACGGCACGGTCTTCGTCGGGTTCTGGGACGACGAAGAGGAGTAGTCGCCGGGGCGGGTCCGAACTCGCGACCACGGGCTCGCGCCCGCCGGCACGCTACGAGTCCACCAGCACCTGCCTCAGCGGTCGCGGGCTCCAGTCCAGTTCGCTCCTCGCCGCAGCTCCGTCGGCGTGCACGGTCTCCTGCATCCCTCGCACGCGCTGCCGGAGCTTGTCAGCCCGCTCCTTGCGGCCGAGACGCTCGATCATTCGGAGCGCGCCCGAGGAGAGCGGCGCCGGCATCTCCATGACCCGCGGCACTCGCCAGCCCCGGGCTCTCGCCAGCTCCTGCACGACCTCGCCGAAGGGAAGGTCGTCTGCCCCCGGCAGATCGAAGGCCCTGCCATCCCAGGCCTCGTCGGGTAGCTCCATGGCCGCGAGGACGGCCCCGGCGACATCATCGGCATGAACCGGTGCGCGACGGGCCACACCGTCAGGCACCGGCACGACCGGCAAGCGCGCGGCCTTCTCGAGGGAGGCCAGGTGCGGAGAGCCTGGTCCAAGCATCATCGGAGGCCGCAGGACCACCGCGGCTCGCCCCGCGAGCAGCGCCTCCATGTCTGCCTTGCTCTGGGCGTAGGCCCCGCGATGCGACCGCGACACCGTGTCCGACGACATGGCCACGAGGCGCGTGCCCGGACTGGCCGCGTCGAGGAGAGCCTGGGTGCCACCCACGTGCAGAGCAGCGCACGCAACCACGTCGCTGGAGCGCACCAGCCCCGCCAGATGGAGAATGATTCGCACACCTTCGAGAGGCCCGGAGAGGGTCTCGGGGCGGAGCAGGTCCCCCTCGATCATCCACGTGTAGGCACCAGAGCCCTCGATGGCTCCGCGGTCCGAGGTCGGTCGAACGAGAGCGCGGTGATGCACCCTCCGGGCCCCGAGGGCGCGACACACGGAGCGTCCCAGGAGGCCCGTGGCTCCGGTGACCAGGATCTCGCCCGTACCCCGCGCCGGTCGGCTGCGTGGATCCCCGGGCATGGGCTTCACGTGGCGGCCGATCCGTTGCTCGCCCCCGCCGCGGTGAGCGACTCCCAGTACTCGGCGACCATGGACGGGGTCGCCACCCAGGCCTCTCCGCTGTCCAGAATCTCCGAGAACACGGCCCGGAAGAGGTCCCGCAGAACGCGCTTGCCGAACAAGTGGGGCTCCGGGTGCGTCAAGAAGTGGCAGAGCCCGCCCAGCTCCCGCACATGCTTCGCTTTGCGCCGCAGGACATCGACCAGGCCGAGCCCCTTGTAGCCAAGGAGCAGGAGACGGTCGTCCGCCGGCATCGTGATCGGGAGCACCAGACATCCGCGCCGCCGGAAGGGGAACACAGTCCCGCAGCCGCGCCGCGCGCCGAGCAGGGTGTGCGTGTCGGTGTCGGGCACCGAGGAGTCCCACGCAAACCGGGGGCCCACTGCGTCGTAGAGGGCGTCACTGACCAGCAGCGAGGGAGACCGGAACCCACGGATGCCGTACTCCTCCATCATCTCCTTGCAGGTGTCGAGGCGCTCGGCAGCCTTGTCAGCCGAGGTGAACGCGATGCGGTTGTCGTGCAGATCGCCGTGCAGCCCGATCTCACCGCCGGCCTGGCGCACCGCCTCGATGAAGCCCTTGTCCCACTTGTAGCCGCGCCCCACGAGGAAGAAGCACGGCTTGAGCCCCATGGCCACCATCTCATCGAGCACGGGCCCCGCCTTTGCCATGCCCTCCCGGGTGTCCACGTCGTGGGTGACCAACAACGGGAAGCGCTTCCCTCCGGGCCACCCTCCACCGTTCTCCACGGCCTTCGCGGAGTCGAGGCCCGCGTAGAGCTCGGCCCGGAATCCGTCCAGGCGCGACTCGATGGGCCACGCAGGATCGGGAGGCGAGTCCTCGGGTTGATGGGACGCGCGCCCCGCCACCAGCGGATAGAGCGCCATCCTCAGAGCACCAGGCACTACGTGGTACGGCAACGGGATCCGTGCGTGGAGCGGCGCCTTTGGCTCGCCCAGGTAGCGCTCCTCGACGATGGCGCGCCAGGCTTGGTACGGGTTGTAGGGAAGCTCCCGGGACCCATCCGGGCGCTCGGTCACCACCGCCAGCGGGTCGCGTGAGAAGAGCCCGAAGATGGCGCCAGCCTCACTGGGGGGCGGACGATCGGCGAAGTGCACCTCGTGACCCGCGCGCTCACTGAGGGCGCGGCGCAATGCGTCGGCATCCCGATCCCATCGGGCGAGGAAGCGCAGGTAGTCGGCGTCGACACGGGCCATCCGATGGAACTACCACAGCCGAGTGCTCTGGCGCGCGCGTAGTTCCCGGTGACCGGCCCTGGCCACCGAGAAGGTCGGGCAGTGTTGAACCCGCCCAAGCCCCTGGTACTGGCCGTTTTCGGCTCTATACAAGGAAAGGACCCGGGATTCGGGTCGGATGCGCGTCCTCCTCCTCCCCAGCGCGTCCGGCTTGTCTCCCGGGTCCTGTATTTGGCTCCCGGGTGTAGGGTTCCCGCGTGCGGCCCACCCCCATCGTTCTCGTTGCCTGCCTCGCAGTCGCCCTTCCAGCGTGGGGCGCGGAGCCGAGCGCCGTCGACCGACTGGGAGCCCCAGCGACCTTGCACGTCAAGGACCGACGCCCCTCGGACCAGCGCGCCGACGAGCTCCTCGGATACCTCTACGACGACCGCGGTGACCCCGTCGCCTCAGGTCCTGGGGACGGCTTCTCGCTCCAGCGCGAAGTGAGCTCCGCCTTCATGGATGCTGGCCACGAGCTGGGGATCCCGCTGTACCGCGGGCCCGAGGGCTCCGAGGTGCACCACGTGCAGGCCGATGTCCTCAGCTTCTGGTGCGACGACACAGCGGAGTGGTCGTTCTGCAGCGCAGAGGTCCTGACCACAATCTCCGGCCCCCTGGACTCGGAGACGTCGGTCACCCTCGAGGTCGACGAGCCCGGCTCCTGGTCGGAGATGCGCGAGGCCCTCAGCGAGATGGTCCTCCTCGAGCTGGCCCGCGCCCAGAACGACGTCGGCCTCGGAGAGGGCCCCGACCTCGACGGTGTGAGTCACCCCGGCCTTCGCTTCGGCTGGATCGAGACCGCGGACGGGACCCGACTCTCCGGCGCCCTTGGCGACACCTCTTCCGGCCTGTGCGTTCAAGGGGCTCAGGGCGCCGAGCAGCTCGTGCCCCTCGAGGAGATCGTCGACGTACGGGTGGTCGACGTCCCGCTCATCGGGGCGCAGCGCGGGGATGGATGGGCGGTGCTCAGCGCCGAAGACGGCACTTGGGTCGGCGGGCGCACGCTGCCCGGGGGCCGAGCCAACGAAGTCGTGATTCGCACTCTGGATGGAGCCCGCCGCTTCAGTGCAACCGACAGCGGCCTGGTGCAGGGCTTCTGGGCCGGTGGCGCTCCCACCTGCGACGTCCCCGGAACCACCAGCGGACGACCGAGCGGGACCCCCACGTCGAGCTCTCGGCGACCGAGCGGAGCGATCAACGGGGTGGTGGTTGGCGACTCCAGCAAGGTCCGACGCCCGACCGCCGAGCGTCCCATGGACTCAGCCATCGTGTACGTCGACCGTCGCGGCAAGCAGCTCGACCTCCTCGGACCAGAGCTCGACACCGTCTACGCGGTGCGTATGGGCCGGCTGGGAGACAGGCGCTGGAAGCGCTACCGCTTGAGCTGGTCCAGCTTCGCCGCAGGCATGGGAAACGAGTACGTGAACCTGCGGCTCGAGGAATGGCGCGAACACAACTACCGGCTGAAGAACCAGTGGACGGCCGTGATGGGCGCCAGCATCGGGGCGGCCATTGTCTCGGGCGTAGCCACGGTCGCCCTGTCCGCTGCCTGGGGGAACACCGGCGAGGAAGGCTTCCTGGTCGCGAGCCCCTTCGCCGCCCACGGGATCGGCGCGGGCGCCTTCATGGCCGGATTCGCCAGCGTCGCGCGAGTCCGCGTCGGCAAGCGAGCGGACCGTCCCAATCGCTACTACAACCTGCTCGAGTATCTCACCCTGGACGAGCTCGACCAGGCGATGCTGGAGGGTGAAGCTGCCGAGGAACCCGTTGAGTAGGCTCGTCTTTCTGGTTCACGGTTTCATGCGCACCGGAGCCTCGATGATCCCGATGGCGGTGGCCCTGCGTCGCGTGGGCTTCGATGTGCGGGTGGTGACTCAGCTGAACCTCCACCGCGACATCCCCACCCTGGCGGACCAGCTGTGGGGACGGGTCGAGCGGGCCCGCGACGAGGTGCGTCTCGCCACCGGAACGGTGCCCGACGCGCACTTCGTGACCCACTCCATGGGGGGCATCGTCGTCCGGTCGATGCTGAATCGGCACGAGATCACCGGCCCCAACCGCGTGGTGATGCTGGCTCCTCCCAATCAGGGAAGCCGCATCGCAGCCCATTGGTACGACAACGTGCTCCGCTTCCCCTGGGGAGGCTTCGACCCACTCCACAAGCTCCTGCCAGGGGAGCGCGGGCAGTGCGCCACCGCCGGCGACCCGGACGCGGAGTTTGGCGTCATCGCGGGTGTGCAGCCCGGCAAGCGAGATGACGGCAAGGTCTTCGTGGAGGAGGCGCGCTGGAGCCACGCACGCGACTTCCTCGTCGTGCCTTTCGGCCACACGTTCATCATGGCGCGACCCCGCGTCATCGAGCAGACGGCGACCTTCCTGCGGGAGGGGCGCTTCGAGGCGCCGGAGCACGGCGAACGACTGCACCACGTCGAGGACGGGCGCCACTCGATCGCTCCCTGAGCTGGGCGGCGACGGTCCGCGACCCACCATCCAGAGCGCAACTCAGCGCCGCTGCATCACCACGAACTCCCCGAAGGTCCCCACCGCGGTGTAGTGCTCCTGCAGGTAGTCGAAGACCGTCGGCGCGCCCATCCGCAGGCTGCGCTCCGGCCCCTCCATGGAGTCGTCCACGAAGACAGCGACGGGCGGAGGAGCTGCCTCCAACCGCCGGATGAGGTCCGCCTCCCGCTCCGGAGAGTTCGCCACGTACAGAGCTCCGACATAGCCCGTGGTGTTCTCCCGGCCGGAGAGCGCGTGCAGGAGCGGCTGGTTCGACGGCACCCAGAGCGAGCCGGGAGGAGCGCGGTCGATGGTGCGAAGCACGGGAACCAGACGTTCCTCCTCGTAGTCCGCGAGGCGGAGGGGTCCCGCAGCCGTCACCACGACCTCGTCGCGGTCATCGAGGATCGTGAAGGAGCCCGTGTACACCGAGCCCCGGTGGCTGCTCAGGGTGTTCACGACGAGGAGGAGCGGCACCAGCAGGATGACGAGCGCGAGCGGTCTCCGCCCCGGTGAGCGCTCCCAGACCCGCGACACCATGAACGCCAGGGCCAGCCACATCAGCGGACCCGCCTGGAGGAGGTGTCCAAACTCGGGCTTCATCCGCACCTGATTGCAGGTGAGCACGCCCAACAGGAGCAGCAGCCAGCCGACCCCGTCCTGGTCGCGGTGCAGAGAGCGGACGAGCGTCCCGAAGAGCGCGCCGTAGACCAGCAGTGGAAGCCAAAGCAGGGTGCGGTCGAGGGAGGGCTGGGTGATCAGCTCCCGAGGGCTCGGGAACGTAGGAAAGACCACGGTGTGGTTCACGGCGACGTCGAACCACACCTGCCCGGCGACGGCTGAGAGCACTCCGGTCCCGCTGATCAGGAGCGAGACACCGAGCAGCAGCCAACCCAGAAGTGGCGCAGCGGACCCCATCGCGAACGTCCTCGCTGAACGGGTGCGCCAGGCGACGAGGGCAAGCGCAAGCGCTCCGTACAAGCCCAGGTCGACGCGGAACACCGCGCACACAGCGATGAGCGCTCCGTACCGGAGAGCGCGCCGGCTCGTGGGCCGCTCCGCCAGCGACGTCGCCCCAAGGAGCAGCGCCAGACTCCCGGCGAGGAAGAAGCCCTTGTGCAGCGGGCCCGGAAGGAGCAGGAGCGAGAGGGGAGCGAAGAGAAGCCAGCCCAGTCTCCCGGCGACCCCGTCGGGAACGAAACGCAGGCCCACCTCCAGCGCCAGGGAGGAGATGACCACCCGCAAAGCGATGAACACGCCGAAGGCCACCGCCATGGGCGCGGCTCTGGTGAGGACGCTCAGCGCCGCGATCAGCAGGTAGCGACCGGGTCCGTACCCGTTGACGATGAAGTCGAGGCCGGGCGTCTTCCCGTCCAGGAAGGCCTGGGTGTAGAGGAGCAGCTCGCCCAGGTCGTAGAGCATCAAGCCGCGACCGTGGTGGGGCGCAAACACCACGAGGGTCAGGAGCGCGAGAGCGGCGTGGAGGGCGATGCGGCGCGCGAGGCTCATGGGCGACGCCACCAGACGACGCCCCACCCCACGGCGGCACACAGGGACGCGAGGAGGCCGAGGAGTTGCGTCCATGGGCGGTAGCGGACCCGGACCTCGTGCTCGCCGGCTGGGAGGTCGATGGCGAGGAGGCCGCCCACATCACGGGCAACGGTGCCGACGCTCGAGACGAATCCGGGCAGATGGGCCTGGTTGATGACGAGCCGTCCGCCAGGTCCTGCCACGTCCGCGTCGATGAAGCTGGCCCCGATGTCGACGCGGGTGACGCGTCCCTCCCCTTCGAACCAGGCTTCGGCGCCCGGGTAGTCCTCGTTGGGGAGCACGACGCCGAGGGAGGTCACCCAGTGGCTCGGCACTGTGGGCTCGGGCAGCTCGAGGGTGCCGTACCAATCGATGGTGCCGACCCCGTGCAGAGCGTTGTCGTACTCCCTCGCTTCGGTGGGCCGGCGGCGCTCGCGCAGGCGATGGCGATGGGACCACTCCTGGATGGTCTCCGCGTCTTCGTCGACCCAGGAGGCGTGGCCGATCTGCTTGACCTGCGCGCATCCATCGCAGTCCCACTCCGGCATGGGCTCGGCGAAGCGGTCGGCCCAGATGGGCGCGTTCTGCATCAGAGGCCAGGCGATGAGCAGCGCGAGTCCTCCGACCACGAAGCGAGACCGGTCTCCTGCGAGGCGCAACCCCTCGTGGGCGGCCACGCCGGCGAGCAGAGTGGCGGGCAGCAGGATGAAGAAGTTGTAGTACTTGATGGGCTGGGAGAGGGAGCGGAAACGGGGGAGGCCTCCGGCGAGCAGGAAGTGCATGTCCGGCAGGAGATGCGGGCCCATGCACACCGCAGTGGAGCCAATGAACAACAGCATCGCGGTGCGTCGAGGAGCGGTCGTGAAGGGCTCCCGCGGACCAGCGGCCATCATCGTGCCGAGCAGCGCGAGCAGGAGAAGGCCTGGAGTGAGGCCGAGGTAGCCGTACTCCCGGGTCGCGGAGCGGCGGTCCACCTCGTCCATCAGCTCGCGTCCCCGCGGGGGGTCGGGCGGTGGGAGGTACTCCCCTTCGGCTGGCGCTCGACCCACGAGCCCGGCGAGCAGCTCTCCAGCGCTGGCGTAGAAGTGCTCGTCGTGGCGCTCGGGGTCGAGGACGGCGCCTTCGCCTCGGTCTGCGGGGGGAGCGGGCCAGGCGCTCGGGGGGATGTTGTCGGCGTGCTCGTAGCGGGCGTCGGCGAGGAGAGGGGCCAGGGCGGTGACCTTGCCGATGCCGAGCGTGACGGCGACCAGGAGCACCACACCGAAGCTGAGGAAGAGGGGCTTCAGCTCGCCGACGAATTGCCGCGATGTGGGGGAGAGTCGCCACCACAGCGCGATGGCGATGGGGGGCAGAGCGAGGAAGGCGGGCTGGCCGTAGCGATGGGCGAAGGCGAGGCCGGCGGTGGTGCCGAGCAGGGGGAGGAGGGGGAGGCCGCCCCGCCAGGTGCCTTCACGCTCGGCGGCCTCGACCCACACGGTGACGAAGAGGAAGCCCAAGATGGCGACGAAGGCGTTGCCGCCTTGCTGGAGGACGAGGAACAGCAGCGCCCCGGCGAGGATGCGGTCCCGCCAGGCGCTCCTCGGGGCGAGCAGGAGGGCGAGTACGGCAGGGGTGAGGAGATAGAAGACCTGCGGGTAGAAGCCCACCAGCATCATCGACGGGAGCCAGCCCGACACGATGAACGCGGCGGTGGCGAAGGCGGCGGCCCGGGGGTCGAGGTGCAGCCAGTGGCGACTGAGACGCCAGACGCCCCAGGCGCCGAGCCCCAGGAGCAGGATCAGGTTGAGCTTCACGCCCCACACCGGCCCGAGGAGGAGGACGGCGAGCAGGGTCGGAGCCCAGGAGCCGTCGAACGGCTGGCCCAGGGTGGGGTAGCCGCCTCCGATGAGGTGGCTCCTCATGGGGAACGCCCCTTCCTCCAGGAGGGTCTGGCGCGCGGCGAGGTCGAAGAAGCGGTCGGTGAGCCAGTCGTTGTCGCGGTAGGCGTCCCCGCTGAGGAAGCCGTCGGGGTTCGCGAACATGGGGACGCAGAACACCAGCACCAGGGCGGCCAGTATCCAAGGGAGGCGCCTGGTGCTCGTCTCCTCCGTCACGCGGAGAGCATAGGATGGAACGCGATGCGCGCGTTTCCGCTCCTCCTCCTCCTGCTGCTCCCGGGCTGCGTCGTGTCCGACGACGACGACGCCAACGACGACGACGTGGTCGACGACGACGACGTGGTCGACGACGACGACAGCGCCCCTCCGGGCCCGCTGCGCCTCGACGAGATCCAGGCTCGCTGCACGCACAACAGCTACCACGTCGAGCCGAACCTGCCCTTCGACGACAGCCATCGCTACACCCATGCCCCGCTGGATGTGCAGCTGGGCGAACAGGGCGTGCGGGGCTTCGAGTTGGACCTGCACCTGGGCGACGACGATCAGCTGCGGGTGTTCCACATCCCCATCATCGATGCCGAGACGACCTGCGAGCTGTTCGTGGACTGCCTCCAGACCATCAAGGACTGGTCGGACGACAACCTCCAGCACCACCCGATCTTCGTGTGGATGGAGCTCAAGGACGACATCGACGTCAACAAGATCACCGACTACGACGCCCTGGACGACGTCATCCGGTCGGTGTTCCCGCCCGACCGGCTGCTGGAGCCGGACGATGTACGTGGAGAGCACGCGTCGCTTCGGGAAGCCCTGACGGAGGAGGGCTGGCCCCTCGTCGACACCGTGCGGGGCCAGACGATGTTCCTGCTCCTCGAGGGCGGCGAGCACGCCGAGAACTACAGCGACAGCTACCAGTCGCTGGCGGGCAAGCCGATCTTCGTGCAGGTGGACCAGGTCGACTTCGACGTGCCCATCGCCGCGGTGGCGAAGATCAACAACGCCGGCAGCATCGAGATCCCCGACACGGTGAACCGGCGCATCCTCGTGGCGAGCAACATCGGCAGCGCCGGGGACACCGATGAGGAGAACGCGGCGAAGCGCAGCACGGCTCTGCAGAGCGGCGCCAACATGCTGTGCGACGACTTCCCCGCGCCGGTCGATGGGCAGAGCTACTGGCTCGACATGCCGGACGGGACTCCCTCGCGATGCAACCCCTTGCGGGCGTCGGACGAGTGCACGTCTGAGGGGCTGGAGGCGCTGCCCTAGCGGTCCGGGGGAGACGGGGCGCTGGTCGCGACCGGAGATCGCTCCCAGGCGACCGGGGCTTGCTCGCGCGGGCCAGCGGGCTATACCTCGCTGCATGCCGCTGGACATCAAAGCTCGCAAGCCCGCCTGGCTGAAGGTGCGTGCCCCGTCGGGGGAGCGCTACGCGTGGATCAAGCAGCAGCGCAAGACGCTGGAGCTGTCGACGGTGTGCGAGGAGGCGTCCTGCCCCAACATCGGAGAGTGCTGGGGCGGCGGGACCGCCACGTTCATGGTGATGGGCAGCATCTGCACCCGCGGCTGCCGGTTCTGCAACGTCAACACCAACCGGAACGGGCTCCCGCTCGACCCTGAGGAGCCAGCGAAGCTCGGTCGCACCATCGCGGCCATGGACCTCGACTACATCGTCATCACCTCCGTGGACCGAGACGACCTCGAGGGGCAGGGCGCTCAGCACTTCGCGGACTGCGTGAAGGCGGTGAAGGCGCACTCGCCGAAGACGAAGGTGGAGATCCTCTTCCCGGACTTCCGGGGGGACAAGGACCTCGTGGCCATCTGCGTGAACTCGGGGGCGGAGGTGTTGGCGCACAACATCGAGGTGACCCGCGCGCTGACGAAGAAGGTGCGTGACGGGCGCTGTGGCTACGACCAGAGCCTCTCGGTCCTGCAGACCATCAAGGAGGTCGACCCCGAAGCCTTCAGCAAGAGCTCGATCATGGTGGGGCTGGGCGAGCCGGAGGAGGACGTCATCGAGACGATGCGCGACCTGCGCTCGGTGGGCGTGGACTTCCTGACCATCGGGCAGTACCTGCGGCCCAGCAAGAAGCACATCGCGCTGGAGGAGTTCGTGCACCCCGACCAGTTCGCCGAGTACGAGCGAGTGGGACGTGAGCTGGGCTTCCTGTACGTGGCGAGCGGCCCGCTGGTCCGCAGCTCGTACAAGGCAGGCGAGTACTTCATCAGCAACTTGCTCGACGCCAAGGCGCGAGGCGAGGTGTGGACGCCAGCCCCGGCGACGGTCGTCCCTCCAGGGCACAGCGACGCGGCGCGGAGGCGGTTGAAGGTCCTGGGGTAGAGGGGGTGGGTGCGACGAGCCTCTCTCGAGACTCGTCTTCGACACCAAACCGACGAAAGAACCCGAGGGTGCGCCGCACGACGCAGCGCCCGGGCGAGTCGCCCCGCGCCACGTTTCCCCCTCCTCTCTCGATCCTTGCCGCTCACGCGCACGCGACATATAAGAGCGCGCCCACCTGCACGCCCCCCTTGTCGATCCCTCGAGGTCCCCCTCATGAATCCCCTGTCGATCCTGAGCCCCTCGGGCGCCCCCCGCGAGGACGCCGACCCAGCCTGGAGCATCGAGCGTGTCACCAGCCTGCACCGGGCGATGGTTCGTTCCCGCGTGCTCGACCGGGTCATGGGTGACCTTCAGCGTCGTGGCCTCGTCAGCGTCTTCGCGCCCGCCCAGGGCCACGAGGCCCACATCTACGGCGCCCTCATCGCCCTGCGCCAGACCGACTGGCTGTTCGCCGACGTCCGACAAGGTGCCGCCGCCCTCTACCGCGGCTTCGACCTGCGCGGCTGGCTCGCCCAGCTGCTCGGCGCCTCGTCCTCCGCCCACTCCGGGCACGCCCACCCCACCGAGTTCACGGCCCGCGCCGTGAACTTCGTCTCCGTGTCGTCCCCCGTCGGCACGCAGATCATCCATGCCTCGGGCACCGCCCAGGGCATGAAGGTCAAGGGCACCCAGGACTGCTCCTTCGTGTGGTTCGGCCCCGCAGCCGCCGCCTCTGGCGACTGCCACGTCGGCCTGAACTTCGCCGGCGTCTACAAGGTCCCCGCCGTCTTCTACTACGCCAGCAGCGGCGACCCCGCCGCCGACGAGGCCCGTCTCGGTCCCGGAGTGTTCGCCGACCGCGGCGAGGGCTACGGCATCCGCGCCGTGCGCGTCGATGGCAGCGACGTCTTCGCGGTGTACGCCGCCGTGTCCGACGCCATCGCGAAGGCCCGCCAGGGTCACGGCCCCACCCTCATCGAGGGCATCACCGGCGGCCCCGACGGCACCGCCGACCCCGTCGCCCGACTCGAGGGCTACCTCACTGCCCGCGGCGAGGACGCTGAGGGACTGCGACGCACAATCGAGTCCAACTTCGAAGCTGAGATCCGAGGCCACATCGACGACCTCCTCGCCGAAGGGCCGCCCGAGACGGCGTCCATGTTCGACGATGTCTTCGCCTCTCCCACGAGCCAGTTGAGCGAGCAGCGCGCTGGCCTCGAAACCCATCGCCGCCGGTTCGCCGGCGGGGTGATCGACTGAGGGGGTGATTCGATGCCCGTGATGAACATCATCCAGGCGGTCAACTCCGCCCTCGACGGCGCCCTCGCCGCAGACGAAGACGTCTTCGTCTTCGGAGAGGACGTCGGCCGCTTCGGAGGCGTCTTCCGCGCCACGGACGGTCTGCAGGCCAAGCACGGCGAGAACCGCGTCTTCGACACCCCGCTCAGCGAAGCAGGGATCATCGGCACCGCCATCGGCATGGCGATCTACGGCCTCAAGCCGGTGCCCGAGATTCAGTTCAGCGACTTCATCTACCCCGCGTTCGACCAGATCGTGAACGAGATGGCGAAGTTCCGGTACCGCAGCGGGGGCCAGTACCCCTGTGGCGTCACGGTACGCACGCCCTTCGGTGGCGGCATCCGCGGTGGGCACTACCACTCCCAGAGCCCTGAGGCGTACTTCGCCCACACCGCGGGCCTCAAGGTCGTGGTGCCGTCGGACCCGTACACCGCCAAGGGCTTGCTCCTGACGGCCATCGACGACCCCGACCCCGTCATCTTCCTCGAGCCGAAGCGCATCTACCGCGCGGCCCGCGCCGAGGTCCCCGAGGAGCCTTACCGGCTTCCCTTCGCCGCGGCCGTGGACCGTGAGGGCGAGCACGTCAGCATCATCACCTACGGGGCGGTGCTGCACGAGGCACGAGAGGCAGCGGACCTGCTGGCCGAGAACGACATCAGCGCCGAGATCATCGACGTCCGCAGCCTGGTGCCCTTGGACGAGGAGACCATCCTCGCCTCGGTGCGCAAGACCGGCCGCGTCGTGATCGTGCACGAGGCCGCGCGCACGTGTGGGTACGGCGCCGAGCTCGCCGCCCTCATCGCCGAGAAGGCCCTGATGCACCTGGAGGCCCCCATCCTCCGGGTGACCGGCTACGACACGCCGTTCCCGTACACGCTCGAGCAGCAGTACCTGCCCGACGCCCTCAAGATCTTCGAGGCGTGCGAGACCACGGTCGACTTCTAGAGATTCCAAGAGTTTCAGCGAACAGACAGCGGAGCCGAACATGGCATTCGAGTTCAAGTTGCCCGACATCGGAGAAGGCGTCGTCGAAGGGGAGATCGTCTCCTGGAAGGTCTCCCTTGGAGACGACGTCGCCGAAGACCAGCCCCTCGTCGAGGTCATGACCGACAAGGCGACCGTCGAGATCCCGAGCCCCAAGGCCGGCAAGGTCACCGCCCTCAACGGCGGCGAAGGCGACGTGGTCGAGGTGGGCGCCGTGCTCGTGGTGCTCGACGTCGGCGGTGATTCAGCCGCAGCAGTTCCCGCCCCGGCAGCTGCCAGCACCCCCGCCCCTGCGGCTGCACCCGTCGCGGCGGCTCCGGCCCCCGCGGCTCCCGCAGCCCCTGCTCCCAAGCCCGCCGCCAAGGTGAACGGCGCCGGAGCAGCCAGCTACAGCCTCCCCGCGGCCCGAGCCAAGGGCGGCAAGGTGCTCGCCACCCCGGCGACGCGTCGCGTGGCACGCGAGTTCGACATCGACCTGTCCGCGGTGACCGGAACCGGCCCGGCCGGCCGCATCACGAAGTCCGACGTCATCGCGTTCTCCGAAGGGCGCAGCGCCCCCACGGCCGGCGCCCGCGGCGGCACCGGGATGCCCTTCACCCACACTCCCGTGCCTCCAGGCAGCGGCGAGGAGCATCGGGTGAAGGTGCGCGGCTTGCGTCGCAAGATCTCCGAGGCGATGACTCGGTCGTCGATGTCCATCCCCCACTTCTCCTACGTGGACGAGGTGGACATGACCGAGCTCGTGCTGATGCGCAAGCGCGTCAACGCCAGCCTCGTCGCCCGTGGCGAAGACAAGGTCAGCTACCTCCCCTTCATCATGAAGGCCTGTTTCCTCGCCTTCGACGACTTCCCGGAGGTGAACGCCCTGTACGACGCCACCACCGAGGAGATCGTCTACAAGCACTACTTCAACTGCGGCCTGGCCACCGACACCCCGCAGGGGCTCTACGTCTCCGTCATCCGCGATGTGCCCAACAAGTCCATCGTGGAGCTCGCCCAGGAGATTCGCGATGTCACCGGGCGCGTGCGCGCGGGCAAGGCGACGCGCGCCGACCTCACCGACGGCACCTTCACCATCACGTCCATCGGGAACATCGGCGGCCTCTTCGCCACGCCGATCATCAACTACCCCGAGGTCGCGATTCTGGGGGTGAACAAGATCATCGAGCGTCCCGTCGTGCGAGACGGCGAGGTCGTGGTGCGCCACATGACGCACCTCTCTCCAAGCTTCGACCATCGCGTCGTGGATGGCGCCAACGCCGCCCGGTTCACGTCGCGTCTCAAGGAGCTTCTGGAGAACCCCGGGTTGCTGCTGGCGTCCCTCTAGGGGCCGCCTCGTGGGTCCCAAGCAGCCATCGCCGCCTGGCCCCGTTCGCGAAGCGCGCGCGGCCATCCTCCTGGGGAACCGCGACCGCGCCTGGTCCGTCCTCACCGCTGCGCTCGAGGACCCGGACGCCGACCGGGCGCCGCTGCTCGCGCTTCGCACGGAGATCCTGATCCATCGCGGAGAGTGGGTCGCCGCCCGCGCCGATCTCGAAGAAGCCCTCGCCCTCCGCGACGACCACGCGTCCTGGTGGAACAACCTCTCCTTCGTGCTGCACCACCTCAAGGAGTACGCCGGGGCGCTCGAAGCCAGGAATCGCGCCCTCGCCCTGTCCGTCGCCCGGCGCGGCGCCGACCATCCCAAGGTCCTTCGCGCGACCGCCGACCGCGCCTGGTCCCATGTCGCTCTGGGAGACCTGGACGCAGCGGAGGCTGACCTGCGCGCCGCCGCGGAGGGCCTGGCAGACACCAACGAGGTCCGCTGGTACGCCCAGGCCCTCGACCAGCTCGGCATCTTCTTGCTGAAGTCCCGCCATCGGGCCGCCGACGCATTGGAGTGCTTCGATCGCCGCGACGCCCTGGAGATCAAGGCCTCGATCATCCTCGGGGGCCAGGTGCTGCGTGAGGGCTTCGACCCCAAGGAGAAGCGGATCTTTGCCGCCAACCGCGCGGCGGCGGTCCAGGCCCTCGAGGGCGAGAACTAGCCTTCCACCAGGGGACGACCCGACGCGCCGCCCAGGTCCGATCTACAGTGCGCCCATGGGAGTGGGCGAAGCGCATGTCGGCTCATATGTCGGCGGGTACCGGATCAAGGCTCTTCTGGGGGAAGGTCGCCTGGGACTGGTGTTCCGCGCGCGTGCGCAGGACGAGGCCACCGCCCAGGCCCAGGGTGGCGACGTCATCTTCCGCGCCATCCGCGAACAGCTCTGTGAGCGCACCGAGTTCCGAGCCAGCTTCAACCTCCTCCTCCCGATCGTCGCCACCCTCGACCACCCGGGGATCGTGCGCCACATCGACGCCCTCGAGCTACCAGACGGCCAACTGGCCCTGATCGAGGAGTTCGTCGAAGGCACGCCCATCGATCACCTCATGGGCCACGGCGCTCCGATGCCCTGGTCTCGCGCTCTCACCATCATCCAGCCGATGCTCGGGGCCATGGCCCACGCCCAGGCTCGCCAGATGGTGCATGGCGCCATCAATCCGACGAACGTGCTCATCCGCACCCACGACGAGCAGGTGATGCTGCTCGACTACGGCGTCGAGGCGGCGGAGCTGGGCCCCGGTCTCGCGTACATGGCCCCCGAGCTCCTGCCCATCGGGCCCAGAGCGCTCTTGATGGCGGTGAGAGCGGCCAGCCCCCCCAGCGAGCAGTCCGACATCTACTCCGTCGGCCTGCTGCTCTACGTGATGCTCACTGGCAACTTCCCGTGGGGAGGCACTACCCGGCCTCGAGAGATCGTCGAGGCGAAGCTCGACGGCGACTTCCCCCGGGTCGACGACCTCAACCCCACGGTGCCGCCGGCCCTCGCCAGCGTGGTCGCGGCCGCGATGGATCTCGACCTGGAGAGGCGCGTGCGCTCGGTCGTCGAGTTGTCGAGGGCCCTCACCCAGGCCGTGGAGCCGGCCATCGGGCAGTGGGTCGGCCCTGGCAAGACCATCACGCGGGAGAAGCAGTTCGTCGCCCAGCGCCTCGAGGAGGCGCTCTCGCGCCGCAACGAACCGCGCACCCGGAGCTCCGCCTCGATTCGGGCCATTGAGGCCGTGAGCGTGTCCTCGCACGAGATCGAGGCCATCCACACTGGCGATGCCAACCCCGTCGAGGTGGCGCGCATCGCCCACGCCCGGGAGAACTGGGCGAAGCGCGCAAACCGTGGAGCCGCGCGGGCCTGGGCCTACGCCATCTCGGCGCTGTCGGGACCCATCCTGATGGCGATCCTGGGGCTGCTCATCGCAGCCGGCGTCCGGATCCCCGTGCCCGAGGACTGGCTCGTCTTCGTGGGACCCGCGGTCCTGTTCTACTTCCTGGGGGCGTCTCTCGGACTGAAGTCGGGACTGCGCGACCGTCGGGCGGTGGACTTCTCCGTCGTGCCCCGCGCCATCGTCAGCCCCTTCGTCTCCATCGCCGTCCTCTTCGGCGGCGGCTGGCTGCTGGACGTGACCAACCTCGGGGGCAGCCTCGACGCGGGCCCCCAGACCGCCGTCATGCTCGCTGCCATCTGGTCCGCCAACGCCCTCATCGGATGCTGGGTCGCCGACCGTCTCAACAAGGTGGTCGATGTCATCGACGTGGAGGACCGCCTCCCCCCATCCGCGCGCCACACGGGACGCCATCGCGTCGTCTGATCATGGGGGAGGAGCGCTCCCTGAGTGCTCGCGCCCGGCCGCTTCGCGTCGCTCGAACCAGGCGTCCGTATCAGCGAGCACCGACACCCGCCGAGAGTAGTCAACGGGCGAGGCGGACAGCTCAGCTAGCGCGACAACCCTGCCATCAGCGCACCATCTGCTCGTTCACCGAGTCCGACAGCTCCGGGAAGCGGTCCGCCACGCCGTGCAGCACGATGTTGGCGTTGGTCATGTGGCGCCGGCCCCAGAGCGGCCCGAGGCCTTCGCCCTCGGCGAGCATGCCCTCCGCTTCGACGAGGGATGCCTCCAGCTCGTCCTTGCGGGCGGACGTCAACGTGACCGATCCGTCGTCGCGCTTGCGGCGCATCAGCTCGATGAAGGTCTGGGCCTCGGTCAGGGTCGAACCCTGGGCCCGCTTGAGGGCACCGACAATGAACCAAAGCATGATGCAGGCGAGGTTGAACGCCGCCACCAGGGCGATGAGCCACACCCGATCTCCCGTATATCCGCCTAGTTCCATCGCTCGCCTCCGTCTAGCTCGCGAACTGTTGGACCCAGTGACGCGACGTCAAGGCCTGTCCGGTGTGAGCCACGACCGTGTCGTCCCATCGCTGGCGCTGCCCTGCCGCAAACAAGCCCCCGAAGAAGTCTCCGACTTCCTTCCGCCCCACGAAAGACGGGTCGGCCATGTCCTGCCCGGTGCGTTGCACCAGAGCGGCCTGGAACTGCGACGCCAGGAGCTCCCCCAGGAGGTAGTTCTGGTAGTAGGCGGGGTAGCAGGCGACATGCACCTTGCTGGCCCAGTCGGGCCCGTCCCATCCCGGCGGTCGCGTGAGGCCCTGGAGCCGGCTCGCCAACTCCCACCACCGTGACTCCAGGTCCTGGGTCGGGTCGGCGTACATCGCGCGCTCGAAGTAGGTCACGAGCAGCGCCCACCGCGCGAACACGAGCTGGGCTTCGCGCAGGTCTTCCTGAGCCTTCGCCGCGAGCTCATGGGGGACCCCAGCCACCTCGCGCAGCCACGGGGCGGTCTTGACCATGCGCCCGAAGAACATCGCCACGGCCTCGGTGATGAAGGTGTGGGCTGCGTCACGCAGCAGCCACGGGAGCCCGTCGTCGATCCCCGCGTTGTAGACCGCGTGGCCGAACTCGTGCAGCGTCGTCTCCATCCACCGAGCCGTCGAGTCGAGGTTGCAGAGCACCCTGACGTCGCCTGGGTTGTCGATGCCGATGCAGAAGGCGTGCGGGCTCTTGCCATCCCGAGGCAGCAGGTCCGCGGCGCGCCACAGTCTCTCGACGGGCAGACCCACCCCCCGAAAGAAGCCGTGGGTGTTCTTCTTGATGGCGGCCAGAGGGAACCACGCGTCGGTTCCACGTCCCGGGTCCCGCCGAGGCACCGACTGCAAGAAGCGGTCGGTGTAGTCCCAGGGCATCAGGTCTTCGGCACGCTTGCCCCGCGCCTCCGCCATCTCCGCGTCCAGCTCGGCCTTGTGGCGCGCCCAGGGGCCGTCCGTGTCACGACGCAGGTCGTCGAGCACACCGAACAGCTCCTCGGGCTCCATCTCCTGATCCGCGAGCTCCATGGTGAAGTAGTCGGAGTACCCCAGGAAGCTGGCTACCTCGTTGCGCAGTTGCGCGAGCTCGACGACGGACCCTCTCGCGTGGCGACCGATGGCCCTCGTGGCCTCCCACACCTCGCGGCGCCGAGCGTCCGAGTTGCTGACGAGCAGCTCCCGGTCCATCTCGTTGGACGCCATGCGGCGGCCGCCCACGACCGGGCGGAACGTGGTGAAGGTCTCCTCCGTCTCCAAGCCGAGCTTGATGATGCGCAACCGCAGCGCCTCGGGGGCCTGTCCGCGGCGAAACTCCGGGAGCAGCAGGGCGATCTGCCGGGCGAGCAGCGCATCGTCGGTGCCCTGGGCCGCCCATCGGTCGAGGGCCCCGTAGGCCGCTTCGTCAGCATGCAGCTGGGACATCTCGCCCTCGATGGTCTCCAGCTCGGCCTGGTGCGCGGTGTCTCCCGACAGTGCGAACCGCCAGTACACATCGCCGTGGCGCTGCCGCATGGGGCGGAGCGTGGACTCGTAGGCCGCGACGAACGCCCGCGGGTCGTCGACAGGGAAGCTCACCTAGGGCTCGTCCAGCTCGGTCCAGTCCGGCTCGGCCACGAAGAATCGGGTGTCGCGCCGGAAGCGCACGAAGAAGAGGACCTTGTCGGGCCGCTCCTCGAGGACCTTGTCGACGCCTTCACTGAAGGAGTCGAGGTCGGTGACGTCGTGCTCGTTGATTCGCTGGATGATCATCCCACGGCTCAAGCCGGCGAGCCCGGCCCAACCAGCGCGCGTCACGCCATCGACGATGACGCCAGCCGTCTCCGGGTCCAGTCGCTGGCCGAGCAGTGCGTCCATTGTGATCTCGCGCACCGTGATGTCGAACCGGTCATCCTCACGGCGATCGGCCTGGAGCTCCGTCTTCGGCGAGTTCATCAAGGTGATAGCCACCTCCTCCACCGCGCCATCACCGCGAGACTCCTTGCCGAACCGCACGACAGCGCCGGGCTTTCCGGCCCGCACCTTCTCGATGAACTTGTTGAGGTCGCTGTTCTGGTTCACCGCGATGCGTTCGCCGTCAAAGGTCACCAGGATGTCCAGGGGCTCCAGCCCACCCTTGGCGGCCGGCGAGCCCGGGATGACCCGCGTCACGAAGATGCCGCCGCCTTCGCTGATGCCCAGGTGCTTCGCCAGCGGACGCTCCAGCGCCTGGAACTCGATGCCCAGCCATCCGGCCTCCTCGGGCTCTTCCTCGACAACTTCAGCCACCGCCTGCGCCTGCTCGACGGCACCCGACAACCACTCCGCGAACCGCCCGTACGACAAGCCCACCGGTCCCGAGAGCTGCGGCATCACCTGCCGCCCGCCGCCGGGGCTCATGGGGACCTGGGCCACGACTCCCACGACCTTGCCAGCGCCGCTCCAAAGCGGCGCCCCGAGCATGTTCAGGCCGGCCCCGGAGAGCGACCACACGTCCTGCGGGGTGGAGAGGAGCGAGTTGATCGACACCGGCGAGTACACCGGCTCGCGCCCGTACTCCTGCGTGTAGAGCGTCATCGAGCGAAGCCCAGACCCGATGGCGGGCTCGAAGTCGTCACCGAAGCTGACATGCTCGAAGGGCTTCTCGGGGTCTCCGTCCGTGATGCGCAGGAGCCCCAGGTTGAGGTCGGTGTCGAAGGTGACGACCTCGGCCTCGTGCTGCCGACCGTCGGAGAAGTGCAGCCGGAAGCTGCTGAGCTCGGGAAGGGAACCGCCGCGCAGCCGCCCCGGACCGCTCTGGGGGAAGCGCACGGTGCCTGAGATGAGGACGAGCCCGTCCGGGCTGATCACGACGCCGTCGGTGGCCGACGTCGTCTGCTGGGGTGAGCCGCCGGCCACGAACTCCTGGGAGAAGTTCACGGTGGCCAGGGTCAGCCGCGCAGCGTCGTAGAACTCGGTGGCCGTCTGGCCCTTGCCCCGTTTCTTCTTCGGCTTCGCATCGGCGGCGGCCGGGATCAGGAGCGCGAGAGCTGCGAGGAGGAGGAGAGCGCGCTTCATCGGGTGCCCTCCGGCGCGGTCTCGGCCCGTCTCACAAGGACGTAGCGTTGCCGTTCGGCCTCGAGCACGTGCAGCAGGATGTCTTCGCCCTTCGCCGCCAGCTCTTCGTAGCGCGCCTCGAAGCCAGCGAGGTCGGTGATGGGTTCATCGGCGATGGAGACGACCACCTGGCCGCGTCGCAGACGGCCTCGCGCTGCGGGTCCGCCGGTGCGCACGCCTTCGACGAGGACCCCTTCCCCCGACTCGAGCTCGAGGCTGAACACCATCTGGTCCGTGATGCCTCGCACCGTGAAGCCCCACTCGCTGGCTTCGAACTCGTCACCGGAGAGCTTGCCGGTCTCGATGGGCTCCAGGGTCACGTCGATCTCGCCGTCGCGGCGGAGCACCGTCAACGGCACCTTGGCCCCAATGGGTGTCGACGCGATGAGCTGGTAGATGCCGGGCAGCTCCTCATCGAAGCGGGCCGTGATGGTCTCGCCGCCGTAGGTGAGCACGATGTCACCGGCCTGAAGTCCCGCCATCTGCGCCGGTCCGCCGGGCTCCACGCTCGCGACGAGCACGCCCGTCTTCGTGTCCATGCCGAAGAGCGCCTCCCAGTCCTGAAGCGACTGGAAGCTGATGCCCGCCCAGCTGCGCTTCACCTCGCCGGCGTCGATGAGGTCGCGACTGACGGCGGTGGCGGTGGCGGCGGGGATGGCGAAGCCGATGTTGTCCGCGAACATGGCGCCGCGCGCGTTCACGCCGATGACCTGCCCCGTGAGGTTGATGAGCGGCCCACCCGAGTTGCCGGGATTGATGGCCGCGTCCGTCTGGATCCAGGTGTTGAAGTCGCCGGTGCGCTCGCCCGTGGGCAGGCTCATCCCCTCGGGCAGGTAGCGGTCCTTGTTGGAGACGACCCCGAAGGTCATGGTGCGCGCGAGAGCGAGGGGCGACCCCAGGGCCATCACGAACTCGCCCACCTCGAGCGACTCGGAGTCGCCGAAGGACAGCGGCTTCATGCCGTACTCGGTGACCAGCTCCTTGGGGATGCGAATGACCGCGAGGTCCGTCGAGGGATCCTCACCCACCAGCTCGGCCTCGACCCGCTCCTTGTTGAAGAGCGTCACCATCACCCGCTTCGCTCGGCCGGCCACGTGATAGTTCGTGACGATGTTGCCGTCGTAGTCCACGAGGAAGCCCGAGCCGACGCTGCTGCGCTTGCGCTTCTCGCCCCGATTGAACGTCTCAGTGACGGGCTGGATGTTCACGAGCGCGGTCTGCGCGTCTCGTTGCACCTTGAGGATGGCCGACTGGAGGTCGGCGGCGTGGGCGGGCGGGGTAGGAGCCCCCAGCAGCAGCAGGGCGCCGAAGAGAAGAGGCGCCAAGCAAGTAGGGAACGGCTTCATCGCGGGAGAATGGCGTCGGCCCCCTACAGGGTCAAGGCACGCGGGCGCCCGCGTAAGGACCGTGGGGCAAGAAGTGTGCGGAGAAGAGGGCTACCGTCCCCCCATGAGCGACGCACACACCCAGACCTGGAACGTGACCGGAATGACCTGCGGAGGCTGCTCCGGCAGCGTGGAGCGCGTACTCAAGGACGCGCCCGGAGTAGGGGCGGTGAAGGCCGATCACGCCGCGGACTCCGTCGTCCTGACCGTGGACGGAGTCTTGGACGGTGACGAAGTGCAGCGGCGCATCGAGGCCGCCGGGTTCCAGGTCGTCGCCCGAGGCTGAGCGGGACCGGTCGGGGCCTCAGGGAAGCGCCGGCTCCAGCGGCCGCGACGCAGTGGCCACATGCAGGAACTCGTCGCCTGCGATGTGGACCTCCACCTCGATCATCCCGGTAATAGGAGCGTCGCCCACGGCGGAGTTGGTGCGCGAGACGAGCTCGTTTCCGCAGCGGTGATACATGGTGGGCTGCCCGCCCTCGCCGTCGTAGCGAATCAACAACTCGGTGTTCTCCGAGCCGCCTTCGGGGTCGACGCGCCAGGGGCTCGCGGCGCAGTCGAGCGTGTTCGTGAACTCCATCGCGCCCGAGCGGATGGCGATGAAGTCGAGGTAGGCCAGGGGGTCGATGCCGTCGTGGTCGAGATGCAGCGCAATCTCATAGTCGGCGCAGCGTCGGTCGGTGTCCGGGTCACAGAAGCCTTCGTCGAAGGCAAGCGCCCCGAACAGCTCGATACTGACCTGGGAGTCGTCCTCGGGCAGGTCCGACGTGTCGTCGTCGTCATCCGCCCCACCCCCGCCTCCGCGGCCTCCGCGCGGCGAGCAGCCCACGAGCGAGGTGACGAGGAGGGCGAGCAGAGTGCAGGTCAGGAACCTCATGCGGTGATTGTCGCACGCAGGCGAGGGAAGCTCGCCTGGCCTTTCGTGCCCTACTGCTCGAAGCAATAGAACCGATGCAGCTCATCGCAGTTGTAGGGCGCGGTCACCGTCCATCCTGTGTCCGTAGCGGTCGCGAGGCCCGTCGGCACGAGGGTCGGCTCGGCAGCCGTCCAGCCGGAGCAGTTCACGGGGGTGGGCTCTCCGCCCGTGTGGAACACCGCCGTCCACACGATCATGTCGTCGTCTGATGGAAGAGGGCTGCCGGTCTCGTCCTGGTTGAGGGGCACGGCGATGGTTCCGTCGATGAGGTCGGCGAAGTTCTCGGCGACGACGCCGCCACCCACCCGGACATAGGGACGCTCGGAGACCACGAAGCGAGTCGCGGGGCCGTCGGTTCCATCACCGAGCCAGGCCATCCAGGTCCCACCGAGGTCCTCGGCATCAGCCAACCCCTGACAGACGGCATCCCCGCCCACGAGACCTCCCAGGGCCCCGTCGTGTTTGGTGGAACTGACGAAGACGCGCGTCTCGGTGCGCTGGTCGGCCGAGTCGTCGTCGTTCGCTGCATCGTCGTCGTTCGCCGAGTCGTCGTCGTTCGCTGCGTCGTCGTCGTTCGCTACGTCGTCGTCGTTCGACGGGGTTGTTGGACAGCCGACACAGACCAGGAGGGCGACCCACAGAGCGAGATTCTTCATGCTGAGACCGTAGCTGGCGCGCTGGGATACTCTCGTTTCATGGAGAAAACAGGCGCACAGCGGAGCAGGGTCCTCGAGCTCCTGGAGCATCACGGCGGCCTCAAGCCTGGCGTGGCCGAGCAGATCTCCCGAGAGACCGGCGTTCCCGCCGCGGACGTCTACGGCGTCGCCACCTTCTACACCCTGGTCTCCCGACCCGACGCCGGAGTGCGGGTGTGCCAGGGCCTGACCTGCAAGATGAAGGGCAGCGATGACCTCGTCGCGGACCTGGAGGCCCGAGGGGTCAAGCACGAGCAGGTGAGCTGCCTGGGCCAGTGCGACCGAGCCCCGGCGGCGGTGGACGAGAAGCTGCTGCCGATCTCCATCGCACCTCCCGGAGAGCTCACGCCGAACGACCCCGAACTCCCCATGAACCTGGCCGGGCGCGACTCTGCGGACTACGCCGCCCTCGCCAAGCTGGAGGAGGTGGGTGTGGACGCCGTCCTCGCGGCCATCAACGCGTCAGGCCTGCAAGGCCGCGGTGGCGCCGGATTCCCCGCTGGCTTCAAGTGGGGCGCGGTGCGGCGCGAGACGTCGCCCACGAAGTACGTCGTCGTCAATGCGGACGAGAGCGAGCCCGGCACCTTCAAGGACCGCATGGTCATGGAGCGTCGCCCCCACCTGATGCTGGAGGGCATGGCAATCGCGGCCAAGGTGGCCGGCGCGGATGTCGCCTACATCTACGTTCGCGGCGAGTACCAGGAAGCGAAGCAGTCCATGGAGCGGGCGTTGGAGGAGGCGGGGGAGACCCTGTCGTCCTGGCTCGACGTGCGCATCGTCGAAGGCCACGGCGCCTACATCTGCGGGGAGGAGACGGCCCTCCTCGAAGCCCTGGAGGGCAAGCGCGGCATGCCACGGCTCAAGCCGCCCTACCCCACGCAGGTGGGGCTCTTCGGTCAGCCGACCCTGATGAACAACGTGGAGACCCTGGCGTGCGTGCCGTCCATCGTTCTGCGCGGCGGGGAGTGGTTCAAGGCCCAGGGCAAGACCGAAGCGGGCAGCAAGCTGTTCTCCATCTCGGGCCACATCCAGAACCCCGGGGTGTACGAGCTTCCCTTGGGGGTGACACTCGATGAGCTCGTCGAGGCTGCTGGGGGTTATGTCGGCACGCCCATCGCCTTCTCGCCCGGAGGGGCGAGCGCGGGCTTCTTGCCCATGTCGTTCCGGGACACCCCCTTGGACTTCAAGTCGCTGCAGGCGGCCGGTTCGATGATGGGGAGTAGCGGCCTCGTGGTGCTCAACGACACCATCCCCATGACGAAGGCGGCCCTGTGGGGCTTGATCTTCTTCGAGGACGAGAGCTGCGGGCAGTGCACTCCCTGCCGCGTGGGATGCAAGGTCCAGCGGCAAGCGCTGGAGCGCTTCATCGACGGGGACGCGGACGCGCTGTCTCACACCGAGGATGTCGCGTGGGAGATGGAGGAGGGCAGCATCTGCGGGCTTGGGCAGGTGGCGAGTTGGCCGCTCACGACGGCGATGAAGCACTTTCCGAAAGAGTTCGGGGGATAGCCGCGACTGGGCGTCATAGGGGCGTCATTGGCGCACGCCCGGCGCCAACCTGGCCCAGGCGGACGCCGACGCGGACGCCGAGGCTCCCGCAGGCCGCCCAGGGCTCCTTCGGCTGACGGGCGTATTGGAACCGTGCGTGCTCACGCCAGGGCGCGAGGCTCGTCACTGACAGGAGACGTGGTCCGCCACCACCGCGGCGCAGACCTCGTCGGACTCGGCGAGCTCGCAGGTCTCGCGCAGATAGCGGCACGAGCTGTGGTTGGCGCCGACGCCGAGGTCGGTCTCGACCCTGCCGTTCGCGTCGTCGAAGGGAAGGTCGGTCCGCACCTCGACGTGCTCGTAGAACAGCTGCTCGGCGTTGCCCGTGAGTCCGTCGGGGCTCTCCTCGGGGAAGCCTGGCACGAGGTCCCGCGGGTTCGTGACCCGCCAGCTCTGGTCCACGAGCCCGTTGTATCGGGCCGCGAAGTCCCGATCGCCGGTCCGGGGTGAGGCGAAGCTGTACACGAGGACCGGCAGTTCGCCCTCGTCGGCGAAGGTCGCAGCGGCCAGGGTCGCGATGCTCCCCCCCAAGGAGTGCCCAGTGAAGGCCAGCCTGGCGAAGTCGCCGGTCTGGAGCAGGCCATCGATGTCCGCGCGCAGCCCCGGATGCAGCTCGACGTAGCGCTCAGTGAAGCCCTCGTGGGTCCCACCGCCGTCGCCCGAGAGCAGGGGGAAGTCCACCTGGGTGATGTCCAGATCGAGCAGCGCCTCCGTGCTCGTGGAGGTCCCGCGGAAGACGACAAACACGGTCTCGTCTCGGGACCCGAGCCAGGCCACCGGCACCGTCTCGGGCTCGTCCGAGAGGTCGTTCCAGTTCTGCTCCGTCGTGTGTACCCCGTGCATGGCGTACCCATCGGGGCCGAGCCAGTCGTCCCCCGCCTGGAGGGTGGCCCGCATGTCGTAGGCGCTCACTGCGAGCTCGGCGAACTCGGTGGCCTCCGCCGGGTTGAAGCCGTCAGGGAGGGGCAGCGTCGTGATGCAGCCACCGGAGAGGGCGATGAGGGAGCCGACTGTGGTCGGGGCGAGCAGCCGGAGGAGAAGAGGCATCGAGGCAGGATACCCACCACCCCCCGCGCTCTCCACAACGCCCCTGGGCACCGGCCATGCGTGTCCAGACCGACCTTCTCGTTCTCCTGGCCCTGCTCGTCGGAGCGTGTCCGGCCGTCGGCGCACCACGGCGGGCAGAGCGCTCAGGCGCTGACGGCCTGGCCCGCCCGTGCGCCGGCGGTGTGGTCACGCTCGATGAGCTTGTGCCCCGCGACCATGAACGCGAAGGCCACGGACGGAATCGCGATGTAGAGGCCCACGTTGGGGTTGGGACCGTCGACGAAGTAGGAGAGCACCCGCGCGCCGATGAGGACGAGCACGAAGATGGCGCCAGGGCGCGCGTTGGCGAGGTTCCTGGTCACTGCGCCGATGATGATGCCCGCGCCCACCGCGAACACCGACGCTCCGGTGAAGCCGCGCAGATTCGAGAGCCCCTCGGCTCCTTCGGGGGTCAACAGGAGCTTGGCGGCGCCGCCACCGGGGTTCAGCAGGAACATCAGACCCGAGAGTGCGATGAAGAGACCGGGCAGGCCGAGAAGAATGCGTCCGAGAGTGCTGTTCATGGTGGTGTCTCCGTTGTGGAACCGGCTCCCGTTCCCGTGGGCGCCGCGTTCCGATGACAGAACACTACGCGGCGTAATCGCGGCATTTTGCGGTGTGTTTGCAGGCCGAAACTGCATTCGCGCAGCTTTGTCGTGAATCCCGCACCAGACGCCATCGGGCCCCCACCTCTCCATTGATCGAGTACGCTCGATCCACCTTGAATGCGAAGACCCAGAACACCGTGATTGTCACGGTGAACGGCACCGAGGTGGACGCCGCGCCCGGCGAGCTCCTCATTCACGTGGCGGCCCGCGCTGGGGCCGACGTCCCGACCCTCTGCCACGACCCGCGCCTCGACCCCATGGGCTCGTGCCGCATGTGCCTGGTGGAGATTGAGGGCCAGCGGCGACTCCAGCCCGCCTGCGCATGGCACGTCACCGACGGCATGGACGTCACCACCGAGTCGGACCGCATCGAGCGGCACCGTCAGACGCTGCTCTCCATGTACATGGCCGACCACGCCATCGACGAGGCCACGAAGCTGCCGCAGCAGCGCGGGGTGGGCAACGAGCTGCTGGACCTCGTCCTCAAGCACGGCACCGGTCCCGAGCTGACCCACATCGGAACCCCGCGCGAAGGCCGCGAGGACAACAACCCCTACATCCACTTCGACCCCGAGGCCTGCATCGCCTGCGCCCGCTGCGTGCGCTACTGCGACGAGGTCGAAGCCGTCTCCGCCATCACCCTGGCGGGCCGCGGCGCGAAGACCACCATCGCCACCGCCGACCAGATCGGCCTGCTCGACTCCACCTGCGAGATGTGCGGCGGCTGCATCGACACCTGCCCCACCGGCGCGATGACCGAGAAGCCGTCGCTGAAGGCGCCGGAGCCCGAGAAGGTCGTACGTTCCACATGCAACTTCTGCGGCGTGGGCTGCCAGCTCGACCTGCACGTGGCCGACGACCAGGTCGTGCGCATCACGTCTCCCGAGCCGGGGACGACGCTCAACGACGGGAACCTGTGCATCAAGGGCCGGTTCTCCTACGAGTTCATCCACCACGAGGATCGGCTGACCACGCCGATGATTCGCCGCGACGGCGTGCTCGAGCCCGCGTCCTGGGACGAGGCCATCGAGTACGCCGCGAAGGGCTTGATGGGGGTGCGCGACCGACACGGCGCCGACGCCCTGGGCTTCGTGAGCAGCAGCCGCTGCACGGGCGAGGAGAACTACCTCGTCCAGAAGCTCAGTCGCGCCGCCTTCGGCACGAACAACTGCCATCAATGCGCCGCGACCTGACACGCTCCTACGGTCGCCGGTCTGGTGACCATGTTCGGCGCAGGCGCCATGACGAACTCGATTCCGGAGATCCGGGACACCGAGCTCATGTTCGTCATTGGCTCCAACACGACGGAGGCGCATCCCATCATCGCGATGGAGATGAAGCGGGCGAAGAAGAACGGCAGCAAGCTCATCGTCGCGGACCCGCGCCGCATCTGGCTCGCCGACGTCGCTGACGTCTACATGCAGCTCAAGCCGGGCACGGACGTGGCCCTGCTGACGGCCATGGCCCACGTGATCATCGACGAGGACCTCGTCGACCACGCCTTCATCGCCAAGCACACCAAGGACTTCGACACCCTCGCTGAGGCGGTCAAGGACGCCACCCCCGAGTGGGGCGAGAGCATCACGACGGTGCCGGCGGACCTGATCCGCGAGGCGGCGCGCATGTACGCCACCACCGACAAGGCCGGCATCTACTACACCCTGGGCATCACCGAGCACACCCACGGCACCGACAACGTGTACTCCCTGGCCAACCTCGTGCTGATGACGGGGCACCTGGGCAAGCGCAGCTCCGGCATGAACCCGCTGCGTGGCCAGAACAACGTGCAGGGCGCCAACGACGCCGGCGCGAGCCCGGTCTTCTATCCCGGCTACCAGCGCGTGTCCGACCCTGCGGCCCGGGAGCGTTTCGAGCAGGCGTGGGGGGTTCCGCTGTCGCCCGACGACGGCATGAACCTCAACGTGATGATGAAGCAGCTCCCCAAGGGCGGCATCAAGGGGCTGTACGTCATGGGCGAGGACATCGTCCTCAGCGAGCCCAACGCCAGCCAGGTCGAGCTGGGTCTCAACCAGTGCGAGTTCCTCGTCGTGCAGGACATCTTCCTGAACGAGACGGCCCGCTTCGCCGACGTCATCCTCCCTGCCGCCTGCTTCGCCGAGAAGGACGGGGTGTTCACCAACTCCGACCGCCGCGTGCAGCGTGTCCGCAAGGCCGTGAGCCCTCCCGGAGAGGCCCGCGCCGACTGGGAGATCGTGTGCGACCTCGCCCGCGCCTGCGGCTACCCCATGCCGCACTACGCGGGCCCAGATGCTGTCTACGCCGAGATGGCAGCCCTGACGGACAAGTTCACGGGCATCAGTCACGACCGCATCGACGCCGAGGGCGGCCTGCAGTGGCCATGCACCACCCCGGACCACCCAGGCACGCCCACCCTGCATCAGGACGGCCTGCCCACGGACAAGGGCCACTTCCAGCCGGTCTTCTACCGACCCAGCGCGGAGCTGCCCGACGACGACTACCCGCTGCTGCTCAGCACGGGGCGCACGCTGTATCACTACAACTGCGCCACCCAGACCCTGCGGGCGAGCGGCGCCATGGCGAAGCAGCCCGAGAACTTCATCGAGATGCACCGCAAGGACGCCAAGCGTCGCGGGCTCAGTGACGGCCAACGGGTCCGCGTCACCTCACGCCGAGGCGCCATCGAGGCGGTGGTGAACGTCTCCCCGCGCATGCGGTACGGCTGCGTGTGGATGCCGCTGCACTTCCCCGACTCGCTGACGAACTACCTGACCAACGACGCGGGCGACAGCGTCACGGGCACGGGGGAGTACAAGGTCTGCGCAGTGAAGGTGGCGCCGGTCTAGTGACCGCCCCCATAAACCTCGCCGACAAGCTGGCTCAGGTCGACGCCCACTGGTCTCCCGCCATCGTCGCCGAGCTCAACGGGCAGCACGTCAAGGTCGTGAAGCTGCTCGGGGAGTTCGAGTGGCATCACCACGAGCACGAGGACGAGATGTTCCTGGTGGCGAAGGGCTCCTTCGACATGCACTACCGCGACCGGATGGTGACGGTGCGCACCGGGGAGTTCGTGGTCGTCCCTCGCGGCGTCGAGCACAAGCCCGTGGCCCCGGAGGAGTGCGAGGTCGTCCTCTTCGAGCCCGCCAGCACAGTGAACACCGGGGCAAACGAAGCCGGCGAGCTCACCCGAGCGGAGCTACCGAAGCTCTAGGAGCCCGTACGGGCTCCTAGCTCGGAGTGGCGCCTCCTGGCTCGTCTACAAAGACGGCGCGGTCGAAGGCGCTCGCCAGGAACGGCAGGTCGAGGCGCGGAGCCCGGTCCCAGGCGGTGCCGTAGACATTGGGCTGCGCCGGGAAGCGGGTGGGGTAGTAGTTCATCTCGATGACGGTGAGGGCCGCGCGCTGGTCTGGGGACTCGACCGCCTCGAGCTTCGCGCGCACCGACTCCGTCTTGCAGGCCGCCACGACCTCGTGCACCGCCTCTGCATCGTAGGTCGAGGGCTCGAACCGCTCGCCCTGGGCGCTGTCGGGCGGGAGGGGCACGCCGCCGCGCCACAAGGACTCCTCGCCTTCGCGAGCAAAGGGGTCCACCGGCACGCCGTTCAGCCAGGTGTTGAAGTGCACGTGGGGGACGCCGAAGGGGAACGTCACGAATCCATCGAGTCCGCTGTAGCCGGAGACGGCGATGGGCTGCCCTCGCTCGAGCACCTGGCCGGGCTCCACGAGGGCCCGCGCGAGGTGGGCGTAGCAGGTCATCAGGCCCCGGCCGTGGTCGATGAAGATCTTGAGCCCCCCGCGATTGAACTCGGAGATGACCTGCACGACCTGGCCCGGCGCAGCCGTCGTCACCGTCGTGCCCACGGGGATCGAGAGGTCCGTGCCGTTGTGGCTGTCGTAGGTCATGTCGCCGCCGCGGAAGTCCTCCACCTGGGTGCGGAGGACCGACCAACCGAGCTCCGTCGGCGTCTGGCGGTGGTTGAAGAGGTTCGTGAGGAGGACCGCCCGTTCGATCCAGGGCCGACCGCGCCAGAGTCGAATCCCGATCCGGGGCCTCAGCATCGCCAGGCTCGACAGTCCGAACTTGGACGGCGGCACATCCTCCTCGCCGCGCAGGGCGATCTTCGCCTGAGCCCAGCGCTCGCGGACCGGGAGCAGGCCCATGGCCTCAGGGAGGCGGGGACGGAGGGTGTTCGGTTCCATGGGGGAACGCTACCTTCTCTGCGCGCGAGGGGGACGCACGCCCGAGTCCACCCCGCGGCCCGGCGCCCCGCGCCCGCGACCACATCCTCCCTCAGGGCTTCACCACCTCGGACTGCTCCACGAGCGAGACGTCCGTCGCAATCGTGAACGTGCCCTCGGTTCCAGAGGCCTCGAGCGCCGTGCTCAGGTTCTCCTGGGAGACCACGGGGGTCACCCGCGTGAGGTCCAGGGTGACGGCGCCCACCCCGCTGCCGCTGTACTTCGCGAGCTGCAGCTTCATGCCGTCGAGGTCCACCTTCGTGGAGGTCGGCTCGTGGCTGATGGCCGAGGTCAACTGCACCGTCGAACCACTGATCGACGCCAACTCGTAGCGCGTGGTCTCCTCGATCTGCAGACCCTCGTCCGAGGTGATCGTGGACACCACCGTCCAGCTGGCCCCCACTCCCACGGCCTCCGCTGGCAGCGGCGTGTCCTCGTCCGACAACGTCTCCGACATGTCGTTGATCAGCTCTCGTGCGTCCTTCGGGGTCCCCTTGGGCACGGTCATCTTCGCCTTCGTCGAGAAGCCGCGCGACGTCATGGTCACCGACCCAGTCACCCCGACCAGCGCCTGCAGGTCCAGACTCAGCTGCTGCCTCATCTCCTCGGGCAGGTTTCCGCCGGTCTGCACATCCGCCTTGGTGAAGGCGAGGCGGTAGACAATGTCCCCGTTCGCGCCGACGGACTCCACCTTGCTCGTCCCGCTGATGAGCATCAGCGGCATCCTGACCTCCGGCATCTCCATCCCGCTCATGCTCATGCGCATGGCCACCGCCATCGTGACCTTCGAGCTCTCCGTCTGCCCAACCACAGGCGTCACGCGAAGCACCTGCCGAGGCTCGCTCCCCGCGCTCTCGAGCGTGAGGACCGCCTCGGACGCCCCCGCGGAGGGAGCGATGGCAAAGCTGACGAGGAGGACGAGAAGGCACGAGAAGCGTCGCATCCCGGCACTCTACGCCCCCTGGTCGCAGGGACGTCGACCCCCAGGTGACCTACCCTCCCCCCATGCATCTGCGCGTGGGCACCGTCGTCGCCGCGAGGTATGTCGTCGAAGCCCTCCTCGGGGCAGGCGGCATGGCCCAGGTGTATCGCGTCCGTCACGCCAGGACCGGCGCCGAGTACGCCCTCAAGGTCCTGCATACCCCCCACCCCGACCTTCGGCGCCGCATGCTTCGGGAAGTCCAACTTCACGGCGCAGTGGCGCACCCCAACATCGTGGGCGCGGTCGACGCCCTCGAAGTGCAGGGTCAGCCCTCGCTCGTGTTGGAGCTGGTCCGCGGCCCCGCCCTCCACGAGTGGCTCGCCATCGCACGACCGACCCCACCGCAGATCGACGCCATCGCCCCGGGCCTCTTCGCCGGGCTCGGTGCCGCTCACGACGCAGGTCTCGTACATCGCGACGTGAAGCCCGCCAACGTGCTGCTCGCTCCCCGCGAGGGATCGCTGGTTCCCAAGATCGCGGACTTCGGCATCGCGCGACACCTCGCGTCCGACGACGTGCGGCTGACCCGTACGGGCGTCGCCGTGGGGACACCGGCGTACATGGCGCCCGAACAGGTCAGAGACACGCACTCCGTGGACGCTCGCGCGGACGTCTGGTCCCTGGGGTGCGTGCTCTACGAGCTGGTCACCGGGCAAAGGGCCTTTGGGAGCGAAGACGCCTTCGTCCTCCTGGACGCCATCAGCCGAGCCGCCGTCCCCCCGCCCCACACCCTCGCGCCCGACGCCCCATCCCGGTGGATCGAGGCGATCGGCGCCGCGCTCCAGGTGGAGCCCGCTCGTCGCGCCGCCAACTGCACCGACCTCGCCCGCCTGTGGGCTGCCCCTCCCCCCGGCGTCGCTTGGGCCGTCGCCGATCTCGAGCGCGCCTCAGACCTCTTCGCCCGTCGAACCCTCCCGGCGGAGGACAGCCTCGCGAACCTCGACACCGTCGACGTCCTCCCCCCATCCAGCGGCCTCAACACCACGGCGGCCCTGGGCGGCGGAAACCTCCCAGCCGAGCGGGACTCCTTCGTCGGACGCCTCTCCGACCTCCAGCACCTCCAGGACCTCCTCCATCAAGGTGCGAGGCTCGTCACGGTGCTCGGCACCGGCGGCACCGGAAAGACGCGCTTCGCCCTCCGCTTTGGGACTCTTCACGCGCCCGAGTGGCCAGGCGGCGTCTGGCTCTGCGACCTGAGCGAGGCCCGGGACCAGGCGGGGATCTGCGCCGCAGTCGCTGCGATGCTCGGCGCGATGCCCGGGAACGCCGACCCCGTCGCTGCCCTGGGGCACTCCCTCGCCGGACGGGGCCGCGCGCTCTTCGTCCTGGACAACTTCGAGCAACTGACCGCCTTCGCCGGCGCCACCGTGGGGCGGTGGGTCGACCGGGCTCGCGAGGCGGCGTTCGTGGTCACCAGTCGAGAGGTCCTCGGGCTGGCCGGGGAGGACACCCTGTCCCTTGCCCCCCTCACCGAGGACGACGCGGCCACCTTGTTCGTGGACCGCGCGAAGTCCTCCCACCGAGGGTTCGACAGCACGTCGGGCGACGCCCCGGTCCGCGAGCTGGTGAGGCTCCTCGATCGCTTGCCTCTCGCCATCGAGCTCGCGGCGGCCCGGTCCAGAATGCTGTCCGTCGACAAGCTGCTCGCCCGCATGGCCGACCGGTTCTCCCTGCTCGCCCGCCGAGGCGGGGGCACGACCCAACGCCAGACCACCCTCAAAGCGACCCTCGACTGGTCGTGGGACCTGCTCGACCCGTGGGAGCGGGCGGCCCTGGCCCAGCTCTCGATCTTCGAAGGCTCCTTCTTCCTCGAAGCCGCGGAGACCGTGCTCGACCTCGACGGCTTCTCCGACGCCCCCTGGCCCCTCGACGCCCTACAGAGCCTCGTCGACAAGTCGCTCGTGCAGGCGCTGCCAGACGACCGCTTCGATCTCCTGGTGAGCGTGCAGGCCTATGCCGCCCAACGACTGCGCACCGCTGGCTCCTTCGAGGACAGCGGTCTCGCAATGGAACGAGACACCGCACGACGACACGGCCTCCACTACGCCGAGTACGGCAGGCCGGAAGCCATCGCCGCCCTCAGCCGCCGAGGCGGGCCCACCTTGCGCAAGGCACTCGCCGCCGAGCGCGACAACCTCGTCGTCGCCCTCCAGCGAGCCCTGGACCGCGGCGAGCCCGAGGTGGCAGTCGCCCTCCTGAACGCAGTGAAGGAGCTGGTGGAAAGGACGGGGCCACACGCCCTCTTTGCGGAGCTGGCCGAGCGTGCGCTGGACCTGCAAGGCCTCTCGCCCGAGGACCAGGTCTGGCTCCAGGGGGCGCTCGCCTCGTCCCTGGTGCCCTTGGGACGATTCGAGCAAGCGGGGACCCTGCTCGCGGACGCCGTCTCCACCGCCCGCGGACTCGACGACGCGGGGTTGCTCTCGAACACGCTCAACGAGCAAGCCAAGGTTCTTCAGCGCCGCGGGGCTCGAGCGGAGGCTCTCGAGGGGTTCGTCGAGGCGCTCTCCCTCGCCAGGCCCGGGGCGGACCGCCCGCTTCTCGCCAGGGTCCTCTGGGCCTACGGGGGGATGCAACGAGACCTCGGGGAGACCGCCGTGGCCCACGCCATGTGGACCGAAGCCCTGCATCTGTACCGCGCCCTCGGCGACCGCTCCCGCGAAGCGTCAATCCTCGGCCTGGTCGGGGTGGCCGAGGCAGACCGGGGTGACAAGGAGCGCGCCCGCAAGCGGTTCCGCCAAGCGCTGGGCGTGCACCGAGAACTGGGCAACGTGGCCGCAGTGGCGCTCTGGCAGAGCAACCTGGCCTCCGGCCTTCGCGAGGCTGGCGAGTACGACGAAGCCGAGGCCCAGTACGAGAAGGCTCTGAGGGCAGAGCGGTTGATCGGCCGCCGCGGCCGCGAAGGCCGGGTCCTGGGCTTCATGGGAGAGCTGCGCGCCACGCGGGGCGACGGCGAGGGCGCGCGCGACCTGCTGAGGGAGAGCCTCGCGATCCAGGTGGAGACGGGGGATCGCCGCCACGAGGGGTACGTGCGCTACATGCTCGGTCGGGTCGCCCTGGAGGCAGGCGAGCACGACGAGGCCCGCACCTGGCTCGACGACGCCTTGCTCATCCACCGCGCCAACGAGGACCGGGGAAACCTGGGCCTGTCGACCAGCCTGCTCGCCCGACTCGAGCGCGCGGTCGGACGGCCGGACGAGGCCCTCGCCGCCGCCCAGGAGGCTGAGACGGTCCTGGGGACCGACACGTTCCGGTGGCTCCTGCCCGATCCCCTGCTGAGCTTGGCCCAGCTGCACCTGGCCTCTGGCGACCGAGCCCTCGCCCTCACCAAGCTGGAGGAGGCCGAGTCGATTCTCGCCACGACCCAGGCTCCCCAGTCGTCGGCGGTGCAGTCCGATCTCGCAGCGCTCCGTGGGGTGCTTCTCGCAGACGGAGGGCCACGCTGACCATGTCGTGGATTCTCGACAGACTCACCGCTCCCTTCCGCGACATGATCGATCGCACGTTCGACTTCTCCATCGACTTGACCGACGCACCGTTCAACCGCGTCGCCGACGGCGTCTACGTGGGTGCCCGGCCTCAGCCCGCCGGCCTCCAGGCGCTCGAGGAGGCAGGCATCACCCACGTCATCAGCTGCCTCGAGGAGACCGAGCGAGGCAGCGTCGCGTTCCTCAGAGAGCGGTTCGAGACCGTCTTCATTCCCGTCCGGGACAGCATCGACAGCGACATCGCCGCGTCGTTCCCCGAGGCCTTTGCCTTCGCTTCGCGCGCCCAGGCCAGCCCCTCGAAGGCTGGCCTCCTCGTCCATTGCGCCGTGGGAGTAAGTCGCTCGGCGACGGTGGCCACCGCGCTGGTGATGCAGCGCCAGGCACTGACCTTCCTCGACGCCTACCGCTCCGTGCGGGCGGGCCGCCCAAAGGTCCTCCCAAACATCGGGTTCGCCTCGCAGCTCCAGCGCCTCGAACACTCCATGCACGCCGAGACTCGGGGGGAGCTGTCGTCCCTCGCGAGGTACCTCCGCGAGGTGTGCAACGTGCCAGTGGAGATCGAGGTGCTCCAGGAGATGCTGGAGCGCCACGACTACGACGCCCCGCGCGCCATTCGCGCCATCTTCGGAGGGGACATCCCCCGCGTCGTGCAGGGAGTTCGGCTGTAGGCAGACCGGCCGGCTTCCTCTGCCCGTTGCGCTCGCTCCGTGCCCGTGGTCCTGTGCGCTCCCATTCACCGGGGCGCCAGTCCCCATGGAGCACTCATGAACCGCACATCCCTCCTCCTCGCTGCCCTCTGCCTCCTCCTCACGGGCGCCCTCCTCGGGAGCACGCTCTCCGTGCCGGAAGCCCACGCCAACACCACCTGGGCCTGCTATCGGGTCAACGAGTTCCCCGACGCCGAGAAGGCCGCGGGCTGGAAGGCTGCCAGGTCTGTCTCCGAGGGGCTCAACACCGTGGCGGGCCACGCCCCGTCAGGCACGGTGGTGCCCACGAAGTGGGACAAGGGCGACGCCGACCTGCTCTGCGTGAAGCAGTAGCCACCAGCTTCGCCGACGAAGCCGAGCTCGAGCTCCTCCCCTACTCCGCCTCCACCATCACCACGTCGACCCCGGCCCAGGCGCGCTCTCGAGCGAGGCCCAGGGGCCAGGCGCGGTAGAGCAGCGAGGCGCGCACGCTGGGCTCCGCGCAGGACGTGGGGAAGGTCCAGCTGCCGGACCACTGCCGCTGCGGCGGCAGTCGATTGTCGGCAGCGACGTCCACGGCGAGGAAGTGCGGCACCTGCCGCGCGCCATCAGGCCCCGTCAGGACCTTGCTGAACGCGTGACCCGCCGCTCCGGCGAGGGCCCGCGAGGCGCGCTCGGCGCTTCCGTCCAGGGGCGGCTCTCCGAGGAGCGCGATGTCCCCCGTGGGGAGGGGCGCGTCGAAGGTGGCGACGTCTCCGTCGACGGCGGTGATGGTGGAGAAGCCGACGAGCTCCTCGATGGGGAGGCCCTTGTCTTCAGGAGAGAAGGTGCCGTCGCCGAAGGGCCCGGTGCCGTCGTCATCCCAGAAGCCCCCCGTCCGCGAAACCACCCGCACCACCTGGCCGACCTCGGCGCCGGGCCAGAGCGACCAGTCCTCGCTTGCCTCCTTGATGTCCAGCGCCCCCGCGACATCGGACAGCGCAGGCCCCGACGCCGCGAGCTCGTCGTCCCCACAAAAGGCCCGCACCTCGAGCAACATCGACCGCATGGGCTCACCGGTGGGCAGCGCATGCCCGAAGCTCGTGTTGGTGACGCTCACGGCGGCGGTGAGCACTCCATCCTCCACGCTGTCCTGCACGTTGACGAAGGCGGCGTTGCGCAGGAGCTCGTTCGCTCCCACCGGCCCTTCGAAGCTGTGGTGGCGCACGGTCCCCTGCTCCCGGACCCAACCCGTCACCATCCCCGCGCGCACAGACAACAGCTGGAGATCCGCCGCGTTGGTCACCGTCTCGTCGGGCGGCATGTGGCAGTCCTGACAGGGCAGCCCCACCCCTTGCGAGATGTCCAGCCACTCGGCGTAGGTATCGTGAATGGGCAGGCGACTGCTGGGCCACCGGGTGGTGTCGATCTGCGCCCCCGGCACCAGCACCTCCTGGTTGAGCTGATGGCACCCGGCGCAGAAGTCCGCCGATTGATAGACGTCCCGCTGCACCGCCCCCATCACCCCGACCATCACGTCGTCGTACGGACCGAAGGTGAGGGGCCGTTCCGGAAAAGCGAACGCCCCCGGTGGCCACGGCCGAAGCATCCCGAGACGCCCCGCGGTGCCCGGCTCCGCCTCCAGGTCCACGGACTCCACGCGGTGGCACACATCGCAGTGCACGCCGTAGTCGTAGGCATGGCCAACGGCGTCGTGCAGGTCCCTGCCGCCGAGCTGCCCGTCGATGCCCGGAGCGTGACAGTCCGCGCAGGCACCGAACTCGTCCGGGGAGTCTTCGCACGGGCCGGTGTCACAGCCGTTCAGCGCGGGCAGGACTCCGTCACCGATGAAGCAACGCGCCGCTTCGTCTGCCTGGGTTCCCGGCACATGCCCCGCCGTCCAGACGCCCCCCGCCGCGGTGCAGTCGGCCTCGTTGGCGATGGCGGCCGCGGCACCCGCGTAGAGGTCCTGCACCTGAGGGTCGCTGGCGGACTCGCGATGCGCGCTCTCGAACCAGTCGGCGATCATCGTGGTGTGGCAGTGCGAGCACATGCTCGTGTCCTCGAACCGCTCCGGCGTGCCGGGGTCCTTGAACGAGTAGGCAGGATTGTCGTCGGGACGGAAACTGTCGAGGGCGATGGTCACGCTCTCCTCGGGGGCATCCCGGTCGATCTCGGCTCCCCACTGGCGCGCGTCGGGATGGCTCGCGAGCACCCAGAGCTCCGCGTCCAACGTCCGGTCCACATCCACTGTGGCCATGCCGTCGGCGTCCGTCGTCCAGCGCGTGGGCATCCCGCCTTGGAGCACGGTGGTGTCGGGCGATGGCTCCCCATCCAGAGTCACCAGCACCGCCACCTGGACCACGTCCGTGACCGAGTCGTCGTCGTTGGAGACGTCGTCGTCATTGGCGGTCAAGTCGTCGTCGTTGGCTGATGGGCAGCCGGCGACCAGAGCGACGCAGAGAAGGAATCGGAGGGGGTGCGACATTCTGCCGCAGGGTAGCGGAGAAACCCCTGCTGGAACCTCCTCCTCACCGCATGTCCGCGGACGTCCGGACATCCCGTCCGAAGGCGCTGCCACACCCAGCGCAGAGCGTGATCGCACGACGTCGCGCCCCCTCCCGATCTGGCACGCCAGTTGCTTCGTGTAGAGGACAGAGACGCCGTGACCGCACGGCGAAGGAGAACGCCATGCACATGCCCCTCACCACCATTCCCGCCTCCGTCTGGCTCTTCGCCTTCTGGCCGGTCGCCGTGGCCGCAGCCGTCGTGGTCGCCGGCCTCGCCGGCGCGGTCCTCCGCCGCTACGTGAACCGTCACCCCTCGGCTCTGCCCATGGGACTCCCCGAGCCGGAGCTGGCTTCTCCGGCGGTCATCCCGATCGCCAGGCCCGTTCCTGCGGAGATCACCCTGGACATCAACACTGGCGACATCGTGGTGATGACCGGCGAGATCGCCACCATTCCCGAGGGCGGACCCAACGACTCGCTGGCTGCGTAAGCCCGACCACCCTGACAGAGCCGGTGCGCACCCCCCGCGCGACCACACGGCCTCGCGACCACATGGCGCTCAGCCCACCGCCTCCATCATGAGCTGCACGGCCCACAACCCGCCGATCACCACCTGCGCCAGGAAGAAGTGGAACCGAACGACCACCCAGCGGGCGCGGGTGGAGGCGAGGTGCACCAGGGACTGGCCGAGACGCGCCGCGACCATCCAGAACGCCAGGCCATCGGTGATGGCGGCGTTGTCGGTCAGCAGCGCGACGATGAGCAGCCCCCCGATGACCGGGAAGTTCTCGTAGCAGTTGGCGTGCGCACGGCAGAGGCGCCCCGAGAACGCCGAGACGTCGGTGCCCGACGGGTCGAAGCTGTTGGCCCGACGCCCACGCAGGGTGAGGACGGCGCGCATCCCTCCAATCGTGGCGACGAGCAGCAGAGTCCAGGAGCAGTAGGCGAGCAAGGCGAGAGCGGAGTCGGACATGGGACAAGGGTACCGCTGTGACGCCGCGGGGCCTTCCCCCTGCTACACCGTCTCCATGAGCAAGACTCCTTACGAAGGTGGCCTCGTCGAGGTCGGCGATGGCCTGCACGCCTACCTCCAGCCCATGGGGGCTTGGGGCCTCTCCAACGCCGGGTTCGTGGTGGGCGACGGCGCGTCCCTCCTCGTGGACACGCTGTACGACCGCCCCCGCACGGAGGCGCTGCTCGCGGCCATCCACAAGGCAGCCCCTGGCGTAGCCATCGACTCGGTGGTGAACACCCACGCCAACGGCGACCACTGCTGGGGCAACGGCGTGCTGCCCGACAGCACCGAGATCATCGCCTCGGCCAGCGGGGCGGCGGAGATGGAGGAGCTGCCGCCGGCGCAGCTGGGCAAGCTGGTGAAGGCGTCCAAGGCATCCCTGAAGTACGGCGCGCCGGTCAATCTGCTGCTGAAGCTGCTGGGCTCCTTGGGCAAGCCCGAGCTCAAGGGCATCCCCGACGCGGCGGCGTTCGTGGTGCACGCCTTTGGCGCCTACGACTTCGACAGTGTCGAGCTGCGCACCCCCACTCGCACCTTCGAGGGCTCTCTCACCCTCGATGTAGGCGGGCGCGCGGTCGAGCTGGTCGATGTGGGTCCCGCGCACACCAAGGGTGACGTGCTCATCCACGTGCCCGACAGCAAGACGGTGTTTACCGGGGACATCCTCTTCGCTGACGCGCATCCCATCTTGTGGGCCGGGCCTTTCTCGAACTGGATCGACGCCTGCGACCGCATCCTCGCCTGGGAGCCCGAGACCGTCGTGCCCGGGCACGGCCCGCTGGCCACCGTGAAGCACGTGACCGAGTGCCGGGACTACATGCAGTACGTGCTCGACGAGTCCACGAGGCGGCACGCCGCCGGCATGGGCTGGCAGGACGCCGCGCGAGACATCGCGCTGGACGGCTTCTCCCACTGGACCGAGTCCGAGCGGATCATGGCCAACGTGCGGATGGCCTACTACGAGCTGGACGCGACCCTCGGCCTACCCGACGCGGTGGAGCTGTTCGCGTCCATGGCTGCGTACTGGAAGGAACACGGACAGGCCTGAGCCGGGGGAACTGGGCTGACCCGGGAGCCTCGAAGCTGGCGCGCGCCCCTTGGTACCTTCACCCCTGGGTGGAGGAGACAGCAATGCACACGATGCGCCTTACCGCGGGGGCTGCGTCCCCGTCTTCATTTGTCCGGCCCCTCCGGGTGCTGATTCTCATGGCGTTCCTCGCCCTCGCTACCGGGTGTCCAACGACCCCAGCCGATGACGACGACTCCGTGAGCGATGACGACGACGCAACCGGCGATGACGACGACGCAACCGGCGATGACGACGACGCAACCGGCGATGACGACGACGCAACCGGCGA
>JAGSHC010000215.1 GCA_023954745.1 Deltaproteobacteria bacterium | reverse complement strand
CGCCGTCTACGCGGGCAACGCAGTGCTCGGGGCCCTTGCGGCCCCTCTCGCGGTCCTTGCCGTGAGGCTCCTGCGGGCCGAGGAGGGACACGCCTGGCTCGTCGGCATGCTCGTCGCGTGCGAGCCCTTCGCGGTGGTGTCGGGGGCGTCCGAGTCCTACTACCCGAGCCTTCTGACGGGTCTGCTCTTGGGGGCGGTGGGGCTCCTCGCGGCTGGTGAACGCGACCTCCCCGTGGGGGTTCGCGCAGCGCTGGGGCTCGCCGCTGCCCTCGCGATCACCCAAGTCGCGCGTACGCACCCGCTGGTCTGGCCCCTGGCGGCGACTCTTCCGTTCGTGCTGCTCGCGGGGGAGCAGGCGCTGTCGCGGCGCATGGTGGGTGTGGCCGTTGCAGGTGTAGCGCTCGGTGGGGTCCTGGCGATCACCTCGGGGCCCGCCCTGCTCGCGGTCTACGAGAGCGTCCAGTCGTCTGGGCCGGCCGGCCCTGCCGTCCGCCACGGCCTCGCCCTGCCGGGCCTGGGATATGGGGTGGCCGCGGCTCTGTGGCTCCTGGCGGCCCGCAGCCTGGGGAAGCGGCAGCTGAGTCTGGTCCTGGCGGCGCTCGTGCCCTTCACGGCCTACGTCGCCACCCATCGGATCTTCCTCGAGAGCGAGCTCTGGGCGGGGCTGCACCGCTCCCTGGGTCTCACCCTTCCCGGGCTCCTGGTCCTCTGCGCCCTCCCTGTACCTCCCTGGCGCGCCGCGGCTCCCGCCCTGGGCGCCCTCTTGCTCCTGACCGGAGCCCCACACCTCGTCCACCGCACGACCGAGCAGCTCGAGTACGCAGCCATCCGGGAGCAGCTCGAGACCCTCGGCGTCGGCGCCCGCGTGGCCTACGTCGACCGGGCTGAGCGTCGCCGCATGGTGCTCCCCGAACACCTGGTGCCCGGCTGGGCTTGCGGAACCACGTCAGGGCTTCGGTTGGGTGACTCCGGCGCGATCGTGCGAGGTCTCGAGCCCGGAGAGACCCGCTACTACTACCGCAGTTCCCTCTGCTCGACTCCTGAGGGCGCCCCGCTCTGCGCCGAGGCGGAGTCCGACGCCCGCCTGACGATGCTGTGGAGCATGGAGCTCCCCGCGGTGCCGTCCATGGAGAGCCTTCCCTTCGACAGCGACTCCGTCACTGTCTCGCTCTGGACCGTCGAGGGCCGCTGAGACCCGGGCTCTCAGGGCACCGTGAGCTCGAACTCCACGCGCCCGCAGGCGGCGCCGCATACCAGCACCTCCACCGCGTGAAGACCCGAGTAGTAGCGGCGCGTGGTGATCTTCCTGATGGGCAGGGCGAAACGGAGGTCCAGGACGGCCCCCGCCGACAGCGTGGCGAGGGTGCCCTTGAACACCTTGGTGCGCGGCCGTCCCTTCGCGCCGACGAGGTGGAGCCGGTAGTCCACGACGAGGCGTTGGTCCCCGGGGCTCTGGGACTGCAGGCGTCCCGTCACGACCTGGGTCTCTCCGAGGACCAGGCGCGGATGCGCTACTTGCAGCCCCGCCAACTGAACCCGCGCGGGGACCGAGAAGCCGAGCACCCCCAGGGCCCCGGGGTGGCCGGCCTTGACCAGGGAGCGCAGCGCGTGCTTCACGAGACGGCGCGTGGCGGGGTGCCCCTCGGCCCACCAGCGCTCCGCGACCTCCACGAGAACCTGGGGGTGGTCCTTGCCGATGTCGTTGAGGTTGTTGGCGACCGAGCGCCGCACGTACTCCTCGGGGTCTGTTCGCAGGGGCTCGATGAGCGCGAGGACCGGTGTGGGGTCGGCGACGAACCCCCGAAGGCGAATTCCCCAGGGCAGTCGAGGCCGCGTGGACTCCGACGCGGCGCGTCGCAGGTGTTGATCCGGCGAGGTCGCCCAGGTGCGGAGCACCGCCAGGGTCCGCTCCGGCTCAGCCTCGAGGAACGGCCTCAGCGCGAATTCAGCCGTGAACCGGCGGGTGAGCGACTCCAGGGCAGCCATGGAGTCGGCGTGGTGGTCCCGGCCGAAGAGCGACACGAAGTGGGTCACGGGCCACACCGCGAACCCCGTGAGTCCCTCCCCCGACGGGTCATCGGGTCCCCAGGCGTCCTTGCCTGCGATCGCGCCCGGGGGGCCGAGCACACTCACCAGCGCCGCGATCGCCTCGGGGTAGGGGAGGGGGATGGCGTCGCGCAGTGCCCGCGCGATCAGGTCGACCCGTGCCTTCATCTCGAGGTCGGTGAGGGTCGGTGTGATGGATGCGGAGAACACCTCGGCCTGGAACGCCGGGAGCCGCTTCTGGAGCAGCGCCGACATCGCTTGCACCTTGGCGGGGCTGTAGGCGTGTTTGAAGGCGGCGGGGTTCTCTGCGTCAGTGGATCCTTGCGGCATGGTCGGCAGGGTAGGAGTTCTGAGGCTGAACTCCCAATGGCCCCAGCGCCGGGCTAGGCTCCGCAGCCGTGACCGACGGACCCTCTCCCCAGACGATCTCCCGCCGCTCCATGCTCGTCTTCGGCGCGGCCACCACCGGTGTTCTCGCTGCTGCGTACGCAGGGCTGCGCCAGGTGGGCACCTACCCGGAGCCCGGCCCCCAGCTCGAGGGTCTCTCGGTGCTCTCGCGAAAGGAAGTAGCCATCTTCCGACGGCTGGGGGACCAACTCTTGCCCCCGGGCGGCCCGCTCCCCGGCAGCGGAGGGGACGACGAGACCCTGCGTCGCATGGACGCCTTCTACGCCTCGATGCCTGACCACAAGCGCACTCTGAGTCGAGGCCTGCCGCTCGCCTTCGAGCACGGGACGGGCCTCGACCGGTTTGGAGCCCGCTGCTTCACGAAGCTGGGTGAGGAGCGGTGCGCCGCCTACCTCACCGGCTGGTCGGACAGCCAACTCATCGTCAAGGCGCAGCTCTGGACTGCCTTGAAGACGTTCTACGGCATGACGTACTTCGAGCGCCCCGAGGTCCTCGCCTCCATGGGCTTCGCGGTGCCGTGCGGGAGGCCGTCGTGACCCTTCCTGTGCTCCAAACCGGGTTCTGGGAAGAGCCTGCAGGCGACTGGGAAGGGGAGGCGGACGTCGTCATCGTCGGCTCCGGCGCGGGCGGTGCGGTCGCTGCCACGACGCTGGCCGAAGCGGGACTCTCGGTGCTGGTCATCGAAGAAGGCTTCGCCTGGGACCCCAACACCCACTCTCCCGACACGTCCGTCGCCATCGCGCGGATGTTCCAGGAAGGCGGTCTCCGCACCGCCCTGGGGACTCCCCCGATGCCCGTCGCCGGGGGGAAGGCCCTGGGCGGCAGCACGGTCGTAAACTCCGCCATCAGCTTCCGCACGCCGGAGTCGGTCCTCGCGGAGTGGAACGAGCTGAGCGGCGGCGCGTTCGAAGACACCGACGCGTACTACCGCGCCATGGACGAGGTCGAGGCGGTGCTCTCGGTGGAGCCCACCCCGGACCGGTTGCTCTCGGGGTACGACCGGGTGCACAAGGACGCGGCTGAGGCCCTGGGCTGGAGCAACTACAACTTCCGGCGGAACACGCCGCGCTGCGCGGGGTGCGGTCGCTGCAACAACGGCTGCCCAGTGGGCGGCAAGGCGAGCGTGGACATCGCTCTGCTCCCGCGGGTGGCCGCAGCCGGCGGGCGGGTGGTGACGGGGTCCGTGGCCCGGTTCGTGGCTGCCAACAAGGTCGAAGGCGTGGTCGAGGACCGGTCCCGCAACATCATCGGCAGCTTCTCGGTGACGGCGAAGAAGGCGGTGATCTTGAGCGCCGGCACCATCGCCTCACCCCGCCTGCTTCTCGACTCGGACGTGGTCCCCTCCGGCGGGGAAGTGGGCGCGGGTCTGATGGTCCATCCGGTGTTCACGGTCTTGGGGTACTTCGCCGAGCGGGTCGTGGCCGCGCCGGGGTCGAGTCAGGGCCACTACGTCGACGAGTTCGGCGAGGACCGCATCGTGCTCGAGAGCAACCCGACCATTCCGGGGGCCATCTTCCCGGGGATTCCCATGTGGGGTAAAGAGGCCTGGCCCTATCTCTCACGGGCGAGCAACTTCGCTTCGACGGGCGTCATGGTCCGTGACTCGGGACGCGGTCGCATCGTGGGGAGCGGCGGCGCAGGCGCGAGCATCAAGTACGACCTCAGCAAAGAAGACCAGGAGCGCGCGGCGCGCGGCATGACCCACGCGGCGCAGCTTTGGCTGGAGGGGGGTGGTGCAGAGTTCGTGAACCTCAACGTCTACGGGGGCCAGGAATGCCGGACCATGGACGAGGTGCGGGGCCTCCTTCAGGACCTCCCCGCGGGGAGGTTCATCGGATACAGCTCCCACCCCCAGGCCAGTTGCAGCGTTGGGCGCGCGGCACGGCAGGATGGTGAGGTCATCGGCGCCGACGGGGTGTACGTCATCGACGCATCCTCGCTCCCTGCGAACGTCGGGCGAAACCCCCAGATCAGCGTGATGAGCGTCGCGCGTGTGCTCGCGGAGCGCGTGGCGAGCAAGCTTGGGGGCACGGTGAAGCCGCTGTGGCGAGGGGCGGGCGCGCTCTTCTCCGTTCCCCAGTACGGGGTGGCGTGTGGTCTACACACCCCTCCACCCCCGGCGGTCGATGCCGCCGACTGAGCGATACCAACCCGCTCCGGTCTGGCCGTCGCTGGGAGAGCTGTTCGCAGACCCGGTCGAGCCAGCTGAGTTTCCGCGTCATGTGCTGCGGTACCGAAACCAGGCTGCGGCGACGGAGGTAGGGCTCGACGGCCTCGACGATGGCGAGTGGCGGAGCCACTTCGGGGAGCTTCGGCCCCTTCCCCGGAATCTGGAGCGGCCCTTGGCGCTCCGGTACCACGGCCATCAGTTCCGGTCCTATAACCCGTGGATCGGAGACGGTCGGGGCTTCTTGCATGCCCAGATGCTCGATGGGCGCGGGCGCCTCATGGACCTCGGGACCAAGGGCAGCGGGACCACCCCCTTCTCCCGCGGCGGCGACGGCCGGCTCACGCTGAAGGGCGCGGTGCGCGAGGTCCTGGCCACCGAAATGCTGGAGTCTCTTGGGGTGCTCACGTCGCGGACGCTGTCGGTGTTCGAGACCGGAGAGAGCCTCGTCCGTCACGACGAGCCGTCACCGACGCGGGCAGGAGTGCTCGTCCGACTCAGTTGGGGCCACGTCCGGTTCGGGTCGTTCCAGCGCCATGCCTGGGAGCGGAGCACGACCCGCCTGGGCACCCTGCTCGAGTTCGCCGTGGACAACTACGTCCCCGAGGCGCGAGACGGGGGCGAGGATCTCGCGGCCGCCTTCCTGCACGCCGTGGCCCGGCGGTCGGCGCGGCTCGTCGCGCAGTGGACCCTCGCTGGCTTCGTCCACGGCGTCCTCAACACCGACAACATGAACATCACCGGGGAGTCGTTCGACTACGGACCCTGGCGCTTCCTGCCGACCTACGACCCCGACTTCGTGGCGGCCTACTTCGACCACGGCAGCCTGTACGCGTTCGGACGGCAACCCGACGCCATGCACTGGAACCTGTGCCGGCTCGCGGACGCGCTGCTCCCGCTGTCGTCAGAAGCGGCGTTGGGAGAGGCGCTGCGCGTGTACGAGCCGACGCTGCACGCGTGCTCCCAGGAGCAACTGCTGTGGCGGCTGAACCTCTCCTCGCGGGGCGCCGAGGCCGACCAGCAGCTCCTCGCGGCGTCCTACGCGTTCATGGAGACCAGCGCGGTCCCATACGAGCGCTTCTTCTTCGACTGGTACGGCGGTGAGGCGTCCGCGGTCCGTGCCCTCGAAGGACCCGAGGCTGCTCGGTACGGCGGAAAGGCCTGCGCGACCTTCCGCGCCGTGCTCTCCGGCTATGTGCCGGCGGACCCGACGCGCCTGGAGCACCCTTATTTCCAAGGGCAGCCCTGCTCCATGGACCTGGATGCCATGGAGGCCACCTGGGCCCCCATTGCGTCCGAGGACGACTGGAGCGCCCTCGACGCCAAGCTGGCCCACGTGCGGCAGCTGGGTGAGGCGCTCGGATCGCGTGGAGCCCGGGCCGGTCAGCCGGCGTAGATGCCGTCGATCAGCTCGGCGAAGTGCTCGCTGACCTTCGCTCGCTTCACCTTGAGGGTCGGGGTGAGCTCGCCGTCCTCGATGCTCAGAGGCCGGGGGAGCACCGCGAAGCGCTTGATGGTCTCCACCTGGGCAAGGTCGGCGTTGACGGTGTCGATACCCGCTTGGATGAGTGCGCGCACCCGCTGGTCCGATGAGAGGCTGTCGGGGTCGACGCCGTGCTCCTTCGCCCAGTCCGCAGCGACCTCGGGGTCGAGCGAGATCACGCACGACAGGTACTTGCGCCGATCGCCGATCACCACGGCTTCCCCCACGAGATCGACCTGCTGCTTGATGCCCAGCTCGATGTTCTTCGGCGTGATGTTCTTCCCGCCAGCGGTGATGATGATGTCCTTCTTGCGGCCCGTGATGCGCAGGAACTCATCTTCGAACGCGCCCAGGTCTCCCGAGTGCAGGTAGCCATCGGACAGGGTCTCCGCGGTGGCCGCCTCGTCCTTGTAGTACCCCATGAACACGTTGGGCCCCTTCACCAGGATCTCGCCGTCCTCGGCGATCTTGACCTCGACTCCGGGGACGGCCGGGCCCACGGTCCCGAAGCGCGTGCGGCCGGGCTGGTTGAAGGTCGTCGGCCCCGTGTCCTCGCTCTGGCCGTAGACCTCGAGGATGTTCACGTCGAGGCCAGAGAAGAACTGCAGGACCTCGGAGGCGATCGGGGCCGCGCCGCTCACGCAGACCTTGGCTTCGCCGAGGCCCAGGGCTGGCTTGAGCTTGCTGTACACGAGCCGATCGGCGATGCGGTACTGCAAGTCGAGCAGCGGGCCCGGCTTGCGCCCTGCGTTGGTCAGCGCGCTCTTCGCGCGGCCCACGTCCATCGCCCAGTTCGCGATCTTCTGGCGGAGCTCGGGGGCGTCGAGGAGCTTGCCCTTGACCCCCGTGTAGAACTTCTCCCAGATGCGGGGTACGCCGAACACGACCTGTGGCTGGACCTCGACGAGGTTGTCCCGGAGCTTGTCGATGGATTCGGCGTAGTAGACGCGACCGCCCGCCGTGATGGGGGCGTGGATGGTGAACATCTGCTCGGCGATGTGCGACAGCGGCAGATAGCTGACGGAACGGTCGCCCTCGACATAGTCCACCAGCCCCATGGCGACGGTGGCCGTCCAGGAGAGGTTGCGGTGCGACAGCATCACGCCCTTCGGGGGGCCCGTGGTCCCCGACGTGTAGATCAGGGTCGCGAGGTCGTCGAGGCTGAGCGCATCGATGCGCCCCTGGAAGTCTGCGTCGGGGGTTTCGTCGGCTTTGGCGAGGAACTCGTCCCAGGTGAGCACCATGTCGTCGTCGACGGCCGCGGCGCCATCCATCAGCACGACCCACTTGAGGTGGGGCAGATCGTCCCGCACTTCCTTCACCTTGGCCCACTGGCTGTGGTCCTCCACCAGGATCACGGCGGCCTCGGTGTGGTGTGCGATGTACTGGACTTCGTGGGCCGAGGACGTGGTGTAGATGCCCGCGGGCACGCCGCCGGCGGCCATGGCGCCGACGTCGAGCAGCACCCACTCGGGGCGGTTGAAGCCAAGGATGCAGGCGCGCTGGCCGGCCTCGAACCCGAGGGTCATCAGGGCGCGGCCTACCCGGCGCACTCCACCGGCATAGGTTGCCCAGTCGCTGGCTCGCCACGCCCCATCCTTGCGGACGTAGTAGGCAGGCTTGTTGGGCGTCTTGTTCGCGCGGGCGAACAGTCGGGCGACGATGGTGTCCTGAGGCATCGAGGAGCGGTCCTTCGTGGTGTGGGTGCTTCGTGCGTGGCGGATTGTCGCGGGCATGACGATGCCGGTAACCAGATTCCGCGAGCGGGCTAGAGTAGAGCAGAAGGAGGGACTTCCATGCGCGCAGCGCTTCTCGTGACTTCGTTTCTCGCTCTCGGCCTCGCCGGCTGCCCGGTGGGGGACGACGACGATGATGACTCCAATGTCTGCGGCGATCTCACCCGCGCGCAGACCTACGTCGAGGGGGTCGAGGCGGACGTCATTTCGGGCGACTTCCGCGTGGCCCTCATGGCGGCGACGCCAGCCCCTCCCAACGTCGACGACAACGCCTGGGTCATCGAGGTGACCGACTCCGCAGGCGACGCCGCCACGGGCTGCACCTGCACGGTGACCCCCTGGATGCCTGACCACGGCCACGGCGCATCCGTCGCGCCGAGCTGCGTGGAGAGCGCGACGGTCGACGGTCAGTACGACATCGTCATGGACTTCATCATGCCGGGATACTGGGAAGTGACCGTCGAGATGGAGTGCGGTGCCGATGTGGGCGAGAACGCCTTCGGGTTCTGCGCCGAGGGCTGAGCGCCGCGGGCCTACAACTCAGGGCGCTGACGTCTCGGCAGGCTTTCCGGGCTCGATCGTCTCCTCGGGTGCCGGGGGGGCCAGGTGCTCGGCCAGGTGTTCGGCGAAGAGCCGCTGCCCTGCGTCGCTCAAGTGGACGAAGTCTCGCCAAAGCACGGCTCGATCCCGCTGGTCGTAGAGATGGGCCTGCATGTCGAGTGGCGCGGGCAGTCCGTGTGCCGCCGCGACCTCGATGAGCACCGCGTGCTTGTGATCGTTGAGGGTCGGCCCCATGTCCGACGAGGTTGGCTCCAGAACGAAGCGGGTCTCGATGCCGCGCTCGCGGTTGAGCGTCAGCACGCGGTCGAGAGCCACCCGTAGGTCCTCGGGCACGGTGTCGTTGTTGCCGAGCACCGCGACCAGCACGTCGGGCTCCAGGTCCACCCAGTGGTCTCGATAGAGCTTCCAGAGCTCGGGGCTCGCGCTTCCCGGCAGGCCGGAGTTCATGCATTGGACGGACCGGCCCGGGGCTTCGTTCAGCAGAGCGCAGGTGCGCCGAACCCAGGTGTCTTCCAGTGTGGTGGCGCCTGAGCCCCGCGTCTGCGAGGTGCCGAGAAAGAGGATCCGCTCCATGCCCTCCGGCTTCGCCTCTCCGTAGGCAGCCAGCAGTTCGTCCGTCACGTCGCTGCCCGTCAGGCTGCCCTGGGGGTAGGGGCCGTAGTCGATGTCCTGATCGTCTGGATAGAGCTGCCAGTTGGCGCGCAGGTCCCATTGCTGGACGAGGGCGACTGATGCGGCGATCGTCCCCAGGACGAGCAGTGCGGGGAACGCCGCGGGGTCTCCCTCCCGCCGCATGCGCGCCGCGCCGAGACTCAGGAGCGCCAACACCGCGGCGATCGCGGCGTGGACCGTGCCCGAGCGATCGTGGTGGGTGAAGTCGTCGAACTCCTCGCGGCCATCGCGCGTCTGGAACCGCACGTTGTCCACCCAGGTCTCGTCCAGCCCGCCGGCAAACCCGAAGCTGCCGGGCTCGGCGATGGGGCCCTTGCCGCGCACCACCTCGTGCTCGTTGAGGCGCATGACGAAGCTGCCGTCTTCCCCAAAGCGCAGCTCCAGGTCCTGCCACATCTCTTCGACCACGGGGGGAGAGATCTCCTCGAGGTGCGTCCGCAACCCGTCCGGCCCCTCGATCCACCAGGCGCTCGGCAACCGCTCGTGCTTGCTGAGGCGGATCCCGACTCGTCCGCGAGCACTGCCTCCGAACCACACCGAGATGTATCGGTCGTCGTTCACCGCGATGGCGGCGTCCAGCTCCCGCAGGGCGACCGGCTCGTGCCAGCGCATGTCCTGGAAGCCGAACCACACCCCGAGGTTGAGGCGGTTTCCGTAGGTCGCCGTGCGGGTCACCATCATCGCCGCCGACCCCATCACCGAGCGCTCGAGCCCGATCTTGCTGCTCAGCCAGCGCCCGTTGTTGTGGACCGTGTTGTGGAACTGGAGCCAGGTAGTGGCTGCGAGCCTCGTCGTGCCAACGAGGGCGAGGACGACGAGGACCCCGAGGACCCCGCTTCGCGCGCGGGCGGCTCCGTCGCTCAAGGCGCCCAGACGATGCGCTTGGGGTCCAGCACCCCCAGGGTCCGGCGCAGCGCCTGCCCCACCCGGTCCTTGCGTGGGGGGAGCCGGTCGAGGCCAATGACCCAGGCCTCGCGATCGTTGGATCGACGGGCTGCGATGAAGGCCGAGTGAAGGGCTGCCTCGCCCGTGGCGCCTGCGGTGGCGGCGGCGTGAATGAGGATGCCGCTCACGCGGGGGTCGTCGATCCGCCACAGGGTGGCGAGGGCCGCAGCAGCGCTGGGCCCCCCGTCGGGGTCCCCGGCGATCTGCAGCAGGGCCTCCACGGCGACCTTGCTGCTCCACGAACGTCGGGCGAGCCCCCAGGCCGCGTCGCGTAGCTGCGCGTCGGTTGCATCCGTGGAGCGCAGCACACCGGCGAGCCTGGGGATGGCGACGTCGTCAGCGAGAGAGGGCAGCGCCTGCAAGATGGGCTTGTGCACCTGGGGGTCGGGGTCGGCCGAGAGCCACGAGTACATGGCCCACAGGGGGTGCTCCTCGGGGGCCTCCGCGTCGGACGTCGGCGCATTCACTGCCAGGAGACGAGATGCGGCGGCGCGCTCCTTGGGCTCGCGGTCCAGATCGTGGGCGGCGCGAAACAAGGCCGGCACCGTCCAGTCGGCGGTGGGCCAGGGCCCCTCGGCCAGGGCAGTGTTCGCAGAGCTCCCGACGTCCGGATCACGCACGACCGACAGCAGCACGTCCGGTGCGACCTCGGGATGCGTGATGGGCAGAATCGCCACGGCCCAAGAGCGCACAGCCTTCGGACCGGCTCCCTCCGCCCCGAACAGCAGAGGGGACTCCAGCGGTCCGGGCCCGGTGGTGCCGCGGGCGGTCGCCAGGATCAGGGAGTCCGCGCGCCCGTCGCCTTGGGCGTGCAGGGCGGCGGCTGCGTGGACCCGGGTGGGGTGGGGCACGTTGGGGTCGTGGACCAGGTCGGCGAGGGCGGGGGTGATGCGCGCGAGGTCGAGGTCGCGCGCGAGCAGGTACGCGACCAGCCCCTCATTGGGGTCGGCGCTGCGCATGCGGTCCACGAGGGCCTCGAAGGGGGCCGGCACCGTCTTCTTGTCCTCGTAGGACCACGCGACGAGGCGTGGGGGCTGACCGGACTCCCGGTCCTTGAGCCGCGCACCCGACTGGGGCGTGACCTCGAGCTCCGT
>JAGSHC010000092.1 GCA_023954745.1 Deltaproteobacteria bacterium | reverse complement strand
CTGCTGCACCCGCTGCCGCCGCCGGGGCGTCGCCAGCGCCCGCCGCGCCGCCTCCGCCGCCTTCAGCGCCCTTGCCGCCATCCGTGAGCTCGACCTGGGGTGCCTCGTTGGCACCGGAGACCTCCGGAGGGAGCTGGGACTTCTTGCTGGCTGCGGCCAGCTTCGTGGACCACTTCGCGGCCTCTTTCGAGGACTTGTCGCCTACGGGGTTCTTCTTGTGGGGACCGAGTCCCTTGCCGCCCTGCACGGGGCCGGACGCGGCAGTGCCGCCCTTGCGGTCACCCTTTCCACCGTTGATCTCGTCGAGCTTCTTCTTCGCGGCGCCGTCTTTGGCGGCCTTCGCGGCGAGCTGCTTGAGAGTGGAGTCGGACTTGCTCTTGTCCTGTTCATAACGCTTGCGCGCTTTGTCCTCCTTCGATTGGAGGCGTTGAACACGATCAAGGGCAGCTTGCTGCGTACGGGCTGTATCGGGAGGCACGGTCTTCTCCGTGAAGGATCCCTGGATGATGCGCCGGGCGGGGCGCGCAGATCGACGAAGGCTACCAAGGCGGGCCCAGGATCCGAAGTCCGATTTCCAGACGCGCGCTCACGCGTACACGTGAGGGAACGATCGACGTCTCTCCTTCGGGGTCGCGATGGCGAAGGGGCGTGGCGACGTCGGCCATCGAGGCTCCGCGAGCCGCGCTGTCGAGCCCGATATGCTCCCGTTGTTCACCACTGGAAAAGCACATGAAATCGTCTCGACTGCTCCTCTCCGTCGCGCTGGGTTCGACGTTGCTCGCGGGCTGTCCCAGCGGCCCGGAGCCCGGGCCTGACCCCGTGGACGCCGACGGCGACGGATTCACCGACGACGTGGACTGTGACGATGCCAACGCCGATGCCTACCCCGGCGCTCCCGAGGTGTGCGACGGCGTGGACACCAACTGCGACGGCGAGGACGACACGGTCCTGCAGATCACCTACTACCTCGACAGTGATGGGGACGGGTACGGCGACGCGGAGCAGACCACCCGCGCCTGCGCGCCCCCGGACGGATACGTCGTCGCGGGAACCGACTGCGACGACGCAGACGCGGGGGTGAGCCCCGAGGCGATCGAGGTGTGCAATGAGATCGACGACGACTGCGACGGCACGAACGATGGTCCCCTCGCGGCGGATGCTGTCCCCTCGGCCGTGGACGCGGACGGAGATGGCTACGGACACCCCGTGGATGCCGTGCTCACCTGTGCGGTGCCGCTCCTGGACACGTCGGACTGCGACGACACGAACGCGGCCATCAACCCTGGCGCCACCGAGGTGTGCGACTTCGTCGACAACGACTGCGACACGCTCGCCGATCTCGACGGGTGGGTTCCCACCGACTACGCCACCGTGGGCGACGCCCTCGCCAACGCGCCGGCCGGGGCGGCGCTCTGCGTCGAGGATGGCACCTGGACGGTGTCCGAGCAGACTCGCTCCAGCGCCCTCACCCTGCAGGGCGTGTCGCGGACCGGGACCCTCTTCGACGCTGGTAGCAGCTGGATGCTCTCGTCCACCGGGGCGGTGACGCTCCGGTCGGTCACGGTGCAGAACGCGGACTGCAACGGCACCCAGGCGTCGGTGATCGACGCCGGGGCGGCCCTCGTCGTCGAGGACGTCACCGTGGACGGGGCGTCGTGCGACGGGCCGGCCATGGGAGGGGTCTTCGAGGTGGACGGTGTCCCCATCACGCTGATCGACGTCCGCGTCGACGGCTTCACCGCCCTCGTGGACGGGAACCACCATGGAGTCGTCTACTCCGCCGGGGGGGACATGACGCTGCAGGGCGTCACCATCGACGACGCCGACGTCACGGCCACCCAGCTCTACGGCACGATCTACGCCAACGGCGGCTCCGTCACGATGAACCAGGTCCATCTGCGGGATTCGTCGTTCACCAACACCACCAACCTCTGGGGCCTGCTGTTCACCCAGGAGGTGTCCGCCGCCCCGCACGCCTTCACTGACATCAGCGTCACCGGCTGCACCCTGGACGTGGGGCGCACGTTCTACGGTGCCCTGTCTCTGGATGACCTCACCGGAGACACCACCGTCGACCGATTCCTCTTCGCCGACAACACCATCGCCATCGGCACCGGCCCAGAGACCTCCGCGGGCAGCAAGGGGATGTTGGGCTACAGCGATGGAGGAGAGACGTCCTTCACCAACCTGCAGGTGACGGACAACGTGTTCACCAACGCGGTCACCGGCAGCGTGCACGGCCTCTTCGACGCGAGCGGTGGACTGACCGTGCTGAACGCAGACATCGCCAACAACGACTTCGGCGTGGTCACTACCTGGAGTGGGATGTTCGAGAACGGCGGAGGAGACGTGGAGCTGGTGAACGCCACCTTCGCGGAGAACACCTGGACCGCGAACAACTCCGTGGGCGACATCCTGGTCATCGCGGACCCCCTGGAGGGCATGAGGATCGCCTACATGAACCTCTACGAGAGCGGGACGGGAGAGTCCTTCTACTCCTCCGAGGAGGACGGCGCCCTGGCGGCCACGGGGGTCACCAACGCAGACCCGCTCTACACCGGCGCAGCGACGGGGGACTACACGCTTTCCTCCGGCTCTTCGCTCATCGACGCCGGCGATCCGGATATCACCGACGCGGACGGATCTCGAAGCGATCTGGGCGCCTTTGGCGGCCCCAATGGAGCACTCTGGACCCCATGAACACACCCGAGAACCCATACGAGCTATTTGATCGATGGTTTGCCGATGCGAAGGAGACAGAACCACGGGTTCCTGAGGCCGTCGCAGTCGCCACGGCGGACGCCAACGGGAGACCGTCGGTGCGTCAGGTCCTCCTCAAAGCGGTCGATCACCGTGGTTTCGTCTTCTACACCAACCTGGGGAGCCGCAAGGCCACGGAGCTCGCCGAGAACCCCTTCGCGGCCATGAACTTCCACTGGAAGACCCAGTCGCGGCAGGTACAGGTCCGCGGCGCGGTCGAGCCGGTGTCCGACGAGCAAGCGGATGCCTACTTCGCGAGCCGTGCGCGCAGCTCGAAGATCGGCGCCTGGGCGAGCAAGCAGAGTCAGCCCATGGAGGGGCGCGGAGAGTTCGAGCGGCGCATCGCAAAGTACACCGCGAAGTTCGGCGTCGGCGCGGTGCCTCGCCCAGACTTTTGGAGCGGCTTTCGGCTCAAGCCCGACGTGATCGAGTTCTGGGAGGACCGAAGCTTCCGACTCCACCTCCGCTTCTCGTACGAGAAGACCGCTACTGGTTGGCAGATCACGGAGCTGTATCCCTAGGTGAAACGCCGCTTCCCCTGGATCGTCGCCGCCGCCTCCGTCTTGCTGTGGTGCTTCGCGCACGTCCTGATGCACCAGCGTCGCGGCTGGCCGTCGATGAACGTGTGGGGCGAGTGGGACTTTCTGCTGACGGCGCAGGCCATCGCCGCGGGCCACGCCCCGGATGCCGTCCTCGGCTCCATGCACGGCAACGAGCTGGGCAGCTACCTCGTCGCAGCGTTGGTGGCCGTCCCCGTGTCGCTGGGGGTGGACGCGGTCGTGGCGGCCAAGGGGGTCGCCATGGGCTTCGGGATGGTGTTCGTGGGAGCCGCGGGGTGGCTCGCCGGCTGGATGGCGAACGAAGCCGGAGCCGAGGGAGGTCCCACGCGGACCGCCGCCTCGCTCTCTGCGGTGGTCCTGGCGTTTGCGTGGCCGGGTCTGCACTTCGAGCTGGCCGGGTTGAGTGGACGCACCCCTGAAGCCGCCGCGTTCCAGCTGCTGGCCATCGCGGCCGTGCTGACTGCGAGCGAGCGGCACGTGGTGGGACGTGGCCTCTTCGTGGGCGCGGCGCTGGGCGTGGGATGGCTGCTCAGCCCGGTGACCCTGTGGACGGCGGCCGCGTGCGCGGTGGTGGGTCTGCTGGTGCTGCCGACGGGCCCGTCTCGGGTCCGCGCGAGCGCCGCTGCGGGGGCCGGCTTCGTGCTCCCGCTGGTCCTCTTCGCGCTGCTGGTGCCGGGCGGAGCCGAGGGCCTGAGCCTGTTCCGCGTGGAACAGATGGGCGGCGCCGGAGTGGGCGACGCGGTGGGCGGGAAGCGGCTCGGCTTTGATGTCATCGCCCAGGTCCACCTTGCTTTGGAGGGCGGGGCCCACAACCCCGCGCTGTCGGCGCGACCGGTCTTTCTGGGCGCCCTCGGGTGGGCGCTGATGGTGTCCCTGGTGGCGTTCGTCGTGCAGGGCGTCCGAGGGCGGGACTGGCGCTCGCCGCGGTTCCTCGCCGCGCTGCTCGCCCTCTCCTGGCTCGTGCCCATCGTGCTCTTGCCCGTGGAGCGCTGGTTCTACCCGCTGGCGTTTCGCTACTGGATGGTGCTGCTGGCTCTGGGGATTGCCTTGGGGCCCCTCGCGCTCCTGCGCATGCCCCCGAAGTCGGCGGTGGGGGCGTTCTCTCTCCTCGCAGCGCTGGTGGTGGTGATGTCGAACATGGCCCCGATCCAGATCGTGGCCCCCGCCCCCTCTCGCTCCGAGGCGCTGGTGTCGGCGGCAGCGCACTCCATGGGGCCGCGCCCAGGCCGTGACCGGCACGCGACCTTCTGGGCGCTGGTCCCTCACGCCCCAGCGGAGGACCAGGTGGCCCTCTCGGAGGGCTACGGGATGATGCTTGGCGCCGACCTGGCCGTGGACCTCGCGGACGGCCGCGATGTGGTGTTTCCCTGGGCGTCCGTGGCGCCGATGCTCCCTGAGCCAGCCCGCACCCGCTTCCTGGTGGGGGTGGGCTGCGGAGTCACCGCGTCGAAGGAGCTCCCCCCTGCGGTCACTGCAGCCTTCCTCATCGCCCCGCCCGAGGTGCGCCAGGCGCTCGTCTGGGGATTGGGGCGCTGCGCGGAGGCGGAGGTGCCGTTGGCCGCCGTGCGGGCCTCGGCCGCGTACCAGGGCGGTCGGGATCGCAGGCCGGTCAGGGGCATCGAGTCCACCGTGGCAGACCCGAAGCCCCTGATGCCGCCGAGGTGGTGATCCCCCGGCGGCAGACACGGGCGAGCAGGTCTACTTCTCGCTGCACTCGTGGTCGAAGACGAACACGGCGGCGGCGAACTGCTTGAGCTTGGGCTTCTTGGCGGCGTCGCTGTTGATGACGGCCTCGCAGCCGGCGAACAGGGTGGGGAAGAGCTTCTTGTAGTTCCCCTTGGTGACCTTGACGGTCGGCGCACCGTCGCGGCTCACCAGGTACTCGTCCGACTCTTCGGGGTCGATGTTGAAGACGCGGATGCGGGTGTCGAAGCCGGGGTTGATCTGCTGAAGCAACGAGTAGGCCTTGCCATTGGGCATCAGGGCCTGGCGGTAGTAGACCCACTCGCGGTCGATGGCGCCCTTCCAGTCGGCGCTGAACATGTCCCACTTGCTGTCCATCTCGTTGCTCAGGGCGGAGAGCTTGGCGAGGGCGCCGGGCTTGTTGCCGACCTCCTTCAGGTCGGCGGCCTTGAACTTGAGCTTCTCCCCGTCCGCGGTCTTGAGGACGAGGCTACGGATGCCGTTGGCGATGAGGTAGTTGGCGATCTTGCCCTCGTGTCGGTCACCGCTCGCGGTGATGACGTAGGACGGCTGCTGCGGACTGATCATCGCAACGGGGGAGATGAAGCCCTGGGCGGCGGCTGGTGCAGCAAAGGCGAGGGTGGCTAGGGCGAGGACGAGAGAAGAGAGGTAGCGCATGGGAGCTCCTGGGCGTTTGGGGGAGGGCTCGTGGCCGAACAACGGATGTAGCCTGCCTGGGAGGAGAGCTTTCCGTCGCTGTCTGGACCTGTCCGGACCTTGCTGGGGACCCGATGAAAGAGATTGACCCGTTCGACGCGATCGAGAACCGCCTGCTGGAGGTCCATCCAGGTAGCGAGTTCCTGCTGTTTGGTGGGGTGTCCGCGCGGTCTCCCCACGCCTTGAACGGTGCTGTCGTGATGCGAGTGGAGAGCCCGAGGCCGCACTGGTTGATTGTGAGCCAGGGCTTCACCGAGCTCTGGGACAAGACGTGGCCAGACCCCAACACCTCGGGAATGGGCTTCGAACTGGCCTGTCGGGTTCCGGCCCGGGGTGAAGCAGGCCCCGATTGCGGCTGGGTGCTTCACTGGATGCAGGGAGTCGCGGACGTCCTTGCGCACGAGGGGACTGCGCTGGGCGACGGGCACTGGATGTCGATGACCGAGCCCCAGACCGAGGACGAAGTGTGCGCACTGGCGTTCGTGCGAGACCCCGAGCTGGGGGAGATCCACTCTCGCAACGGCGGCTCCCACTTCCTGGAGATGATTGGACTTCGGGCGGGGGAGCTCGACATCGTTCGGTCATCGTCGGTCGACGCCTATGTGGAGTGCCTGCGCGCCCACACCGCCGTGGCATGGATTGACCCCACAGCTCCATCTCCCTTGCGAGACCCGCTCCTCGCGCAGGCGGTCAATGGGATGCTCCGCACTCAGCCAAGCGCAACGGGTGTTGTCTCTGGGCCACCTTTCGGGTGGCGGTTCGACAACAGCGTCCTCGTCCTTGAACTAGACGAGGACAGCGTCCTGGAGCTCCGGCGTGCGCTGACAGAGCGTCTGGCCCACGGACAGCCGATGGTGTACCGAAGGGCAAACGGCGAGGTCCTGGCGCTGCTGCCCGAAGCGGGCCCCGCGACGCGAGAGGTGCGGGACGGGCAGACCGGGGGCGTCCTGCGCCTGGGAGAGCGGCTCCCGGCGCTGCTCACGGCCCTCGATGAACGGCAGTCGGACGTCGTCGGATTGAATGTCCAGATTCATTGGGTTGGCCGGCCGAGCACTGCTTGAGGCCCAAGTCGGCCCCCTCAATTCAAGGAGCCACGTCGGTCTCGAGCACTGAGCGAGCCCAGGGGTCCTCGCCCAGGCCGCGGGATCTGGCGCTCTGGAGCAGGGCGGCGGGGGACTCGCTCCGCAGACGCTCGATGAGCCCGAGGCTCTGGAGCTGCGCGCCGATGACCCGGGACATCAGCCAGTAGCCGCTCCACCTCAGGTGGCAGTTGCTCGCGAAGAGCTCCGGCCCGGGGATTCCCCGGGGAGAGGCGAGACGTGCGGCTTCGTCCAGGTCCACGAGATGGACGTGGCCGAACTCCTTCGCCAACCGACGCACCGTGGCGTTCAGTGAGGGGCGACAGCGCCCCTGCGGTTGCAGCTCCGCCGACTGCTCCAGCGTGCGCACCGCGTCGTCGGTGCGGTCGAGCTCCGCCATGGCGAGGCCGCTCCAGAACAACGCGTCCACCGGCGCCTCGGTGCACTTCGCGGCGTCGACCAGCAGCTGCTCGTAAGCCCCGTCGGCAAACCGCTGCACGAGGTCAGCGACGCAGGGCCCTGGCGGGTGATCTCCGTCCTGCACGGTGCCTCCCGAGCGCCACACCTCCATGTACGCCGCCTCGAGCGTCTCTCTCGCCGCCGGGTGGCTCCCGCAGTCGGCCAGGCGCAGGGCGGCGGCGCGGGCATCGCCCCTCTCGAGCAGGCTGCGGCCCTCGGCGATGCAGACATCTACGTCCGCATCCCCAGACCATGTGCCCGGCACCCAGGCACGGCCTGAGCCCGCCTCGTACCCACCGTGACGCAGCTGAAGCGGCACGGTGGCGAGCAACAGCGGCACGCCCCGCTCCCCGGTGGCTTCGATCATCTCGCGCAGGTTGGACTCGTACGCGGCGTCGATCTCGCGCAGCTCGTCGGAGTCGGGCTGATAGAACGCTGGCGCCTGTCCGCCCGTCGGTGTGGGGCGCAAGAGGCTCTCGAGCAGGCGGTAGGTGCCGAAGCGATGCAGCTGCTCCTGCAGCGTCGTTGGCTGCAGCGCGCTCTCGTTGTTGCAGCTGGCGACGACGATGGCGTCGGGCTCCATCTCCACGAGCTCGCGCACGATGGCCTTGACCCGACGGGAGTCCTGGCCTCCAGCGGCGACGTTGATGACCTCCACCGGGGGCGCGTGCCCCTTCAGGTCCTCCCGTAGCCAGGAGGGAATCCCGCCGAAGCCCTCTTGTAGCTGGTTGGGGTACGTGTACGGCGCGCCCTGAGCGAAGGAGCCCCCGGTGATGAAGACGCGCTTGCCGGCCTTCTGCACCGGAAACCGCGACCGGACCATGGAGTTCTCCACCCGCGCCGAGGTCGTCCACTCCTCTCCGTCCCGCACGAACACCGACTCCTCGAGGAGGGAGGTGGTGCCGATGGCGGTCTGCGTGTGCAGCAGCCGCTGCGCCTCCATGTACTCGATGGCGGTGTTGAGGGCCCAGAGCACCGCGGTGCCTACGAGGGCGCCGAAGAACAGCTTCTTGGGGAGGGAGAGGGTGCGGTCGGCCACGGGCTCGATTGTGCCCCAGACCTCTCAGCAGGCGCAGGGGTCCCGTGGGGTTCCGCTCACCGCGCGTCCTCGGCCGTCGACGGCCACTTCGCAGCAGGCGAGCAGGCGTTGTCGGAGCAAGGCGCGGCCTCGCTGGACGCGGGAGCGCATGCCGGTGGGGGACAGGCCCAGCTTCTTCGCTGCCTCGGCCTGGGTGAGACCCGCGAGGTGGGTGAGCTCGATGGCCTGGCGGTAGGTGGGCGGCAGGGTGTGCAGGAACGGCTCGACGCACGCGATCAGGAGCTCACGGTTCACGGGACCGTCGAGGTCGGCGTCGACCTCTTCGTCGCCCAGCAGCAAGGGCTCGTCGCCGGCGCGCTCGGTGGCTCGGCTCCGCGCGCCGTTTCGGCGATGGTGGTCGCGCACGGCGTTGGTGGCGGCCCGGCGGAGGAAGAACTCGAGGTTCTCCACGCCATCGAGGGACTCGCGGCGGTCCCACATCCTCACGAGCAGGTCCTGGACGACGTCCTCGGCGTCCGCATCGCTCGCCACGCTGGCCCGCACCTGCCGAAGCAGGGCGGCGCGCAGCGCGGGGAGCGAGGTCTCAGGGGGTGGGTTCGCGGTCACACGGTCTCCGGGCGGACGGCGCGAATCGAAGCCGAGGCGACCACGTCGCCAGCGCCGCGTCCCGGCATCCACGAGTCGATCATGTCCCGAGAGGAGGGGTCCACGTCCACCTCGATCTCCGCGAAGCCGAGGTTGCGCAGGATCTGGGTGATCTCGTCGACGGGGGCTGCACCGGCCACGCAGCCGGTGAGGGCCTCGAAGTCGGACTTCAGCTCCTCGGGGATCGGGGCGGTGGCCACGATGTCCTTGATGGCGAGCCGTCCGCCGGGCTTGAGGACCCGCAGAGCTTCGGAGAAGACCGCTTCCTTCTCGGGGGACAGGTTGATCACGCAGTTGGAGAGGATCACGTCGACAGTGGAGTCGGCGACGGGCAGGTGCTCGATGGTGCCGAGGCGGAAGTCGACGTTGCTCGCCCCGCTGTCGGCCGCTGTCGCGCGGGCGCGATCCAGCATCGCCGGAGTCATGTCGACCCCAATGACGCTTCCCTCGGGACCCACCGCCTTTGCGGCGATCAGGCAGTCCAGGCCGGGGCCCGAGCCGAGGTCGAGCACCGTCTCGCCGGGGGAGAGGGAGGCGAAGGCGTGGGGGTTGCCGCAGCCGAGCCCGAGGTTGGCGTCGTCCGGGACCATGGCGAGCTCGGTCGCGGAGTAGCCGAGGCCGAGGGACAGGGCTTCGGCGTTGGCCGGCGCGTCCATGAGGCTGTTGGTCTCGGCGGCGGGAGTGCAGCAGGCCGGCGCGCAGCAGGAGGTGGAGGTCTTCGCCACGGCGGCGTAGGTGTCGCGGACGGTGGATCGGACGGTCTCGGGAGAAGGCGTGCTCATTGAGAGGCTCCAGTTTGGGTGACGGCGTCATCAGCCGTGGTTCACCAGGAGGACGCGCCCGGTTCGAGAGTGACGCAACAAATCTCTCCTTGCGGGTGGCCCAGACGTGTCCACAGTGCGGCCCATGACTGATCGCACCTACGACGTTGTCGTCTACGGAGCCACCGGGTTCACCGGAAAGCTCGTCGCCGAATACCTCCTCTCCGCTCGCCCGACGAGTCCCAGCAAGGACGATCTCCGCTGGGCCATCGCAGGCCGCAACGAGGCGAAGCTCGACGCGGTGCGGAAGGACCTCGGAGCTCCCGAGCTGCCGATCCTCGTCGCGGACAGTCAGGACGGCGCGGCCCTCGACGCCATCACCTCGCAAACGAAGGTGATCATCACGACCGTGGGGCCCTTCTACGCCTACGGCCAGGAGGTGGTTGCCTCCTGCGTGCGCAACGGGACCCACTACTGCGACCTCACCGGCGAGACCCACTTCGCCCGCGCCATGGACCGCAAGCACCACGCTGCCGCCATCGAGAGCGGGGCTCGCATCGTCAACAACGCCGGCTACGACTCGATTCCCTCGGATCTGGGTGTCTGGATGATGCACGAGGCCATGAAGGAGAAGGGCGCGACGCTTCAGCGGGTCGATTGCTACTGCCGAGCGAAGGGCGGGGCCTCCGGCGGCACCCTCGACACCATGCGCCAGAGCATCAAGCTCGCCGGGGAGGACAGGGACGTCCGGCGCTCCATGGCTGATCCCTACGCGCTCTACCCCGAGGGCGAGGAGCGTGGGAAGGACACCCGTGATGTGAAGGGCGTGAGCTTCGCCGACGACGCGGACAGCTACGTCGCTCCCTTCGTGATGGCCGGGACCAACGCCCCCATCGTGCGCCGCTCCAACGCGCTGTTGGGCTTTCCCTACGGCCGGGACTTCCGGTACTCCGAGACCATGACGACGGGCAAGGGGGCCGGTGGCTGGTTCCGCGCCTGGCAGACCGCGCTGGGTCTTGGCGCCTTCGTCATGGGGATGAGCATGGGGCCCACGCGCTGGGTGCTCGATCGCGTTCTCCCCAAGCCTGGTGAAGGACCCGACAAGGCCGCGCGCGAAGCCGGCTGGTTCAAGCACTTGTTCGTGGCCAAGGGCGTCGACCCCTCCGGGCAGGAGGTGGTCTTGCGCGGGATGATCGGCGGAGACAAGGACCCGGGCTACGGACAGACCGCCGTGATGATCGCCGAAGCGGGACTTTGCCTCGCCTTCGACGAGCCCGGCGAGGGCACGCTCGCCGGTGGAGTCCTCACGCCGACGTCGGCCATGGGCACCCCGCTGATCGAGCGCCTACGGGCTGCGGGCATGCAGCTCGAGCTCGTCTGATCGATGACGGGGCATTTGCCCGTTCCGCCCTGGACAGGGTGAGCCCACGCGGGTACGAACTCCACGTTGGCTCCCCCTGGAGTCGGCAGATCCCGTGGATGCTCGTCAACGCGAGCTTGGGAAGCCGGTGAGAGACCGGCGCGGCCCCCGCCACTGTGACCGGCGACGGGCCCCGCATGAGCCACTGGAGCAACTGCTCTGGGAAGGCGCGGGGTACCGGATGACCCGGGAGCCAGGAGACCGATCCGCGGAATCGCAGCACCCTCGGTGGGTGCGACGGAGGCGCAGGTGTGCGGGTGGCACCAGGAGCGCTCCGACGGTCCCCCGTCTTGGGTGGGCCTGCTCGGAGCCCTGTTTGGACTGATGACCCTCTTCGGAGGTGTCGGAGACGTGCGTGCCCACGACGCCTCGGATGACGAGGCTGACGACTCCGACGACTCCGACGACTCCGACCCCGACGAGGCCGATGAGACCGTCGTCGTCATCGGTGACCGGGCGCGCGCCGAAGAGGAGGCGAGACGTCGCCCAGAGTCCGCCTTCGCGAAGCCTGTGGACGACTCCGTGCCCCCCACCGCCACCGTCGCGGACGTCCTCCAGGACGTCGCTGGTGCCTCGGTCCGCCGCACTGGCGGCCCCCTCTCCCCGGCCTTCGTCAGCGTGCGAGGCTCCAGCAGCCAGCAGGTGGCGGTCTTCGTGGACGGGGTGCCCCTCAACAGCTTCGGCGCCGCCTCGGTCGATCTCAGCCAGTTGCCCCTGCGCGCCTTCGATCGCGTGGAGGTCTACCGCGGCTTCGCGCCCCCCCACCTCGGAGGCTTCGCCATCGGCGGCGCCGTGGACCTCGTCAGCGACCCGCTCCAGGAGCCCGCACCCCGCCTCGAGGTGGGATACGGCTCCTTCCAGACCCGCCGGGTCGTGCTCTCCGCCGGGCGGCGCGCTCCCCTCCGAGGGGGGCTCGCGCAGGTGAGCGCTCACGTGGGCTACTTGGGCACCCACGGGGACTTCCCGACCTTCAGCAACAACGGCACGTTCTACGACGACACCGACGACGTGATCCGTCGCCGAGCCAACAACCATCGCGATCAACTCCTGGGGCTCTTCCAGGTCGCGCTGCTCACCCCTCGATTCGACCTGCGGATCCTCGACGCGCCGCTGTGGAGCGACGGCGGCGTCGCCGGGGCCTACAACACCGACACCCGCGAAGCGCGATCGCGCACCGTGCAGAACCTGGTGCACACCCGCGCCACCTGGCGGATCGCTCCGGCGGTCACGCTGCTCGGGGGCGTGGGATGGAGGGTCCGGTCGGAGCTCTACGAGGATCTGCTCGGCGAAGTGGGCGTGGGCACCCAGGATCAGCGCAACCACCGCAACTCCATCGACACGGACCTGTCCTTCCTCCTCGAGCCGTTGCCGTGGCTCGAGGTGCGGCCCTCGGTGCGCAACCAGCTCCTCTTCTTCCGCGGGGTCGACCTCGTGGGCGGCAAGGTGCAGGGCCCGCTCCGGTCGCGGGTGGGGACCCAGGCCGCCATCGACGCGCGCCTGCTGCCTCTTGGCGACCGGCTCGAAGTGCGTGGGGCGTTCGGGGTGCTGCTCGTCGAGGACCGAGCGGAGGGTGCCGAGAGCAACCTGCTCGTCGATGTCCTTCCCGGCATCGCCGTCGCCGCGAGCCCGGCGCAGGGAGTGACCCTGCGGGCCTCGGTGGCTCGCTCCGTCCGCGCCCCCACGTTTGTCGAGCTCTTCGGTGACCGAGGGTCCGTCGTGGGCAACTCGGACCTACGCCCCGAGCGCGGCAGCCAGGTCGATGGCGGCGTGAACCTGAGCTTTGGGAGGGGCGATCTGCGAGGCGCCGTCGAGCTCGGCGGCTACGTGCGGGACGTCACGGACCTCATCGCCCTGGTCCCCAACAGCGCGAAGGTGGGGGTGCCCCAGAACCTCGGGCGCGTCCTGCTCGCAGGGGCGGAGACCTACGGCGAGATCAAGGCTCGCTACGTCGAGGGCAGCGTCGCCCTCACCCTGAACCCCGGCAACCGGATCCTCGACGGAGAGAACGGCACCGTCGGCAACCGGGCACCCCACGTTCCGCTCTGGCAGGCCCACGCCTCCCTGGCCTTCGTGTTGGACCCATGGGTGCGGGTGCAGTGGCGCTTCTCCGGCCAGGGCGGCACCTACGACAGCCCCTCGAACTTCTTCGGTCAGGCGGCGCGTCCCCTGCACGACCTGTTCATCCGCCTCCAGCCGCACCGCAAGGCGCCCTGGATCGGCTTCGACCTGCGCAACGTCTTCAACACCCACATCGGCGACGCCTACCGGAACCCCCTGCGCCCCGACCCCGCCGACACGGTGCGAGTCAACCTGCAGGACTTCCGCGGCCAACCCCTGCCCGGTCGGAGCTTCATGCTCACCGTCGGCTGGACGCCAGGAGCCTCTTCATGATTCGACTCACTTCCCCGGTGTTCGCCCTCTCGCTCTTCCTCGCCGGCTGTCCGGCGGGCGACGACGACGATGACGCCGCCGGGCTCGACGAAGCCTTCTCGGCGGTGGTCTTGCACGGGCCCTTCTCGGGGGACGCGACCCTGACCGCCACCAGCTCCGCCGGGGTCCCCTACTCCGAGGTGGACCCCCTTGGCCTGGCTGGCACCGACTGGGCGGTGGGCGACGGGAACGATGACTTCTGGCTGATCGGCCGGCTCGGGACAGACGTCGTGCGTCGCTACTCTTGGCCGGACACGAGCGCGCCGTCGCTGGAGTTTGCGGCCGGCACCCCCACGAATCCCCAGGTGGCGGTGGAGTGCGCGGGCAGCATCTTCCTGACTCGCTACGGTCTCGGGGTGCAGGGCGGTGGGGGCGATGTGGCGGTGTTCGGTCTGGACGGCTCCCCCGATGGGCGGGTGGATCTGTCGTCCTTCGCTGAGGGCACCGATGGCACCCCCGAGCCGTCCACCATGGTCGAGCTGGACGGCACCCTGTACGTGGGGCTGGAGCGCTACGACCGTGACGCGGGTTGGGTCGTCGACCCCGTGGGCAAGGTGGTGGCCATCGATTGCGCCAGCCGCGAGGTCGTCGAGAGCTGGGACACGGTGCCCAACGCCCATGTCTTCGCGTGGGAGAACACGGTCTACGTGCGGGGCGACGGAGGAGTGCAGGAGCTCGACTCGGGGACGAACACGTTCGTGGATCGGGTCCTGGAGGAAGACCTCGGGGGCGAAGCCATCGTGGTGTTGGCGCCGACGCCGGATGCCTGGGTCGTGGTGAGCGAGCACCCCGACGACGGCGCGAACACCGTGTGGTGCCTCGAGCCGGGCGGCGCCCTCACGTCCCTCGAAGCGAGCCCGTCCCGCGCCTGGGACGCCGCCGTCGACCCCGCAGGGAACGCGTGGATCTCCTGGCGGGACCACTGGGCGACCTCGGAGATCGACCCCGGAGGCCTGGGTGTGTACGACGGGACCTCGTGTGAGCGCACCGCGATGCTCGACTTCGGCAGCGACCCCTTCGACGTCGCCTTCACGGGGCTGCCATGAGGCGCTGGACTCTCTCCCTCCTCTCGGTGCTGGCGCTGACGGGCTGTGGCGTGTCGGAGAAGGCGCCCCCGGTCCGGGATGGCGAGCTGGGCTTCCTGCGCGGGGCCATCCTCGCTCCTGCGGGGTCTGGCGGGCGTCCGGTAGGCGGTGGACGCGAGCTCGTGGACGGAGGCTGGACTCCGGGAGAGCAGCTGAGTCTCGGTGGCGTACGAGACCAAGCGCCGGCGACGGCGGAGTGCCTGGCCCTGTTCTCGGTCGAGTTGGGAGACGTCGGGCGCATGATCGCCATGGGAGGCGAAGCCCCGAACACCGCCCTGGCGTGGTCTCCCGATGGCGACCAGCTGGCCGTCGGCACCCACCGGGGAGAGGTGGTGCTGCTCGACGGCTGGACCGGCAAGGAGCTGGGGCGGCGTCGACTCGCGGAGACGATGGTGAAGGCCGTCGCCTGGTCCCCCGATGGGGCGACCCTGTACGCCGCAGAGCAGTCCCCCGACGCGTTCGTCCACGCCCTCGACCCCCCGGCGCTGACGTCCCGCTGGACATTCCGCCTCGCAGACGAGCTCGACAGCTCCCCCGCTCCTCCCGACACCGATGTCTACGGGGTCTACACCCTGCCCGCCGCGTGGTCGGTCCAGGTGCTGAAGGGGGGAGACGTGCTCGTCGCGGGCACTCACAGCTGGCTCGTGGATGACGTGCGTCAGAACAAGGCGCGCATCTGGCGCCTCGCCCCCGATGGGTCTGTGCGGGACGCCTGGCCCGAGGACGGAGTGGCAGACGCCACCTTGCTCTTCCCCCACGTGGATGAGAGCGCCGACCGACTCGTCGTGGCCGTCGGGCGCTCCGCCCCGGGCGAGCCGCCGCCGGGGCTCGCGGTGGGTGGAGTGCAGGTCCTGACCCTGTCGACCCTGACCTCGACCCATCAGCTCGTGGCCGAGCCCCTCAAGCCCCACTTCAGCAGCGCACGCCCGTGGGAGGCCGTGGACGTGCTCGCCAACATCGTGATGGCCGGATACTCCGATGGCCGCGCTCGCCTGTTCTCGATGGACGGTGGGCCCGCCAAGACGCTGGAGCTCGGCGTGCCTTGGTTGGCGGGGGACGTCCCCCTCGCGGCTCCGGTGAGCTGGGGGTTCATGACCCAGCCCGGTCTGGTGGTGACCGTGACGGGCGACACGAACATCCCCTGGGGAAGCCAGACCACGGTGACCCGACCGCCGTCTCCGCACCCCCAGGCGAATCGGCTGTCAGTGCACGACGTGGGCGGCGAGCTCGCATGGGCGCGGTCGGACGAGCGAATCCTTGCTGGTGTCTCGCCCAGTCCGTCGGGGAGGCACCTCGTCGTCGGACACGGGGAGCGCTCCAGCGACGATCGGCGGGACCTGTTCGGGGTGAGCATCTACACCCTCGGCCTCGAGGGGACCTTCGAGGAGCCTCTGCAGGTTCGGTGTCCCACCGAGTCGCCGGTGTTCTTCCGTCAGTCGCTGCGGGACGACGGTCGCGTGGCCGTGACCGAGGTGCCCTGGAAGGCTGAGGACGGCTCGGTGCTGGGCACGTACCAGGTCACGGTTCTTCGGTAGCCCTTGTTGAGAGCCCTCACCATCGCCTGCGTTCTGGCCCTGGGCGGCTGTGCGCAGCCCGCTGCCCCGGCGGTTGAGTGTGATGACGTGGGGGTTCGCGTGGTGTCCGTCGAGCCGGTGGAGCGGGTCGAGGTGTGGTCGGACGGGGACCGGCTGGCTCGGCGCTCCTTCCCCGGTGACAGCACCGAGGCTCGCCTTGCCCTACCCCTTCCAGCGTCCGAGGTGGAGGTGAGGGTGTGGACGGGGGAGCGGCACACGCTTCGCTGCACGCGCCCGGCAGACGAGCCGCTGGTGGACGTGCAGCTCGCTGCCCCTGCAGGGCAAACCCTCGCACCGTTTCCCGAGACCGGCCGGGTGCAGTTCGTGGCGTTCGAAGGCGCCGACGCCTCCTATGCCGTCGTCCTGACGGCGCGAGAGCCCTCGGCCGTGACCTTGAGACTCGGCGGGGAGAGGCTGCGCGTCGACATGACCGCCCCGGGGCAGCGAGAGGTCATCACCCGCCCGCTGCCATCGGACCGAGCGACCGAGGTGGTCGTCGAGGGTCCACGGGCGGTGCGGAAGGCGACCCTGACCCCATGGACGGTCGGCGCCGGGCAGGTCGGAGAGACTCTCGCGCTCACCGACCTCGTCTTTCCGACCGACGCAGCGGGCTTCGTGGACGTCGCCAGGCCCGAGGGACGTGTGACCTTGCCGGGTCTCGGGTGGACGCGCCTGCTCGCGTGGGCGGGCCTGGGCACGCGAGGGCAAGACCGGGAGCTTCCCTGGGGCTGGCACGCAGTGACCCTGCGCAACGCCGGGGAGAAGCCCTTGGACGTGGCGGTCGCCTCGCGGGTCTTGGAGGGCGATGAGCCGGCGGAGGCCTTTCGCCCTGTCGTGCGCGATGAGGATGGAGGGACCGGGCTCGTGACCGCGCTGCTCCGGATCCCAGCGGGGGGAGAGGCGACGGCGGTCGTGCCGCTGTTCGTCACCGCAGCGGTGTTGCCCGAGGGCGCCAGCGAGTTCACCCACGAGCTGACCGTGACTCCCCTGGGCCTGAGCAAGCCCGTCCTGACTCGGACCCAGCCCCTGAGGGTGTCGCGAGGCTCCTCGTGGGTCGCGGTTGGCTTTGCTCTGGCGCTGATGGCGGCATGTCTGGGAGTGGGGAGCGCGCTCATCGGGGTGCCTCGATGGCTTCGGACATGGAGCACCACGGACCTGACGACCATCGCGGTCTTCGCGACCCTCGGCTTCGTGATCACCGCGTTCACGGCGGTGCTCTCGTCGGGCCTCGCGGCGGTGCTGGGCCCGTTCTCCATGCTGGTGACTGGCCTGTTGAGCGACTGCCTGCGCTCGGCGCTGCTCGCCACACTGATCGTGCTGCTGCCTCGTCGCGGCACGGCCACCGTCTTTCTGTTGTTGGGCTGGCTCATGGGGGGCGTCGCCCTGGGTGCCTTCTCTCCCACCGACTTCGTCTTCGTGGGGAGCCGCATCTTCTGGCTCGAGCTGTTCCTGTGGATCGCGGGTCTGACTCGCGGCGGGGCGTGGCGCGATGGCTCGCCGGTGTCGCGCTTCGTCAGGCTCGCCGGGGGCTTTGCGGGGGCGTCGCTGCTGTCCATGGCGGGCAGCCTGGCCAGTCAGATCGTGCTGTTCCGGCTGTACTACGCCGCGTGGTTCGTGCTGCTGATGCTGGCACTGCCCGGGTTCCTCTACGACGTGCTGGCGTGCCTGCTCGCGACCTCCTTCGCCGCGTCGCTGCGGGAGGTGCAGTCGTGAGCGCGCTGACGTTTCAGGGCGCGGGCTATCGCTACCCGAGCGGCGAAGAGCCTGCGGTGCAGGGGGTGGATCTCGCGGTCGAGAGCGGACAGCTCGTGCTCCTGACGGGTCCGACCGGCTGTGGGAAGTCCACCCTGATCCGACTGGCGGCGGGGCTGCTGGGCCGGCACGGGGGTGGGGACGTGCTCGGATCCGTGGAGGTGCAGGGGGAGGACCCAGCGAGGCTCACACCCGCGGATCGGGCGCGGCAGCTCGGCTTCGTGTCCCAGACGCCAGACCGGCAGCTCCTGACGGCGACGACCGGCGACGAGATCGCGTTTCCCCTGGAGAGCGTCGGCGCGCCCGGCATCGCGTCGCGCGTCACCCAGCAGCTGGCTCAGTTCGGGCTTCCGGGGGAGCACACGCGCAGCACCCAGGCCCTCTCGGGAGGGCAGAAGCAACGGCTGGTGACGGCGAGCGCCATGGCGGCGGGGGCGGGCTTGTTGCTGCTGGATGAGCCGCTGGCTCAGCTCGATCCGGCGGGAGCTGCGGCGTTGATGGCCCGGCTCCGGGGCGTCGCGGACGCAGGAGTTGCCGTGGTCGTCGTCGAGCATCGGCTCTCTGCGACCCTGCCCCTCGTCGACCGCGTCCTGGTGATGGACGGAGGCCGGATCGTCGCGGACTCCTCCCCGGCGCAGGTGGACGCTGAGCTGCTGGGCCGGCTGGGGATGCGCTTGCCGGGGACGAGTCCCGAAAGGAATGCCTCCGTCCCGCTCGAGGAGGGCGACGCGAGGGAGTCTTCTGACGAGGAACGCCGCGTGCTCCTCGAAGCGGGCCCGCTGCGTCATCGGTATCGAGAAGCCGACCAGGACGCCCTCGACATCGCCGGGCTGACTCTCCGCGCCGGCGAGCGGGTGGCGTTGCTCGGCGCCAACGGCTCCGGGAAGTCGACGCTCATCGGGGCGTTGGCGGGCGAGCACGATGCTGGCGCCGTGCAGAGCCGTGGGCGGGTCCTGGACCTGCCCCAGGACCCTGACCTCGCCCTGTTCTCTGCCACCGTGCGCGAAGAGCTGGCCCATGGAGCCAAGGAGCAGCGCCTCGGTGATCGCGCGGTGCAGGGGCGGGTCGCGGCGGCGGCAGCGGCGACGAGCGTGCAGGATCTGCTGGACCGGTCGCCCCACGCCCTGTCTCGTGGGCAGCGCCTTCGGGTCGCGGTCGCAGCCATGCTCGCATGTGAGCCGGACATCGTCCTTCTGGACGAGCCGACCTCGGGGCAGGACCACGGCCACGTGGAGAGGATGATGCTGGCGTTGCGCTCCGAGGAGCGCGCTCTGCTGTTCGCGACGCACGATGAGGCTCTCGCCCAGCGCCACGCCACGCGGGTTCTGCGGATGGAGGCTGGGCGGTTCGTCGCGCACGGGGAGGTCCGCGGGGACGCAGCGCCTGCGCACGACGAGGCGGCGGCGGGAGCTGCGTCGGCGATCCCGGGTTCGATGCCCAGGTCCGCTCCTCGTGGAGGGCTCGACCCCCGGGTGCGCATTGCGCTGCTGATCTGCGTCGGAGTGCTCGCCGTGGTCCTCTCGAGGGCGAGCTCCCTCGCAACCCTCGCTCTGCTCTGTGCGTTCCCGTTGCTCCTGGTGGGGGTGCCCAGGCGCTGGTTGCTTCGAGGGGGCCTCGGCCTGCTCGCCATCGTCTGGAGCACCGTGCTCTCCCAAGGTCTCTTCTACGCGGAGCTCCCCCGCGTCCCGTTGGTTCGAGCGGGGCCTCTCGTGATCTGGACCGAGGGCGTGCTCTGGGGACTCGTGCAGTCTCTCCGGTTCGTCTCCACCCTGCTCGCGGGGCTGGCGCTGGTCATCTCCACCTCACCGGACCGGCTCTACTCGGCGCTGCTGCGCCTGCGGATCCCCTACGGCCTGGCGTTCCTCTCCTCCATGGCCTTGCGTACCGTTCCCGAGACGGCGCGCTCCGCCCTCATCGTGCGGCGGGCGCGGGCGCGCAGGGGGCGCTCCTTGTGGGCTCGCTCACCGTGGGCCTGGTTACGCTTGGAGGTCGAGATGCTGCGCCCAGTGGTGGCTGAATCGCTTCGGCGTGCTCGGTCGCTGGCGGAGGCCCTCGACTCCCGAGGCTTCGATCCCCTCGTGCCGCGCACGGAGCGTCACCCCTCCCGCATCGGCGTCGGAGGGTGGGGGCTCTTGGGCACCGCGGTCGTCGTGACGGCGACTCTCGCGGCCGGACGGATCCTCTTCGTGCTCTACAGCGCGGAGGTTCTGTACCTGCCGGCCCTGAGGCCGCTCTACGGCTGGGTCCGCGCCTGGCTGTGAACGTCCGCGGACGTCCGGGGGATGCGGTAGACGCGCGCCTTTCTCTCCCCCGACGCCTCCAAACACTAGACGGCTCTCCGTCGGTCCGATCTGGCATGCCCGTTGCGATACCTCTGCGCGGAGGTACACACCATGAGCAACAACAACCAGCCCCGCGTCTCCCGCCTTGTCCCCGCCGCATTCATCACCTTCGGCGCCGCCACATTGATGGCAGCCGTCGTCCTATCCATCGGCTTTTGGAAGACCACCTTTCCCGACATCGCCCAGGACTGGATCGCGCCGGACCTCGACAGCTCCCCCTTCCCCGCCTTCTTCTCGGACTCCGAACTGGACGCGATGCGCGCCCCGCCCCCGCCGGTCCGCCGCGCACCCAAGGCGCTGGCGCGCGCCCCGGAGTCCAGACGGGCTGAGCCCTCGGTGGCGGTCGAGGTCCTGGGCGAGCTCGCGCAAATGAAGGTGTCCGAAGAAGAACCGGCGAAGGATCCGGCCCTCGCTCGCGCTGGAGAGGTCTGGTTCGACGGCGCCGCCCGCGCGCGCACCATGGGCAAGCTGGAGACCGCGAAGAACATGCTGCTCCGTGCCGTCGACCGCGCCCCGGACCGAGGCGAATACTGGGTCGCGCTGGCGGAAGTCCAGACCGACCTCGGTCACTCCGGGGACGCCGCAAACGCCTGGCGCCGCGCGGCTGAGCTCCGTCAGCGGTAGCCCAACCGCTCCCGCCGGCGAGCTCCAGACCCGGCCGCCTGTGCCCCACCCCTAGTCCTCCCGGCGCGGGCGCCGGTATGCTCCGCGCGGAGCGGCGCAAAGGCGCCGGGAGGCACTACATGTCCGACGCGATTGCGCAGGCCGAAGAGCCCACGACGGGCCAGTCCGGCGAAGCGGAGCACGCAGAGGAGGGGGGCAGCAGGCTCGAGGTGGCGTTGGCCATCCTGATCAGCGCCTTCTTCCTTCTCGGCCCGCTCATCTACTTCCAGTACCGGTACGAGCTGTTCATCAGCGAGACCGGCGACATTCGCGAGGGCGCGGCGGGAGCCACCCTCGCCTTGGCGGTCATCTTCCGCACGGTGAGCCGGACGGTGCTGCGGACCATCATCCGCACCTCGGCGCGCGCCGGCATGAAGGCGTCCATGAAGGGCGCGCTCCAGGCGGGCATGCGCGTCCTCTTCGCGTCCATGTTCAAGGGCACCTTCGGCGCCGAGAAGGAGAAGGTCGACCCCAGCAAGCTGCGCATGGCGAACATCAAGAGTCTCGCCTTCGCGTCCGTCTTGCTCTACGCCTCGTGGGTCATCGTGGTGGGTCTCGGCCAGCCGTTCACGGACCTCAAGACGGCGGAGCAGGCCGAGGCGGCCATGGAGGCTGAGGCCGAAGAGCGACGCCGGGTGATCGAGAAGCGCCGGGGGCCGGCCATCGCGGCGTTCCACGCGCAAGAGGAGGTGGACCGCCTCGAGGGCGAGGTCCGCGGGGTCATGAAGGACCTCAAGATGGAGCGCTCCGCCGAGGGCCAGCGCGACCTCGAGACGAAGCTCATCATCCTCGCCCACGACGAAGACGACGCGAAGGACAAGCTCAGCCTCGCTCTCGAGAAGAGCAACGGCACCGTGCTCGACCCCGAGGAGCTCAAGAAAGAGCCGCCCCCGACCCCGGCAGACGCAGTGTTTGCGCGCTTCTTCGCCCGGGCGCCCTTCCCGGGGGCTACCGAATGGGGCTCCATGGTGATCTGGCTCGGAGGCCTGATCGTGGTGCTCCCGCTGTGGTTCATCTACTTCGTGCAGAGCGGGCTGGCAAAGAGCCTCGGCGTCGTCCTTCGCCACGAGACGGGCGTCGATGGTGGCGTCATCCAGCTGTATTTCGCGGGCGCCTTCAGCTTCATGCCGCTGACGTCGGACGTCATCGTCGAGGGAAGCGACGCCACCAAGGGCAAGGTCGCCCTGGCGGGGCTCATCGGCCCCGCGCTGGTGGCGATGGCGCTCTGGTTCGCTTGGAAGGCCACGGGCAACCAGATGGTGCTCTTCGCGGCCGACGCCTTCCTCATCTACCCGATGGTGCAGACCTTCCCGCTCGACCCCCTGGACGGGGTGCGGGTGTGGAGGTGGAACAAGCTCATCTGGTTCGCCGTGTTCCTCTTCATCATGAGCGGCTTCCTGCTGGCCGGTTCGGAGGGCCTGAAGAATGTCATCTGAGGCCACTGAGACCGAAACCGTCGAGAAGAGCGAGACCCGCCAACTCCTCGAGAGCATGAGCCCCGAGAAGCGCAAGGCCCTCATCAAGGGGGCCAACGCCACGTTGATGGTCAGCCTCACGCTGACCTTGCTCTGGCTCTACGCCTACAACCTCATCGTGCACCACATGAACCCGCTGCTCGCCTTCTTCAAGGTGCTCGACGGGATCAACGACCTGGTGACCGGGATGCTCGGCGTCGTCGCCATTGGCGTCGGAGTGATCATCATCTGGACGGCCACGGTGCTGTTCACCCAGACGATCACGAACCTCTACTCCATGCGCATCATGGAGGACCTCATTCGCGACTTCGCGATGAAGGGGAAGTGGAAGGAGTTCATCAGGGGGCTGATCTACTTCGACGAGATCCCGAAGCCGGTGACGCCGTTCCCGAGGCACACGAGCAGCGCGATCCTCGTCTTCACGTATCACTACGTGGTCGCCTGGTTCTATCTCGTCGTATTCACGGAGTGTCTGTACTTCGCTGCGTGGTCCGCTGGCGTGTACCTCGATCTCTACCCCTCGACGATGCACATCATGCCGATGTTCGCGATCGCCGTGCCCTTCACCGCGCGATTGATGGCCTACCTGAAGTACCCCTACGCCGAGGACTATGCGGGCTTCATCCCCGGCATCCTGTTCGTCGTCGTCCTGCTTCTCGCCTTCGTCGGAATGATGGGCGGGAACTTCCAGTACTTCTTCCAGGACGCCGCCGGGCGGAGCGAGGTGGGCTACTTCGCCCAGGGCGCGCTCTTCTGGAAGTTCCTCAAGGACGGCTGTCTCATCGCGTTCTATCCAGTGTTTGGCGAGGTGATCTTCTTCTACCTGCAGTATCAGGAGCTGAAGCGCGCTGACGACGCCATCGAGGATGACCTGATGGCCGCTGAGCTGGCCGCCGAGGCTGCGGGCGAGACGGTCCCCGCAGAGTGATTATCGAGGTGCGTGCGTGAGAGACGCCCTCGGCGAGGCCCACCTCGCGGCAGTTCCCGCCTCGGAACGCCACGCGGTGGGGCAGTACTTCACGCCGTTCCCGCTCATCGAGCTGGTCCTGGACCTGTGCGGGGCTCAGACCGCTCCGACGGTGGTCGATCCTGCGTGTGGTTCGGGCCGGTTCCTCATGTCGGCGCGCAGCCGTTGGCCGAAGGCGAAGCTGCTGGGGTGGGACATCGACCCGGCGGCGGTGGCGCTGGCTGAGGAGAACCTGTCGGGGGCGAAGCTGTCGGTCGGCTCGTTCCTGGATGCGCCGCCGGAGCCGGTGGACCTGCTGATCGGCAATCCGCCCTACGTGCGTCAGCGAGGCGCGAAGCGTGATCTCTACGTGGACTTCCTCGATGCATCGCCGGCGTGGCTGAAGGATGGAGGCCGCGTAGCCCTGGTGCTGTCGGCCGCTTGGCTCGACGTGGGCTACGGGCGTGACGTGCGTCGCCGGCTGCTCGAGGACTTCGCCG
>JAGSHC010000038.1 GCA_023954745.1 Deltaproteobacteria bacterium | reverse complement strand
GCTCGAAGACGACAGTGGGCAGTTCCTCTTCCCCTACGAAGCGGAGGGGGACGACGACGACGCGGCAGACGACGACGACGCGGCAGACGACGACGACGCGGCAGACGACGACGACGCGGCAGACGACGACGACGACGACGACGACGACGACACGAGGAGCGGGTGCTCTCTCTCCTCCACCGGACCCCGAGGGTCCCCTTCCTTGCTCGCCCTTGGGGCCATCGGGCTCCTGATCAGGCGCAGGATCACCTGAGCTCGACCGGCGTAGGCTGAGGCGTGCTGCGCCGCCTCCTCTTTGCCGCCATCGTCCTCATCCTCGGGTGGGGCATGTCCGCGAGCGACGAGTTCCAGACCGTGGCGGCCGGCGTCGCGATCTTCCTGTTCGGGATGCTGTTCCTCGAGCAGGGATTCTCGGCGTTCACGGGTGGACCCCTCGAGCGCGTCCTGGGCAGGTTCACGAGCACCCTCCCCGGGAGCCTGACCTTCGGCGTCGTCTCCACCTCGGTGATGCAGTCCAGTTCACTCGTCTCCGTGCTCACCATCTCGTTCCTCAGCGCGGGGCTCATCGGCCTGACCGAGGGGGTGGGCATCATCCTCGGCGCGAACATCGGCACCACCACGGGCGCCTGGCTCATGGCCGGCTTCGGGATGAAGGTGACCATCTCCGCCTACGCGATGCCCATGCTGGTCTTCGGCCTGTTCTTCAGCATGCAGAAGCGCAAGGGCCTCTCGGGCTTCGGCTACGTGCTGGCGGGCATCGGCTTCCTGTTCCTGGGCATCCACTACATGAAGGAGGGCTTCGAGGTACTCCAGGCCTCCGTGGACCTCATGAAGTACGCGATGCCGGGCTTCACCGGACTGCTGGTCTACGCCGGACTCGGCGCTGGCGCGACGGTGGTCATGCAGTCGAGTCACGCCACGCTGATGCTCATCATCGCGGCCTTGGCGGCTGGCCAGATTGGCTACGAGAGCGCGCTCGCCCTGGCCATCGGGGCCAACGTGGGGACCACGGTCACCGCCGCCCTCGGCGCGCTGGGCTCGAACGCTGCCGGCCGCCGACTCGCCGCGGCGCACTTCGTGTTCAACCTCGTCACGGGAGCTCTCGCCATCGCCTGCATCGGCTGGTTCAAGTCCGGCGTCGAGAGTATCTCGGGGTGGATCGGGCTCGCCCCCGACAACTGGACCCTGCGTCTCGCGGTGTTCCACACCCTGTTCAACGGGGTGGGCGTCCTGGTGATGCTTCCGTTCGTGGGGAAGCTCGTGCGGCTGCTGGAGACGCGTCTTGAAGACCCTCCCCCCGACGCGAAGACCCCCCTCCATCTGAATGAGGCCGCGCTGAAGCTGCCGGCGACGGCACTGGAGGTGCTCTTCAGGGAAGCGGAGCATCTGTACGATCAGGTGTTCCGTATTCTCGCCCACGGGGTCGGCGTGAAGCGCGGGGACATCCTCTCCCAGGCCGACCTCGAAGCAATGCTCGACTTCGACCCGTCGCTCCTGACGGAGAGCGTGCTCGACGCGTACTACCAGCGGGTCAAGACGCTCTACTCGGCCATCGTGGAGTTCTCCGGCCGCGCCCAAGGCGAGATGGCGCCCGAGCAGCTCGACGAACTGGTCGCCATTCGACGCGCCTGCCGCCACCTCGCGCGCGCGGTGAAGACGATGACCTCGGTGATGCCCAACCTGGAGGCCCACGCCAGAGGCGGGGACCCCGCGGCGCGCGCGCAGTACAAGGAGCTACGGCTCCACATTGCCCGGACGCTGCGTCGGCTCTACGCCATCAAGGCCACCGAGGACCCGGCACAGCAGTTCGTCGCCTTCCAGCGACTCTCCCGGCGGGCAAAGCGACGGGACGCCCTGAGCGACGAGGCGATGGAGTCCCTCATGCGCGCCGGAGCCATCTCGAGCGCCGCCGCCACCACCTTGATGAACGACTGGGACGCCGCCCGCGAGGTCGTCCACCTCCTGAGGAAGGCCGCGCAGATCGTGTTCGTCCCCCGCCACAGCGTGCTCCACTCGGTAGCCGACGAGATGCTGACCGATGCCTCGCCCCACGCCAGCTACACCGATACGCTCGAACTCGAACGGTTCGTGTCCGACGCCAGCCTCACCGGCGAGCTGCGGCGCATCAAAGGGAGCAAGGGTGGGTAGGAAGAAGAAGATCCGCTCGCTCCTCGACGCAGTGGGCCATCTGTTCGAGGAGCGTCCCAAGAAGAAGGCGCTGCGGCGTGCTGCCGCCTTCCGCGAGTTCCTCGACCAGCTGCGTCGACGACGCGCCGAGCTCGACGCGCAAGCCGCCGAGGCCGGCGAGGGTCAGCAGGCCAACGATCTGCGTGAAGACCTCGCGGTGCTCGACGACGAGATCCACAAGGCAGAGCGTCTTCTGTCGAAGCTCGAGGCCGACGAAGGCGACAGGTAGCTCGAGGGACGAGGAGCCGACGGGAAGCCGCCAGGCCCCGAGTCAGCCCTTGCGGCTCGTTCCCCGGGCCTTCGCGGTCGACGAGAACACGTCGTGGGCGCCGATGAGGGACGAGACCCACTCGCCGAACCTCGGAAACACGAGGCTCACCGCCAGGAAGAGCTTCATGGGGCCCGGGTTGACGACCACTTCGGGCAGGTCCTTCTTGATGGCCCGGATGACGGCCTTCGCCACGGTCTGAGGCGACGACGTGCCCAGGAGCACCGGCGCTCGGCTCGCCCCGTCAGCGCGGAACCCTGCGTACATCCCTACGTCGCTGACGAAACCCGGGCAGATCACCGAGGCGGACACGTCGCTCCCTGACACCTGCTCGGACGCCCGCAGCGCCCGGGTGAAGCCCACCACCCCGTGCTTCGTCGCGTTGTAGGACTCCCCGTAGGCGGTGGCGGCGAGGCCAGCGATGGACGAGATGTTCACGACGTGACCGCGATTGCGGGCCACGAATCCGGGGAGCACGAGGCGGGTCAGGTGCATCGGGGCGCGCAGGTTCACGTCGATGAAGCGATCGATGTCTTCGGTGCTCAGCTCCTCGTAGGCTGCGGCCTTCTCGATCCCCGCGTTGTTGACGAGCAGATCGACAGGCCCGAGCTCTGCCTCGCAACGGCGTACGAGTTCCTCGAGCTGACCCTGGTCCGTGACGTCCGTCACGACGGCGATGCAGCGGACTCCTCGCGCCTCGATGCTCGCTCGCACCGACTCCAGTTCCTGGGCCGACCGCGCGGCAAGGGCGAGGTCCACGCCCTCTGCAGCCAAGGCGGACGCGATGTGTACGCCGATCCCCCGGGACGCCCCCGTGACGATCGCGACCCTCCCCCTCAACTGCCTCATCGAGCCTCCGCGCGCGCAAGCCTACTCGATTAGGCTTGCCGCATGGCCGACACCTCTGCCCTCGTTGCCGCCGCCGTCGCCCTGCGCGACAGCGTGGACGCTCTCGCTTTCGCGGAGCCGACCCACACGGTCTACAACCCCCTTCGCTACGCCTGGGAGCCCCATCTCGAATACCTCGAGCGCTTCGGCGCGGGCCCCAAGGAGGCAGTGTTCCTCGGCATGAACCCGGGCCCCTGGGGAATGGCGCAGACCGGGGTGCCGTTCGGTGAGATCGCCCACGTTCGGGACTGGATGGGGATCAGCGCGTCCGTCGGCAAGCCGGACTCGGAGCATCCGAAGCGTCCCATCGAAGGGTTCGACTGCGCCCGCTCGGAGGTCTCGGGGCGCCGGCTGTGGGGGTTCGCGGCGGAGCACTTCGGAACCGCGGAGGAGTTCTTCTCGCGCTTCTTCGTCTTGAACTACTGCCCCCTCGTCTTCATGGAAGCGTCGGCACGGAACCGCACGCCGGACAAGCTGCCCGCGGCCGAGCGCGCCCCGCTGGAGGCGGCCTGCGACGACGCGCTCCGGGCGTCCGTGGCGGCGCTGTCCCCGTCCCTCGTGATCGGCGTCGGCGCCTGGGCAGAGAAGAAGGCCAAGGCTGCGCTGGCCAACGTGCCCAACCCGCCGCGCATCGGCCGAGTCCTTCACCCCAGCCCAGCGAGCCCCAAGGCCAACAAGGGCTGGGCTGGCTTCGCCACCTCCGACCTCGCCGCCCTCGGCATCGACCTCCCCGGGAATGCCCCATGACCGACCTCATCCCCTCCCCGTGGCCCGATGCGGAGATGACGCGCTTCCTCAAGACGTTCCTCTACTCGCCCAGGGCGTTCCTCGTGGACGAGATCACCCACGCCGACCCCGACGAGAAGGTCCTCGAGGGGCGCATGGACACCACGCGCTACCTGCCCATCGCAGCGGAGCAGCGGGGCGATCCCACGAGGCACCCTCGCCACGTGTCCGGCCCCGAGCTCCTCTTGATCACCGGGAGCCTGGGCTGCCTGCACGCCTTCTTCTTCCACGGCTGCAAGTGGGATGAGGGCTGGGTTGGCTTCGGGAGCCGTGTGTACCGCGCGGACTTTCGCGACCTGGCCCGGATCGGCCCCCCGCTGACTCTGCGGTCCAAGGAGACGCGCAGCCGCGTCGGCCCCAAGCGCGTGATGCTTCGGTACGACTTCACCTTCTCCCAAGACGGCAAGGACGTGTATCGCGGAGACCAGTCCGCCCTGTTCGTGCACGGAGCCGAGCTGGGATGACCGACGGAGTCGACGTGATGGACACAGGGCTCGGCTGGAGACTGCTCAAGGTCCCGTGGGAGACCCACCAGGCCGCCCTGCTCGCCATTCGCTTCGAGGTGTTCGTGGAGGGCCAGGACGTGCCCCTGGACGAGGAGGTCGATGGGCTCGATCCCGACTGTGTGCACGTGCTCGTCCTGACGGACGACGGCGAGCCGGTGGCCACGGGGCGACTGCTGCCGGACGCCCACATCGGTCGCATGGCCGTCCGCGCTCCGTGGAGAGGCAAGGGGCTCGGAGGAGCCGTGCTCGAGGCGCTCGTCCGCGTCGCCGGGGCCCGCGGGGACGACACCGTCGTGCTCGCTGCCCAAACCCACGCCATCCCGTTCTATGCGCGGCACGGCTTCCGCGTGTACGGCCCGGTCTTCGACGACGCGGGCATCGACCATCGGTGGATGGACCGCGCGGCGTCGCCCGGGTAGCGACTCAGTCGGACTCGACCGCCTTGCGGAGCCCATCCAGGTCGCCGCGGAGGCCGTCGAGGGCTCCGTTGAGACCGTCCAGGGCGCGCCGGACCTCCTCGTCTCGCTGCACTACTCCCGAGCGGGTCGCCTCGAGGGCATCCATGCGCTGGAGCAGGCTGTCGTCCGAGCGCTCCAGAGCGATGAGCTCGTCCTCGATGGGGTCGGGGCGCGCCTCCGCGGCGTCCATGCGGGTGTTCAGCGCCGAGAGCTGGCGCTCGACACCATCCAACCGGTCCTCGAACTCCCGAATGCGGGGATTGTAGGCGAGAACCAGCTCGCGCAGGCCCTTCAGCTCCCGCGCATGGGCGTCGAGTTCACGGACCACGTCGTCGAGGGTCGCAACCACCACTTCGTCGCTCATCGGGGCATCCTCCCAAGGCGCGGATGGGCTCCCGCACCGTCGATCGGGAGACTACCATCGGCCGCGATGCCCGCTGACACCCCCGACTGGAGCCCCTTCGACGTCGTCGCCGACGGCGCGAAGCCCCCCGGACCCCGCGCCTTGAGCCGCCCCGAAGGCGTAGGGGACCGCATGCGCATCGCTGCCTTCGCCGAGATCCAGGCGCGCGAAGCCTTCCGTTGGGGGGCCGACACCTTCGAGGATGCGCCCGACGCGCTGAAGGAGGCCTGGCGCACCCTCGCCGACGAAGAGCACAAGCACCTGGGCTGGCTGCTCGACCGCATGGCGGTCCTCGGATTCGCGCCGGAGGGTCGCCCGGTCTCCGCTCACCTGTGGCGGGGACTGACCGCGTGCACCACCGCCCACGAGTTCACCTGGTACATGGCCAAGGCCGAGGACCGGGGCCGCATCGCCGGGGAGCGGTTCGGCGCGGCCCTCGCCGAGACCGACGAGGAGAGCGCGAAGCTGTTCGCCCTCATCGCGAAGGAGGAAGCCGACCACATCGCCCTCGCCATGCGGTACTACCCAGCATCGGACCGCGCGTGACCCAACTGCTGCCTCCGCGCAGCGCAGTCTGGCCCCTTGGGGTGGTCTTGCTCGCCGCCACGCTGCTGCCCTGGGGCGTGAGCGCCGAGACGACGCCTCCCGAAGGCCCCCTCGTGTCGATGGAGGTGTTGTCGAGGCCCCACGATGGCGGCACGCGGGTGGGGCTTCGCTACCGGATCACGCCGGGGTGGCACATCTACTGGGAGAACCCAGGCGACAGCGGAATGGCGACCAGCGCGTCGGTGACCACGAGCGACGGCGTCACCCACTCGGCTCTTCAGTTCCCGGGGCCGGTGGCCTTCGAAGCCGATGGGCTCGTGGGGTACGGATACGGCGGCGAAGGGATGCTGTTCCTGGACCTACCGCCCGGGACGAGCGGCGAGGTGCTTGTGAGCAGCCGTTGGTTGGTCTGCCGGGAGATCTGCCAACCGGAGAGCGCCGAGGTGCGACTCGATGTGACGGGCCGGGATGACGGCGCAGGCATGGCGCGCTTCGAGTCCACCCTGCCCCGGGCCATTGAGGAGTCCGACGGCGTCACCGTGCGCCGCCGAGCTGGCACCCTCGTGGTCACGGTGTCTGGCGCAGCGTCGGCCACGCTGTTCCCATCGGTGGAACTGGAGGCCGCGTTGGGGGGCAAGCGCCCGTCATTCCTCAGTGAAGAGATCGTCAACTCGGATGCGGTCCTCGCGTTGCGTGCCAATCTTTCGGGCCCATCGGCGGACGGTGCTCTGCACGGGGTACTGAGGGTGGATCGGGCGACCGGCCCCACCTTCTTCGCGCTGACGGCACCGCCCTCCCCCCGGAGCGACCCATGATTCGTTGTCTGACCCTTGCCTCCCTGGTCCTCGCGCTCCCGCTGATGGGGTGCTCGCCCTCGCCGGCCAACGCCGAAGCTGCGGCGAAGGAGAGCGTGGCGCCGACCGCGGCGGCTCCCGGAGCGGCGACGCTCGGTGAGGCAGCGCCGGACTTCACCCTGAACGACCTCGATGGCACCCCCGTGTCCTTGTCGGACTCTCGGGGAAAGACCGTCGTCATCGAGTGGTTCAACCCCGACTGTCCCTTCGTCAAGTACGCCCACGGCCGCAAGGGCCCCCTGCGCACCCTCGCGGCGACTCACGCCGAGAACGGAATCGTGTGGCTGGCGGTGAACTCCGGGGCGCCCGGAAAGCAGGGCGCTGGCCTCGAGCGCAACAAGAAGGCGGTGGTCGAGTACGCCATGGATCACCCCGTTCTGCTCGACGAGAGCGGTGTCGTGGGCAAGGCCTACTCCGCCAAGACGACCCCGCACATGTTCGTGGTCAACGAAGCCGGAGTCCTCGTCTACGCTGGGGCCCTGGACAACGCACCTCTGGGAAACTCCACGGGCGCGACCCAGAATTACGTCGATGCTGCGCTGGCTGACCTGTCCAAGGCCGGAGCGGTGAGCAACCCGAGCCCCAAGCCCTACGGCTGCTCGGTCAAGTACGGCTCCTAGCGCACGCGCGACGGGACCATCGGAGAGCGCCCATGTCCGCCGCCGCCAAGATCACTACCTCCTCCGTGGACGCCGCCCAGGTCGTCAGCGAGCTGCGCGCTACCTTCCGCACGGGCCGCACCAAGCCCATCGGCTGGCGCAAAGCCCAGCTGCGCCGCTTCCGCGACATGGTCAAGGAGAACGAAGACCGCATGGCCCAGGCCCTCAAGGAGGACCTCGGCCGTCCTCACTACGAGGCCATCCTGGCGGAGGTGCATTACCTGCTCAGCGAGGCGGAAGAGGCCATCGACGCCGTCGCCGATTGGATGGAGCCGGTCTACACCTCCGCGCCCCTCGCGCTGCAGCCGGGCACCGCCTACATCAAGCCCGAGCCCCTGGGCGTGGTCTTGATCATCGCCCCGTGGAACTACCCCATTCAGCTCGCCCTGGCGCCCCTCATCGGCGCCATCTCCGCCGGCAACTGCGCCGTGCTCAAGCCCAGCGAGGTGGCCCCCGCGAGCAGCAAGCTCATGGCCGAGCTCGTGCCGAAGTACCTCGACACCCAGTGCGTTCGGGTGGTCGAGGGCGCGGTGCCCGAGACGACCGCCCTGCTGGAGCAGCGGTGGGACCACATCTTCTTCACCGGCGGTGAACGGGTGGGCAAGATTGTGATGACCGCGGCGGCGAAGCACCTCACTCCCGTGACGCTCGAGTTGGGCGGCAAGAGCCCATGCATCGTGCACAAGAGCGCCAACCTCAAGGTGAGCGCGCGACGCATCATCTGGGGCAAGGGACTCAACGCAGGGCAGACCTGCATCGCGCCTGACTACATCCTCGTCGAGGAGTCCATCAAGGATCGGTTCGTCGGGGAGCTCAAGGCCGCCATCACCGACTTCTACGGCACGGACACGAAGGCGAGCCCCGACTACAGCCGCATCGTCAGCGACCGGCACTTCGACCGCCTGGTGACCCTCATGCAGGGCGGCAACGTCCTCGCGGGCGGTCAGCACGACAAGGCCTCGCGGTTCCTCGCCCTGACCCTCATCGACGGCGTGTCCATGGACGCCCCGCTCATGCAGGAAGAGATCTTCGGGCCCCTGCTTCCCATCGTGACCGTCAAGGACATGAACGAGGCGGTGGACATCGTCACGTCCCGCCAGAAGCCGCTGGCGCTCTACGCCTTCGCTGGCGACCGGAAGACCCAGGACTTCATCCTGTCCAACACCAGCTCCGGCGGGGTCTGCATCAACGACACCGTGCAGCACTTCCTCGTGCCGGGGCTCCCTTTTGGCGGGGTTGGGACCTCCGGGGTCGGCGCGTACCACGGCAAGTTCAGCTTCGACACGTTCAGCCACAGCAAGGGCGTACTCAACAAGCCCACCTGGGTCGACCCGTCGGTGCGCTACCCCCCGTACAGCAAGGGGCAGCTGAAGATCACTCGCTTCCTGCTCTGATCAGGCGCCAGCGCTGAGGATCAGGTCAGCGACTCGCGTGGCTCCGCCCCGATCCGCTGGTGGAGGCCTGGTGGCGGGGCGGGCGAGGGCGTCGGTCAACGCCGTGCGCAGCTCCTCGGGGCTCTCCCCATTGAGGACCACGTCTCCCCGCGCGGCAAAGGCCGGCTCGAGGTAGGCGGCCTCGGGAAAGCCGGGGCGACGCACCAGCACCGCCGGCGTCCCTGCGAGAGCCAGCTCCGTGAAGATGCCGTAGCCCGGCTTCGTGAGGACCCGGTCCGCGCCTCCGACCATCGCGGGGTAGCTCAGCCCGGTGACGAACGAGCAGTCGACGCGGTCCAGGGGACGCATCGGGGGAGCCAGCAGCCAGCGCACTCCGGGGACGACGGGCAGCACCCGGTCCAGGGCGTCGAGACCAAAGCCGCCGAAGGACACCAGTACCCCCTGCTCCTGGGGCGTCACGGCGTCGGGGCGCACGGGCGGTCGCCACCGGCCGACGACCCCCACGTCGACCACCTGGGCAAAGTGAGTGAGGGGAGCCCCGGGCTGCATCCTCAAGGCTCGGTGGGGCACCTGCCAACGGGCGAAGAGCTCACTGAACCCATGGAGCTCGGGGTAGTGGCTGTAGATCCAGGCCCAGTCGAAGTTGCCGATGGCGAGGCATGGGACCCCTGCGCGCCGGGCCGCCTCCAGGGCGGCGGGAGCGATGTCCACGAGCACGGCATCGAGCCGAGCATCCCGCAGGTCTGCGACGAGGCCCTCCACGTGGGCCTCGCTGGTGTACTGCTCCAAGGCCCTGGCCGTGGCCGGCAGGTCCTCGGTGAGGGAGTCGCTCTGGACCAGGCCGACGTCGAGCCGCACCGACCGCACCGGAAGTCCGGGCAGGTAGTCGTGCACGAGCTCCGGCGGCGCGGCGGTCCAGACCTCGACCTCGGCGCCCCGCAACAGCAGCGCCTCCGCCACCGCGAGTTGGCGAGCGACGTGCCCGAACCCGTGGGCGCTACAGAGGAGGGCGATGCGGGCCATGGCCGCATGATGCATCCCATCGCGGGTTCCGCGCCCCGATCTGCTGGCTGATCCGGTGCTACCTTCAGACCCCGTCGAGGCGGCCCGACGCCGCGCGACGCGCACGAGGAGATCCCCCATGTTCCGCACCGTCCTGCTGACGCTGTTCATCTGCCTGCTCGCCACTCCCGCCTACGCCGAGCGCAAGGAGGTCGCGAAGCGCGCCGACTGCAGCATCTCCGTGGGGGACAAGGACGCCGACGGACGCAACCTCGTCATCGCCGACTGCGTCTGGCCCATCGCCTCGTCCAAGGTCATCGCCGCCGTGAAGGCCGTCCAGGATCACGATGACTACCTCTCCTCCGTGAAGGAGAGCACCGTGCTCCCCGACGGACGCGTGTTCCAGATTCACGAGGCCAGCGGCATCGCCGATCGGCAGATCACGCTGACGTACACCAACAAGGACCTGCCCGATGGTGGCTTCGTCACCTCCTGGACGCGCGCCGACTCGCAAGAGCCCCTGCGCGAGGACGTGGTCGACGCGCCCCTCGACGACGGCAAGTGGGAAGTCCACCCCGACGGCGACGGCAGCAAGGTCATCTACCACCTGCGCTACGACGCCGGCGGAAAGGTACCCAACTGGCTCGTGCAGTCCTTCCAGAAGGGCGGCATCGCCGACATCGTCGAGCAGATGCGCGAGGCTGCGTCGAAGTAAGGCGCGTCCTGCTCGGGGAGTAGGTATGTTTCGCGGGTGAGAGTCCCACTTACCAGCTGGCAGGTGAACGTCTTCGCGGTCGTCACCGCGACCGTCCTCGTCGGATGCCGGGCTCCCATGCCCGACGTGAACCCCGAGCCCCCGACTCTGCGCCGTCTCACGAACGTGCAGTACGCCAACACGGTGCGCGACCTCTTCGGCGACGACATCGTGATTCCCGGGGAGCTGGACCCCGACGAGCGGTTCAACGGCCTGCTCGCCGTGGGCGCCGGGCGCACTGCCTTCAGTCCCCGTGGCGTCGAGAACGTGGAGACCAGCTCGTATCTGCTCGCCGAGCAGGCCATGGAGCCGGAGCGACGCGACGCCCTGGTGCCGTGCACGCCCTACGCCGCCGAGGACCCGGACTGCGCCGAGCAGTTCGTCGTCAGCTTCGGGCGACGGGCGTGGCGTCGTCCCCTGTCCGCCGACGAGGTCTCTCGCTACGCGGGCCTGGGGACCAGCGCCGCGAGCACTCTGGGGGACTTCTACGATGGCCTCGAGTTCGCCATCGCTGGCCTGCTTCAGGCCCCCGACTTCCTCTACCGAGTCGAGCTGGGCGCGGCGAGCAGCGGTGACATCCCTCGTCAGTACACCGACTGGGAGATGGCTTCCCGGCTCAGCTTCCTGCTCTGGAACACCACCCCCGACGATGAGCTGCTCGATGCAGCGGCCGCCGGAGAGCTCTCCGAGGAGAGCGGCCTCGTCGCTCAGACTGAGCGTCTGTTGGCGTCCCCTCGAGCCACCGAAGGCCTCACGGCGTGGTTCGACGACTGGATGCACTTCGCCGACCTCGACGACCTCTATAAGGAGCCCCTGGTCTTCCCGCACATGAGCGACACATTGGGGGAGTCGGCGCGGCAGGAGAGCCAGCGGCTCTTCAAGCTGGTCGCCTTCGACCGCGAGGACGACATGCGCGAGCTGCTCACGTCGCGACGCACCTTCGTCGACCGCGAGCTCGCCGCCCTCTACGAGATCCCGGCCCCAGTGCGAGACGGCTTCGCGGCCTACGAGCACCCCGAAGAGAGTCAGAGACGAGGGCTCCTTGGCCACGCCTCCTTCCTGGCCCTCAACGCGCATCCCGTGAGCACGTCGGCGACGCTGCGGGGCAAGTTCGTACGGGAGGTCTTCCTCTGCGCCGAGCTGCCGGGCCCACCGGCGGGGGTGGACACGTCCATTCCCCCAGTGACCGAGGCGGCGCGCACCTTGCGCGACCGGGTGCAACAGCACCTGGCGGACCCTTCTTGCGCCTCGTGCCACAGGAACATGGATCTGGTGGGGCTCGGCTTCGAGAACTTCGATGGCATCGGTCGCTTCCGCACCCTGGAGGAGGGTGTGCCCATCGACAGCTCGGGGGAGCTGGACGACGTGGTCTTCGACAACGCCGCCGGCCTCGCCGAGGCTCTGCGAGAGCACGAAGACCTCGGCCCGTGCATCACGAAGACTCTGACCCGCTATGCCAACGGATACCGCGAGGACCTCGGCCAACTCGAAGCGCTCAACTGGCTCGCCGATGACTTCGCCGACCAGGGCTACCAGTTGCAGCCACTCCTGATCGAGCTGACGAGCAGCCCGTTGTTCCGGGCCAGCGCCGAGGTCGACACCAGCCCCTTGGAGGAGCTCTGATGTCCCGCTACTCGCTGGACCGACGCACCGTGCTCAAGGGCCTGCTTGGCGGAGCCGCAATCACGGTGGCGCTCCCTCCCCTCGAAGCGATGCTCAACGCCAACGGCACCGCCCTGGCCGACGGTGGCGTGCTCCCCCGACGCTTCTGTCTGTGGTTCTGGGGCAACGGGATGATCCCCGAGCGCTGGACACCAGCGGCGGCGGGCTCCGGGGACGCCTGGGAGCTCAGCGAGGAGCTTCTCCCCCTCGCTCCGGTCAAGCACCGCCTCGCCCTGGTGACGGGGACGGAGGTTCGCCTCGGGAACCGCATCCCCCACTGGACTGGTACGGGCGGGATCCTCTCGGGGCGTGACCCCTTTGGCGAAGAGGGCGACTGGACCTTCTCGGGACCCACCATCGACCAGATCCTCGCCCAGGAGATCGGTGGCGCCACCCGCTTCCGCTCGCTGGAGATTGGCACCCGCCCGGGCGGCGGGGTCAGCTTCAACGGGCCGAACTCCAGGAATCCGTTCGAGGGATCGCCCATCGCCTTCTTCCAGCGGATCTTCGGCGAGGGGTTCGTGGCTCCCGGCGAGGACCCCATCATCGACCCCCGCATCGGCCTGCGGCGCTCCGTGCTCGACGCGGTCATGGAGCAGACCGCCGAGCTGGAGAGTCGAGTGGGGACCGTCGACAAGGCGCGCCTCGATCAGCACCTGTCCGGTATCCGCGACCTCGAGCTGCGGCTCGCACGCATGGAGGAGGACCCTCCGAATCTCGAGGCGTGCGTGCGCCCCGAGGAGCCTGGGACCGACGCCCAGTTGCCCAACGTGCTCGAGCGCGGGCGGGTCATGGGAGAGCTGGCGGCGATGGCCCTCGCGTGCGATCAGACGCGCGTCCTGAGCTATTGCCACACGGGGCCCGTGGACAACTACGTCTACCCGGGCATTGGCGACGGGCACCACCGGCTCACCCACGACGAGCCGGAGCCGCAGGAGGGCGTGCACCAGGTCGTCCTCCAGATCATGGGGGAGCTGTCGGCGTTCATCTCCACTCTCGAGGCCATCCCCGAAGGCGACGGGTCGATGCTCGACAACATGCTGCTGCTCGGCACCAGCGGGGTGAGCCTCGCACGGACCCACGCTCTGGATGAGTACCCGCTCATCCTGGCCGGGGGGGCCTGCGGCTTCATGGAGCAGGACGTGCACTACCGCAGCACCACGCGCGAGAACGCGAGCAAGGTGATGCTGACGGCGATGCGGGCGATGGGTCTCAACCCACCGCAGTTCGGCGACGGCGAGACGGCCGCGACCGAGTCCCTCGGAGCCATCGAGCGATGAGGGCATCCTCCTGGGCTCTCGCGTGGTTGCCGCTCCTGGCGGCCTGCCCGAGCGAGGAGCCCGCCCCCGAGGCACCGGCACCGGACGTCGCCGTGGTGAGCCACCTGGGCTTTGGCCGAGAGGAGCCTGAGGGGCAGTCCCTGGGCTTCGACCTGGACGGACGCGTCTCCGACAGCGTGGACATCGAAGGCTGCGGCATCGCGGACCTCGTCCACGTGGAGACCGGGCTGCCGGGCATCGACAACTCCTTCGCTGGGCTGCTCCCCGCCCTGGAGCTGGCAGGAGCGGGCCCCCTCGAGGACCTCATCCAGAACTCAGTGCTCTCCGGGGAGCTCCTCCTCCTCATGGAGATGAACGCCGACACCGAGACCGAGTGCGTGGACCTCACCGTGGGGCGCGCGCTGGGACCGGTGCGGATCGGCGGCGACGGCGAGGTCCTGCCGGGGCAGACCTTCGAGCGGAACGCGGAGGCGCCGTCGGCCAACGTGCCCTGCGCCAGCTTTGATGGAACGCGCTTGTTCGGTGAGGGACTGCAGCTCCGCTTGCCGCTGAACGTGTTCGACGAGTTCATCGACATCACGCTCTTCGAGGGCATGGTGGAGGGCGTGCGGGACGAGTCGGGCCGCATGACCGGCGTCATCTCCGGTGCACTCTCGGTGCTGGAGTTGGAGGAGAACGTCGCCGCCCTCGACGGCATCGGCGACCAGATTCCTCAGCTCATCGGCCCACTGCTCGACGCAAACGCCGACCTGGGGCCCACGGGCTTCGGCAGCTGCACTCAGCTGTCGGTGGTGCTCACCTTCGAGGCAGTCAGCGCCTTCGTCTTCGAGTAGCCGTGCCCGACCCGCTCAGGCGACGTCGGCGCGACCCACTGAGTAATACGAGAAGCCCAGCGCCCGCATCTGCTCGGGGCGGTAGATGTTGCGCCCGTCGAAGATGGTGGGGGTCTTGAGCTTGCGCTTCATCGCCTTGAAGTCCGGGTGCCGGAACTCGTTCCACTCGGTGTGGATGATGAGCGCGTCCGCGCCCTCGAGGGCCTCCAGGGCGTTGGCAGCGAAGGTGATGCGGTCGCCGTAGACCGGGCCCGCCGTCTCGTGGGCCACGGGGTCGAAGGCCACCACGCTGGCACCCTGCTCGAGCAGCCAGTCCATCACGGTGATGGACGGGGCCTCGCGGATGTCGTCAGTACCGGGCTTGAACGCGATGCCCCACACGGCGATGCGCTTGCCTTCGACCTCTCCCAGTCCTCGCTGCACCTTGCGAATGAACGCCTGGCGCTGCGCCTGGTTCACCGCGTGGACCGAGTCCAGCAAGTCGGTGGGCGTCGAGGAGTCCTCGCCCATGGACATCACGGCCAGGACGTCCTTGGGAAAACAGGACCCGCCATAGCCGAGCCCCGGGTAGAGGAAGTGCTTTCCGATGCGCCGGTCGGAGCTCATGCCGCGCCGGACCTCATCGATGTCCGCGCCGTACACCTCACACAGGTTCGCCATCTCGTTGATGAACGAGATCTTCGTGGCGAGCATGCAGTTGGAGGCGTACTTGACCATCTCGGCGGACGGGATATCCATGGTCTGGATGGGGTTCCCCTGGCGCACGTAGGGCTCGTACAGCTCACGCATCTGGGCCGCGGTGAGCTCATCCTCGACGCCCACGACCACGCGGTCAGGCTTGTTGAAGTCGAGGATCGCGTCCCCCTCCTTGAGGAACTCGGGGTTGCTCGCCATGCGGAACGGCTTGCTGGTGCGCCCCTCGATGACCGCGCGGACCTTCTTGTTCGTTCCCACGGGCACCGTGCTCTTCACGATGACCATCGGGCCGTCCGGTCCGTACTCCCCTTCCTCGATGGCAACCCCCACGTCGTCCGCCACGGCGAGCACGAACTTGAGGTCCGCCCGGCCGCGGTCGTCGCTCGGAGTCCCGACGCAGATGAAGATGGCGTCGGCCCCCGCATAGGCGGCGGCCTTGTCCGTCGTGAAGTTGAGGCGTCCCGCCTTGACGTTGCGGGCAATGAGTTCATCGAGGCCAGGCTCGTAGATGGGCGAGATGCCCTCGAGCAGGCGAGCGATCTTGCGCTCGTCGATGTCCAGACACGCGACGTCATTGCCGGTGTTGGCAAGGCACGTTCCGCTCACCAGGCCCACATAGCCGGTACCCACCACGGTCAAACGCATGCTGTCTCCACACGGCGCGGCGGGGAGTTCGTTGCCGCGCGGGCGCGGACCTTACCCGGCAGGGCCCACCCCTCGCCAGGGTCCCCCCAGGAGGGGCACCGCCTCAGGGGCCGCCGGTCCGCATCTTCACGCGCTCTGGCTCGCCGTCGCGAAGTAGCTGCTCGAAGTAATCGATGGTCCGCCCGAGCCCCTCACGGAGCTGGACGGTGGGCTCCCACCCCAGCCACTCGCGCGCTCGCGTGATGTCGGGGCGGCGACGGGTCGGGTCGTCCTTGGGCAGGGGGCGGCGCACGAGGTTGCTCGAGGAGCCCGTGAGCTCCACCACCAGCTGGGCGAGCTGCAGGATGGTGAACTCCCCAGGGTTCCCCAGGTTGACGGGCCCGATGTGCTCGTCGTTGTTCATCATCCGCACCATGGCCTCGATGAGATCGTCGACGTAGCAGAACGAGCGAGTCTGACTGCCGTCCCCGTACAGCGTGATGTCTTCGCCGCGCAGCGCCTGCACCACGAAGTTGGACACGACCCTCCCGTCGTTCATGAGCATGCGGGGGCCATAGGTGTTGAAGATCCGCACGACCCGGATGTCGACGCCGTTCTGCCGGTGATAGTCGAAGCAAAGCGTCTCAGCGACCCGCTTGCCCTCGTCGTAACAAGACCGCGGACCGATGGGGTTGACGTTTCCCCAGTAGTCCTCGCGCTGCGGATGCACCTCGGGGTCGCCGTAGACCTCCGACGTGCTTGCATGCAGCAGCCGAGCCTTCACTCGCTTCGCGAGGCCCAGCATGTTGATGGTGCCCATGACGTTGGTCTTCACCGTCTTCACGGGGTTCCACTGGTAGTGCACCGGAGAGGCCGGGCACGCGAGGTGGAAGATCCGGTCGGGCTCGAGGAGGATCGACTGAGTGACGTCGTGCCTGATCACCTCGAAGTCGGTGTTCGACAACAGCCGCGCGATGTTGGCTCGTCGGCCGGTGTAGAAGTTGTCGAGGCACATCACCTCGTGCCCGTCGGCGAGGAGCCGCTCGCACAGATGTGAGCCGATGAAGCCAGCGCCGCCGGTAACCAGAATCCGCATGAGGCGGAGTCTAAACGGCTTCTCGCTGAAATGAGGCGCGATGCGCTACGCGTGGTCCCCGTTGGACTCGGTGTGCGTAGACGCCGCCCACAGAAACACAAGCATCGCCAGCCACCCAGCGGTCTGCAGTATCTCGAACGCCTGGGTGCTCGGGAGCACGCGTTCGGGCAAGCCGATGACCACGAAGGCCACCACGGTGACCGCGACAGCGCCGTGGCGCACCCACGCCGGCGCGTCCTCCCTCCCCCCCCAGACCAGCCGGAGGAGCGCGATGAGGGCCGGGACCACGAGGACGTCGTCGTACGACCGGTGATATACGCACAGCCGCGCCACGAGCCCCCCAACCCCGAGCACCACCCAAGGGTCAGCGGTCCGTCGTCGGGAGGCCCACTCACCGAAGAGGCCCAGCAGCCCCACGGTGATGAGCGTCGAGTATTGGCGGATCCCCACCTTGACGAGGAAGGTGTGCGCGTTGGTGGAACCTCCCTCGTAGGCCCCGTACTCGGCCCCGGACACCGCCCGGTCGACCCAACGACTGAGGGTGACGAGCCAGGTCTCGGTGGCGAACGTCAGGGCCACGACCGTCGCGAGACCGTAGAGCCCGACGCTGAGCAGTGCGGGCCGCCAGCGCCCCGAGAGCAGACACCCAGCGAGGAAGAACGCAGAGGCGTTGGTGGGCTTGGCCAGGCAGATGACCATCAAGAGCGCACCTGCGATGTCCGTGGCCCACGAGCCTTCGCGGCGTGCGAGGAGCAGCGCTCCGGCGACCCCGGCGACGACCGTGAGGAGATGCACCTGCCCATTGGCGACTCCGGGGGCGATCGCCGCGACGCCCGGCACCACCAGGAGGGCCGTCGCGCGGCGCGCGATTCCCTCTGACCGCGTGGCGAACATCACGCCCACCGACGCCAGGATCAGAAGGAGCACGCTCTGTACGGCCCAGAGCGCACGCGCGCGCTCGAAGTCCGCGCCACCCGTAAGGGCCCCAATGACCAGATACCCGGCCGGGGGATAGACCGCGTTCGCGTCGGTCCGATAGACGGGCGCACCGGCGAACCAGCCCCCGACCTCCTTGACCCGCATGCGCAGATCGATGCCCGAGATGGTGCCCGCCCCGCTCCACAGGGTCTCCAGACCATCGAACACGTCGGGCACGACCAGGATCGCAAAGCCCAGTGCGAGCACGAACAGCAGTCCATCGATGGCTCGCCGCTGGGTCATCCACCCGCCTCCTCGGACCCCAGGGTACCGCTGTCGGCGAGGGCCTTCGTACACAGCGCAGCCCCGGCCGCCCACACGACCACACGGGCTACCTCGAGGGGGTTGGGCATCGCCCCGCCGAGCCCTACCCAGCCCCGGCCTGGGAGCTGAACAAGCACGAGAGCCGCCAACACCCCGCCGGCGAGGCTCCGCACTCCTCGCCGGGCCACGATGGCCAGAAGGCCAAACTGCAAGGCTATGAGCAAGGTGTCGTCGTAGCCCTGGTGGTAGACGGCGACCCGCGCGACCAGCGCGGCAAGAGCCACCCCCGCCCAACGGGTCCCGTCGATGGCATGTCCCGCGCTCCGCCCCAGCGCAAAGGTGAGGAAGCCGACCAGAATCACCACGGTGGTCGCTGCGTTCAGATCAGTCAGGCCCACCATCGCGCTCCACGCGTGCGCGTTGCCGTAGCTTCCTCCCGCTCCGTAGTCCGCCCCCCCCTGGGCCCGGAAGAGCCAGTCCGACAAGACACCCATCCCCCCCCCAGCGAGAGCGCAGCCCACTGCGGTCAGCGCGAGGTAGGCGACACCCACCCTCGCCAGGACACGCCATCGGTCCCGCCGCGCCAGGAGCAGGAGGGTCGCCGGGCCAGCCACCGTGGGCTTGATGAGGGCTGCCAGGAGCAGCAGCGAGCCCAGGAGGTCCGACCGCGCGTCGGGTCGACTCCGAAGCAGCAGGGCCATCCCCCCGAGGAGGGCCGCCACGACGTGCACGTGGATCTGCCCGTTCTGGGTCCCGTATGCGACCCCGGCGATGCTGGCCGGCAGAAGACCTACGAGGGCCAGTTGCTCAGGCCTGGTCACCTCCGCGACGCGGGTCGCTCCCCACCCGAGGCCCCCCAGGAGGAGGACGATGGAGCCGGCCCAGAGCCACTTGAGCAGCCCGTACGGCACCAGCAGGAGGGGGCCCAACAGCACATAGGAGGCCGGTGGATACACCGCGTTGCCACCCGCCGGGCCGTTCCCGTAAGGGGACGCGCCTCCCCACAGGACCGTCGCCTCCGCCACACGGTGTGCGAGGTCCACTCCCCCGGTCTCCTCGGGGCCCACGAGCGACTGCAACCCCGGCACCAGTGCCGTGGCGGTCACCGTGGCCAGGCCGAGTGCCAGGGCGGCGACCCCCACGCGCGGCGGCGGGCTCTTCCCTCGACTCAATCGTGCAGACGCCGGCCGAACACGCGCGCGATGAGCACCAGCGCGGCGGCCCCCGCGGGAAGGAGCAGCCAGACGGACACCCCAGCCGCAGCGGGCAGGTATCCGATGAGTAGCGCGACGGCGCACACCGTCAGGGCATAGGGCGCCTGGGTGCGCACGTGGTCCATGTGATCCGAGCCGGCCGCAGTGGACGACAAGATGGTGGTGTCCGAGATCGGCGAGCAGTGGTCGCCGAAGATGGAGCCGTCGAGCACTGCGCCGATGGTGACGATGACCATTCCGGTCGCTCCGAGGGTCGTCCCCGCGCCGACCTCGGCCGCGAGACCGACGACGATCGGGAGCAGGATCCCCATGGTCGACCACGATGAGCCCGTGGCGAACGCGATGAGGCATCCGAGCACGAACAGCCCGGCCGGCAGCATCACCGGCGGGATCAGCGGCGCCATCGAGGTCATGTAGTCCCGGGTCCCCAGGGCTCCGCAGACCTCGCTCATGGCCCAGGCCAGGACGAGAATCGTCACCGCCAGAAACATCGCTCTGGTGCCCGACGAGGCTGCGGACGCGGCCTCCCTCGGGGTCAGGAGCTTCTCCCCGACTGTCAGGGCCAGGGCGACGGCCAGCCCAATGGCCGAGCCATAGAACAGCATGAGCGTGTTGTTCTCGACCGCGCCCAGCACCGCCCGCACCGAGGCCATCGACAGGGTCGTGGGCATCGCCTCGCCCAGCGCGCCCCGGGCATCCACGAAGAACAGCACCGCGATGGAGAGCAGCGTGACGGACACAGGCACGAAGGCCACGTGGGCTCGGTGCGGGATGTCGTCCTTGGGTTGCGCCGCCTCATCATCGCCGGACATGGGGCGACTGCCCGGACGGAAGACCGCTCCCGTCGAGCGCGCCCGGCGTTCCGCGGCCAGCATCGGCCCGTAGTCGCGACTCATGAAGCTCATGGCGCCTACGAAGAAGAGGGTCAGGAGGCAGTAGAAGCGGTACGGCAGGGTCTGGATGAAGACGTTGTAGCCAGCGCTCTCTCCACCTGGGAAGAGCTCGGGTGGGAGCTGTGGCGCGAACTGCGAGACCTCGTAGGCGACCCATGTCGAGAGCAGCGAGAGACCGGCCACCGGTGCCGCAGTGGAGTCCACGAGCCAGGCGAGCTTCTCTCGCGAGACGCGCATGCGGTCGGTGAGGGGGCGCATCGTCCCACCGACGATCAGGGTGTTCGCGTAGTCGTCGAAGAAGATGACCAGCCCCAACAGCCAGGTCGTGATGCGCGTGGCCCGTGCGGACTTCGCCAGCACGACGAAGCGTTCGGCGACGCCGGCCATGCCACCCCCGCGAATCGTCAACGCCACCATCCCGACGAGGGCGAACACGAAGCCGATCACCGAGAGGTTGAAGGACTTCCACTCCCCTCCCCCGCTGAACCAGGCGCCACCTGGGTCGTAGAAGGCGGTGCGGATGATGAATCGGTCCACGGCCGAGACCAACCCCTTGACTGGGCTGAAGAACCCGCCGCCGTCGCGGTAGGCGATCATCGCAGCGCCCAGCCACACCCCACCGAACAACGGGAGCACCGTCGAGCGGGTTGCGAAGGCGAGCGCGATGGCGAGGAGCGGCGGCAGGACGGTGATCGGCCCGGGCCCCTCAGCGGGCGAAGGCAGCGCAAGCGCAAGCAGCGGAATGGCCGCCGCAAACACAATGCGCAGTATCAGAGCCCGTCGATTGGGCGCCGCCTCCTCCCAGGGCTCGCTCATGGCGTCACCTTACCGGGGGCCAGCACGGAGCGTTGCTCAGCGGTACATGGCCTTCTTGCCACCCTTGGGCTTGCCCGAGACGCCGGCGAGCGCCATCTGCTGCTTCATGGACGGCTTCTCGAGGTGGAACTGCCACCACTGCTCCCCGAAGGTGGTCATGTCGAGAGACTCGGCGTTCTGAAGCCGAATGAGGTTGGAGCTGATGGGCGCCGACGATGGGCACTTGGCCTTGCCGGCCTGGAGGCTCGCGATGGCGCCATCACGGTCCTTCATCTTGAACTGCATGTAGGCCTTGAGCCCATAGAGCATGGGCTCCTTCTTCGTTGCCGCGATGGCGGCGTCCAGGGTCTCGAAGGCCTTGTCCGACTTGTGATGCCGGAAGTGATACGACGCGAGCATCCCCTTGGCCACCCAGTGCTTGACCCACGCGTCCTCGAGGAGCGGCAGCGCGTCGTCGAAGTCCTTTTGGATGTAGTGCAGGGTGCCAATCTGGCCGTCGATCTGCCCCTTGAGCATGAAGACCCACTTCGCATGGGGGTATGCGCCCTTGAGCATGCGAATCGCCGTGGGAACCCGCTGCTGTTGGATCTCCCGCTGGAGATCCTCCATGAGCCCCTCGACGACCTTGCTGTGCCGCCGGGCGAGCACCCAATACACACCTCCGAGCACCGCCATGGCGGGCAGGACCGCGTAGGAGGTCTTCGTGAAGACGGACACCAGCCCGAGGGTTGCGAGGGACGAGAGCAGCGCTGCGATGAGGGAGTACATGGGCCGCGGATGATACTCGCCGGGCTGGGCGATACAATCTCCGTATGCCCCTGGACCTCGCGCGCATAGAGAAGAAGGCCATCTCCGAGTCGGTGGCAGAGCAGCTACGTCTCGCCATCCTCCGGGGAGAGGTCGCCATCGGTGAACGCCTCCCGCCCGAGCGGGAGCTCGCCCCGCGGTTCGGCACCAACCGCAACACCCTGCGTGAGGCGATCCGATCGCTGGAGGCGCAGGGGCTCGTGGTGGCGCGGCAGGGGGACGGCGTGCGCGTCGCCGACTTCCGGCAGACCGGAGAGCTGTCCCTCCTCCCCGACCTCATCCGTGTCGCGAGCAAGGACGAACGCAACGCCATGCTCACCGACGTTCTGCTGATGCGGCGGCGCATGGCGGTGGAGGTCGCTGGCCTTGCCGCCAATCGCGCGACCCCCGAGCACATCGAACGTCTGCAGTCCCTGATGGCCCAGCAGATCCGCAACGACGGCGACATCCTGCTGACGATGCAGGCGGATCTGACCCTCTACCAGGCCATGGTCGCGGCGGCGGGCAGCGTGGTAGCGACGCTCATGTTCCACTCGCTGGGGCGACTGAGCCAGGCGTTCGTCGAACGCATGCCCGCCCTCCTGTTCGTGCATCCCGAGTACATCGAGCGCATGGGCGCCGCCGTGGACGCCATCGCCCGCGGGGACGCGGCCGCCGCAAGCGCCGCCGTCGATGAGCTTCTCACCCAGACCGACAACACCCTGATGCAACGCGTAGAGCTCTTCGGTTGATGGGAGGCGTCCCAGGGACGCTGGGAGCCCCTCACCTGCCCCTCCACGGCGCTCACCCCCCCGCGCGACCGACGCCACGCCTGGCGGCTCGCCCACATCGCGCTGAGCCTCAACTCGCTGGGCCTCAGCCTCTCCACGACATCATCGCCTGAACGGGCGCCCGCGGGCGCCATCCATCAAGGGACGATGACGAGGTTGCCAGCCGCTGTGATGTAGTAGGCCGGAGCGGCCTCGCGGTAGATGGTGGGAGCGCCGAGCGTAAAGCCAGGGAGCTCGGGGATCGGGATGCCGCCGATGCCACCGAGCATGTCGGTGAGCATGGGGGCGAGCAGGTCCACGACCGCGTCCATCAAGTCCTCGGCGACTTCGCCGTTCAGGTCCGGCCAGTCGGAGGTCACGAAGCTCATCACCACCGAGGGCGTGCCCACTCCGAACTGAATCAAGTTGTCGGAGTCGATGCTGAGGTCGGCGTCCGCCTCGATGGTCACCGCGAGCTGCATCATCAGCCCGTAGGTGCCGCCGGGGTCACCGTAGACGTTGACCATCATGTCGCCGATTCCCAGCTCGAGGAGGCCAGACCCGGTGCTCGCCGGCCCCACGACCGGAGGCAGCAGGGGCATGGTCTCGAAGGAGATCTCGGTGAGGGGCAGGAAGTCCTGGAGGTCTGCGAGGTCCAGGCCCAGCTCGCTGCTGTCCATGGTCAGGTCCAGGACGCCCGCCTGCCACACGGCGTGGAGCAGCTGGTTGACGAAGTTGTCAGCCATCGACAGGTCGAAGTCCGGGCTCGCCGGGAACGTCGGGACGACGTAGTCGGAGCGGTTCCACGAGCCCAGGGTGGTCGGAGCGTTGGGCCCCGGTGTCGTGGTGGCCACCGACTCCAGCGCGATGGTCATGCCGTCGACGTCGATGTCGATGTCCTGGGGCAGAGCCTCGATGTCGATGTCGGTGCCGAACAGCGGGATCGTGGCGGCGATGTCGATGTCGCCCAGCGCATCCTCGATGAGGCCCGGGATCTGTCCCTCGATGACCGGCGGCAGCACCGCCTCCATCAGGGCCTCGAGGACCGGGCTCAGCCATCCGAGCACCGGGTTGAGCACATCGCCGAGAATGCCGGCGCCGTAGATCTGCAGGCTGAACCCCGGCAGGTCGACGTCCGTGTTGGCCATGCCCACCTGGATGTCGTTGGTGGAGTTCACCCACAGGGAGACGTCACTGTCGATCTCCGCGGCGTTGGAGCTCGCCTCCATCCCCAGGTTGATGTTCACGTTGAGGAAAGAGACGGAGGGGAACAGCTGCCCCCAGATGCCGCCGCCGATGGCGAAGGGCGAGATGCTCGCGAAGAAGTCCAGGTAGCCGTTCTGCGCGTCCAGGTCGATGACCATGTTGCCCAGGGTCGCCGAGGTGACGCCGGCGTTGAGGGACCACCAGGTGACGCACTGGTTCCCGAAGGGCCAGATGTTGATGCAGGTCTGCTGGCTATTGGACCACAGCGGCTGGTTGATCAGCCCGTTGACGATGTCCTGGGGGTCGAAGAGCGTGCCCGCGAGGTCCTCGATGGTGTCGATGGCTCCCTCGTTGAGTCGAGCGAGGATGCCGTCCTCCTGGGGCGTACCCATGGGGTTGAACTCACCCCAGAGAAACGTCTGGTGATGGTCCGACACATTGCCGTCGCCATCCACCGCCACCAGCTCGATGCTGTTGAGCCCTTGCTCCGGCGTCATCACGAACTCGAAGAGTCCGCCGGCGAGCAACGTGGCTGGCTGTCCGTTGATGTCCACGCTCACTACGCCGGTCCAGGCATCGGAGACCGAGCCGGTCACGAGCACCGTGGGCCCATCGGAGCTGGGGATCTCGATGCCGCGCCCCGGAGTCGTCACGCGGATGGACGGCCCGCTGGAGTCCACGAGGACTGGTCCATCCTCGGCATGCAGGCCCCACTGGGGGAGGTCGGCCGAGACCGTGAAGATGCCCTCGTTGTCGAAGCGAACGAAGTTGCCCCAGGCCAGGGCACCGGCCGGGCTCGCAGCGAGGTCGGGCACTGCGTTGGAGGGGTTGCCGAACGCATCGCGAACGTCGACGTTGACGACCACGCCGTCGCCCTTCTCCACATCGTAGGACGACAGGGAGATGCTGAGGCTCGTCGGCTCCGAGGCGGTGACCGTCAAGGCCTCCGAGTCGCTCGTGCCGTCCGCCAGGGTCCCGGTGACCGCAAAGCTCCCCGTCTGCTCCGAGCGCACTTCCCCTGCGCTGACGATGGCGGGGCTGTCCGCGGACCAGGTGACCTCGCCCTCGGCGGGGTTGCCGAACGCGTCGCTGATCTCCGCCCACACGCCCACGGGCTGGCCCGCCTCGGCGATGGGCACCTCGAGCTCGACATCGATGTCCGCGGCTCCGCCGGGCAGGACGTCGACGCTGGCTGCCCCAACGATGGTGGCGCCTCGGACCTCGGCAGTCGCGAAGTAGGTGTAGGTGTCGGTGAAGGTGAAGCGGTACAGACCCGCGCCATCGAAGAGCACGCCGATGCTGGGCGAGAGTTCGGTGCGGATGTCGTACTGGTCGGTGAGGTCCTCGTCGTCCGGGCCGAGCAGGCGAGCCTCGAAGGTGACCTCGTCTCCTGCCATCACGGAGCTCGCGGAGGGGGTCACGACGATGCTGTAGTCGGCCGCGGACACCGACGATGGCGGCGTGAACGTGGCGCCGCCGGGTTCTTCGACGTCTTTGCACCCACCGGCGACGAGCACCAGGGCGGTAAGCAGAAGAATCAAGCGCTGACTGGACATAGACGACTCCCTGCCCCCTGCGAGGCGCCCGGAATGTACCAGAGGGATCCGGCTCCGACAGCGGGATCTGTGGGGCCCAAGCATCTCGCGCGCGCCCCCGTGCGAGGGACGCGCGCGAAACCGTCTCTGACGTGGGCGGCGACCGCCCAGGCCCGCTCCATGGAGTGGCCGGAGTCGTCGTCGTCCATGGAGTGGTCATCGTCGCTGGCACCCTGAGCGCGACTGTGGGTGGCACTCTTGGCCCCGGAGGAGGGCATCCGGAACGACAAAAGCCCCGCCCAAGGGGCGAGGCTTCTGACCTGATGAGTGCCGCTCTCCCGAAGGTGCGGCGCTCGCCTCGGAACTACGCCGAGTCGTCGTCGTCCATGGCGGCCGAGTCGTCGTCGTCGTCGGCAGCGGGGCAGCCGGCGAGCACGAGGGTCGAGGAGGCGAAAGCCATCGCGAGGAGAATCATGATCATGCGCTTCATATCGGTTCCTTCCACGAACGTCCGGGTCGCTCGCTGGCGCCGAAAAATGGCGCCGTCAACTCTCAACTTCTTCGGAATGTACCGCCCGGAGCGGACACATCCACCTGTCATGGGCGGGGTTCTACCAGGGAACCGCCAATACGCAAGCCGGGTGGTAGGAATCGTCCTGCTCGCTCTCTTCGTCTGGATCCCCAGGCCTTCGGCGGCCCAGCCCGAGATCGAAGAACTGCTGCGTGAGGTCGAGGCGCTCATGGGCCGCGGAAGCGCAGACGTCGACCCCCTTGCCCTGGTCCGCCAGGAGCTCCCCGCGGTGGAGGGAGCGGCCGCGATGCCGCGGCGGGGGCCCATCGAGGCGGAGGTGATCACCCGCGCGGAGGCCGTGGCCCATGTCCAGGGGCTCATCGACGAGCAGCTCCCGCCCGAGCGCGCGCGCGCCATGGAGATCGGCTGGAAGGCGCTGGGGCTCCTGCGCCCCGAGCAGGAGCTACGCGCCGAAGTGCTCAGGCTCTACGGCGCACAGGTGGGCGGCTTCTTCGACCCGCAGACTCGAACTCTGTATCTGCTCGACGATGTGCACCCGCTCATGCAGCAACCGGTCATCCGCCACGAGCTCACCCACGCCCTGCAAGATCAGCACTGGACGCTGGCGACCTGGCTCGAGGGCGCTCACGAAGACGAAGACCGCGCGGCCGCGATGCAAGCAGTGCTCGAGGGACACGCCAGCCACGTCATGAACCGCGTCACCCTCGGGGGGCTCGGAGTGACCCCAGAGTCACTGGCCTCGGGCGCAGACCAGGGAATGATGGCCGAACTCGCCGAGCTCCTCGGGCTGGACCAGGCAAACGTGTCCGCCGCGGATCTCGCACAAGGGCTCGACCTGGGTCTCGACGACGACCTCGCGACGATGCTTCTCCCCAGGGACACACCGCCCGCGCTGCGGGCCCAGCTTCTGTTTCCCTACGTGGTCGGCACCCGCTTTGTCAGCGGGTACCTCGAGGCACACCCCGAAGACCCCATGGGCGCGTTTCTTTTCGCGCGTCCGCCAAAGAGCAGCGCCGAAGTGCTTGCGCCGCACCTGTGGGAGTCGGGCACGTTTCTGCCCGGCCTGACGAAACCGGGCACATTCCTACCCGGATGGAAACAACTCTGGGACAGCGCTCTGGGACGCCTGCTAACTCATGTTGTCCTTACAGATCAGGGAGATCCATTCGCCGGAAGCCCAGAGGGAGCGCGCTGGGTCCGCCCAAGCCGCGACAGAAATGTCGCACTCACGGCGGAATGGCATGGCGACCGTGTCGTGGTCTACGAGCCCAACAAATCCAAACCGGGCACCGCAGTGCCCGGCCAGCCCGTCGTGCTCTGGGTCTCCGACTGGGGTTCCGAAAGGGCGGCTCTCGCCGTGGCGGAGGCGGCGAAGAGTCGCTTGCCGAAGGCGAAGATCGAGCGACAGGGCGGCCGCGTGGTGGTCTTGTCTGGTGCGCCAGCACATCTGCGCAGAGCCGCGGTCAGCGCCGCGTTCCTCTGGAATTGAGGAGAAACGTGACGGACTGGCACGCGCCTTGCCTTAAGCCCTCATGACTCGCAACACTGCTGCAAGGAGATACTGATGAAGCGCTTTATGATGATTCTGCTCGCGATGGCTTTCGCCTCTTCGACCCTCGTGCTCGCCGGCTGCCCCGCTGCCGACGACGACGACGACGATTCGGCCGCCATGGACGACGACGACTCGGCATAGCCCAGTCGCGAGTAATCGCGTTGAAGAGGGCTGGCTCAGCAATGAGCCAGCCCTCTTCTCGTTCCGGACCCCGAAACGCAACCACCCGCGGCGCCGGAGCGTCGCGGGTGGTTGCACGTCGAGGCCGGCCCCCGCGCGGGGGCCGGAGGGCAGGACGGTCTAGAGGGTGGCGGCTACGGCCGCAGTCTCGGGCGCGAGCCGCGGCAGGAGCTCCTGGAGCTTCTCGCGGTCTCGGATGACGCCGCCCACTTGACCCACGGTCATGGCGGCAACGGCAGATGCGAGGCGCCCACACGCCTGAATCGGCCAGCCGCGGGTCAGGCCATAGAGGAAGCCGCCCGCGTAGGCGTCTCCGGCTCCCGTGGTGTCCACCGCCGGCACCGGGCGCGCTTCGACGGGATAGACGTCGCCCTGATGACGAATGAGGCTGCCGCGCTTGCCGAGCTTCACGACGACGGTCTCGGACCACTTGCCGACTTCGTGCAGGGCCAGAGCGGCGTCGCCGCCCCCGATGAGGCGACTCGCCTCGTCCTCGTTCAGGAAGACGGCGTCTGCGTAGCGGCGAATGACGGTCGCGATGGCGTCGCGGAAGTGGTCGATGACGAAGGTGTCACCCACATCCAGCGAGATCCGCGTCCCCGCGTGCAGCGCGCGGTCCATCGCCTCCATGGCGGCGTCGCCGACGGTTCCACCGGTGAAGAGATAGCCCGTGATGTGCAGCCAGCTCGCGCTCTCGATGGCCTCGACGGGCAAGTCTGCCGGCAGCAGCTCGGTGGTTCCGCCGAGGTCCGTGAGCATCGTCCGCTCGGCATCTCCCGAGGACACGAGGCTGAGGCACTTGCCGGTCTGCACCGCGGAGCGGCTCACGAGGTGGGTACGGCCCAGGACCTCTTCGAGCTTCTTGCCGTACACCTGCCCGAGTTCGTCTTCCCCGACGAGCCCGCAGAAGCTGGCATTGCCTCCGAGCAGAGCCACCGTCGACACCGCGTTGGCGCAGGATCCGCCAGGGTGAAGCTCGACCGAGCCTCCCTTGACCTCCCCGTAGACCTCTTCCCAGCGATCGTGGCTGACGAGGTGCATCGTGCCCCTCTTGAGAGCGTGTCGATGAATGACCTCCCGTTCGTCCATGACGACGAGAGCGTCCACCAGTGCGTTTCCGAGACCACAGACGTCGAGGTGCATGACCACTCCGGGCGAGGTTTTTGCGGCCCTGGGGACCGCGGCCGCGGCAAGGTAGCGGGACCCGCTGAGGGAGTCCATGAACGCCTTTCTCGTCTTCGCGAAGATTTCCCGTAACCACCCCGGAGACTTGGTCTACATGTGAGGAGAGCCTGGAGGCCCAATGACGAGAAGGTTCACGATTCAAGTCCCCCTGTTCGACCGCCGCTTCCTCTTGAAGGCCGGAGGGCTCGCGGTTGCGGGGGCGGCCAGCGGGGTGGCGCTGCCTGGATGCGACACCCTGAGCATCCCTCCCCCACAAGACCCCGGTCCGCTCTCGGGGATCTCGGACCAGTCCGACTTCTACATCCAGAGCTGTTGTGGCACCCCCGACGTGGATCCGGCGACCCACACCATGGAGATCATCGATTCGGGCACCGGGGACTTGCTGGGTTCGATCGATCAGGCGTTCGTTCGCGCCATCGAGGAGCCCCGCCTCAAGGAGCACACCCTGCAGTGCATCGGGTCCAGCCCTCGGTTCCTCTTTGTGGACAACGCGGTGTGGACTGGGCTTCCCTTCGTGGAGCTCCTCGAGCTCGCGGGCATCGAGGTCCCCGAGGACGCCATCGAGATCGTCTTCTTCGCCGCCGACGGGTACGACACGTCCATCCCGATCTCCGACCTCGACGCGCCCATCTGGCTGGTCTGGCAGATGAACGGGGAGGAGCTGACGGCCGCCCACGGGGCGCCCTTCCGCTTCCTGGTGCCCGGCCGCTACGGGACCAAGAACCCCAAGTGGGTTGAACGACTCGAGTTCTCGCCCATCGCCCACATCGGGTACTGGGAGCGGCGCAATTGGTCCAACGAGGCGACCTACCGCCCCAATGCGCTGACTCTGAACCCCACCGCGTACGCGGTCTTTGGGGAGGGCGGAGCGGTGCGGGTGCAGGGATCGGCCTTCGCCGGCCTCGACGCCATCGCCGGGGTCGAATGGACTCGGGACGACGGCGTGACCTGGCAGCAGGCCGACATCACCTACAGCTCCGAGAACGATCACACCTGGACCCTGTGGTCCTTCGAGTTCACGCCCGAGGGCGTCGGCGACTACTACGTGCGCACACGCGTCACGACAGAGAGCGGGGCGATGTCCGAGGACAGCGCCGACGGCACCGACCGGCTCGGTGGCTTCAACGGCGGCATGGAGATTCGGGTGGTGGTGACGTGAACATCGGCCGTCTCGGGGGTGCCCTGGCGCTCACCCTGGTCGCGCTGCCGCTGACCGCCTGGGCAGGTCCATGGACCAAGGAGCTGGGCCAGCACTACGCCAAGCTCGGCGGCGACCTCTACTACACCACCGACTACTTCGACTCCCGCTTGCAGGGGTCGGACGGCGAGACGGGCATCCAGCGCTTCGTCGGCACCAACCTCACCCTGTACGGGGAGGTGGGGGTCTTTCCGCTGTGGCCGATTCAAGTCACCGCGTCGTTGCCTCTGACCGTGGGCGTCTCGACCTTCAAGGACCCTGCCCTCATCGGCACCTCGGAGCCTGGCACCGCCACGGGCGTGCGGCTGGGCGATCTGCGGGTGGCGCTGCAGACCTCGATCCTCCGCAAGGGCTTCCAGCTCGCCCCGTCGGTGGAGGTCAAGATCCCCATGTACGCCAACGACGTCGTCGGCAAGGGGCTCGGCCCCTACCGCCAATGGGTTCCCATCCCGGGGGACGGCCAGATCGACATCACCCCGATGATGCTGATGGGGGGGAGCATCCCCACGAAGGTCCCCATGTGGGTCGAGGGAGGGATCGGCTACCGCTTTCGGACGGAGGCGTTCGTTCGTTGGAACACGAACCTCGAGTTCGTCGATGGGATTCCCTTCTACGCCGCCTGGGGTCTCGCGCCGGGCCGCTCCTGGGTGGTGCTGCGCGTCGATGGCTACAAGAACGTGAGGGACGACGACGTCTCGCGGGAGGCGGTGACCATTGGTCCTTCCGTGGGGGTGACGGTCTGGAAGGGGCTCGCCATCGAGGCGCGACTGGCCGGGGATGTCGTCGCGAACAACGCACCGCGCGGCATCGCAGCCGGACTCGGCGTGTCGTGGCGCTACCCGTTCCCGGCCGCGAGCGACGCCTCCTCTTCCGACGGGGCCACAACCGAGTAGACTCCGGCGTCTTGCGCTGGTCCCTCCTCGTCTTGTTGCTCGTCGCTGTCGGTTGCTCTGGCAGTGAAGAGCCGCGCGTCGAGCCCCTCGAAGTGCCCCCCGTCGTGGAGCCTCCGACGCCGCCGCCGCTCTCGGGAGAGCTGGGCGAGCTCCTGCCGGTGGAGCCTCCTCTCCCCCCCGGGGCCAGGCCTCCCGAGCCCACGCCCCCGCCGCCTCCGCCAGCCCCGGAGCCGACGGAGGTTCCGAAGGGTGCCAAGGCCATCAGCTTCGAGAGCGTCGTGCTGGCGGGCAAGGTCGCGGACCGCGCTCCCAAGGAGATCGCGACCCAGTTTCGGGATGGGGTCGAGGTGGCGTGCTTCATGTCAGTGAAGAACCCGGGGCCGAAGCGCCGACTTCGGCATCAGTGGTTCCACGGGGAGACCCGCAAGAGCAGCATCCCCGTCACCGTCGGCGGTCCCACGTGGCGGACCTGGACTTCCCGGCCCGTGTATGGGATTGGCGCCTGGCGAGTCGACATCGTGGACGAGGCCGGGACCGTCCTCCACTCCGTCGCGTTCGAGGTCAAGTAATGCGCTGGTTGTTGGTCTTTCTTCTGGTCTTGCCTTCTGCCGCCTGGTCCCAGGAGGACGGCGCCGCGACTCCCGACGACAACTCCGCAGTTGGGGACGACTCCGCAGGCGACGACGACGACTCCGCAGGCGACGACGACTCCGCAGGCGACGACGACGACTCTGCAGGCGACGACGACGACTCCGCAGGCGACGACGACGACTCTGCAGGTGACGACGACTCCGAGCCTGCGGCATCCGCCGAAGCCTCGTCGGGGTCGAGCACCGCCGTCCCTGTCGAGGCGAAGCCGACGGCCACGCCGTCCATGGGCTCCATCGTGGTCCTCCGCGATCGGACCGGTGGATCGCTCAACCTGGTGCGCAAGGTCTCGCGGGAGACCGAGGTGGTGCGCGCGGGCAACGAGTTCCCGGCCACGCCCGACCTCGCCCTGGGCTCGGGGGACGCGATTCGCACCCGGCAAGGCATTGCAGCGATCGACGCGGGCGGCGGACTTCGCCTTGAGCTGGGGGAGCGCAGCCAGGTGCGCTTCGAGCCCGGGAAGGCGCTCATCCGTCTGGGCGAGCTGGTGGTCGAGACCCCAGACCCCTACACGTTCGTCGTGGGCGAGAGCACGGTGACCATCACGTCCGGGCTGGTTCGCGTCCGGGGCGACCTGAAGGGCCGGGGCGTCGTGCAGGTGTTTGAGGGGGCCGCGGACGTCGTCGGCCCCGCGGGGACCCGCACCATCACCGCCCTGCAAAGCACCGAGCTCGGCACCACCGCCGACGTGCGCCCCGTCGCCGCCGAGGAACGGGAAGAGCTCGACGCCTCCCGCGCGAGCTTCGTCGCCCCGCCCCCCACCAAGGGACTCGTCGCCTCGGGAGACCGAGCCCACATCATCATTGGCGGAGGCATTGCGCGAATTGACCGCAGTGACTTCGGCATGGCCGACATCTCGACCCGGGTACGCATCGCCGGCCCAGCGTGGTTCCATGCTGCCTTTGCGTTCGCGGCCCGGCCAGCGGACGAGCTCGACGGCTACGACGCGGTGATCACGCTCCCTGTCCGGATGGGGGTGCGATTCCTGGCCGAGCTCCCACGCTCGATCTTCATCTTCGGTGGAGCGGACTTCTCGCTGCTCTTCGGGGACCGCTGCACCAGCCTCGACGGCTGCCCTCGTCAGTTCTCCGTCGAGCCCGGAGGCTGGCTCGACGTGGGCGTCGGCCTCTACCTGCACGAACGGGTGGGCCTCCAGATCGAACTCTCCGGGGGGCTCTACCGACGTCGACTCCCTCCGGCCACCGCCACCGGCGGCGACATCATCTCTCCCGAGCTGCAGGCCCAGGGCCTCGTCGGGTTCTTTGTGAGGTTGTGATGACCACCATTCTGCGCACCCTCGCCATGTCCCTCGTCCTCATCACCCTCCCCGCTGGGGTGGTCGCGAACACGATCGGCGACGACGACGACTCCGCCCCCTGCGACGACGACGACTCCGCCGAGGCGTTGCCTGAGGACGCGACGACTTACGGGTTTCTCTGCGGGGTGGGCGGACCCGAGTCGGTCCCGACTCCAGCGCTCCTTCTCGGAGCAGGCGCGCTCCTCCTGCTCGGGGCTCGTCGACGCTCCTGAGCCCCGGCACGTCCCCGCGTCGGTACATGCCGGACGGCCCGCCCTGCTCGGGCCTCGCTCCCAGACTCGAGGTCGGAGCTACTCGCAGACTCCGTTGTCCCAGTCGGAGCCTTCCTGGAACCCGTTGGTGCACCAATCGGGCGGAACGACCATGACGCGCGTCGCGTCGATGCCCAGCACGGGGTGCGAGAAGGACACGTCCATCTCGCCGGTGTCGGAGCCAGCGGAGAAGGTGAAGCCTCCGTCGTGGGTGACCGGGGAGTCTTCGTTGTAGTGACCCGAGGGGTATCCCGGACGGGGGTCCGTCTCGCCCACCTCGTCCCACGGACCCACCGTGACCGTGACCTCGTCGACCGTGAGGTCGGCGATGCGCACGTCGTCCAGGCCCCCACCATCCGCGACCTGGTTGGGCCCCGGTAGGTAGATTCCGACGTTGGCGGTGTAGGTCTGCATGCCCTCTTCACCACCCCCGGAGGGCCGAAGCCAGATGTCGCTCTGGCGGTACCCGGGGAGGTCGGTGATCTGCGTGAGTTGGTCACGCTCGTGACCGATGAACGCACCCTCGGCCGTCACTTCGATGGTCACCAGGTCCAAGAAGGACTCGATGTTCTTGAGGTTGCTGACCCAGACCTGTTGCTCGAAGACGCCCACGCTCGTGGGCGTGCCCTCGATGAGCCCAGCCTCGTTCATCGTCAGCCCGACGGGCATGCTGCCCTCCCCGGCGACGAAGGACGCTGCATCGTTGTAGCTGGTCAGGGAGCCATCGCCCTGGACCCGCACGACAGCGAGCTGCGCGGTGTACGGCTCACCGAACTCGGCGGCACCCACGGCGGAGAGGTCCAACTGTCCGGCGTTCGAGCCACAGCCAGCGAGGGCAGCGACGACAACGGAAGCGAGCGTGAGGCGGAGCGAAGCGAAGGAAGACGGCGACAAGAGACCCTCCTGGAGACGGCGAAGGCTATCACGCCACTTGGGTCTGGTAGCCTCCGGCATCGTGGGAAAAACCGTCCTCCAGCTCCGCATCGGAGCCACCCGCGACCGCGGCTTTCTCTTCCGAACCTGCATCCGCCCCCCGGCGACCGTGACGGTGGGGAGGTCCCAAGACGCCACGCTCAGGTTGGACCTGCCCACGGCTCCGCTGGAGCACCCCCTGTTCAACCTGGGGTCCGAGGGCTGCCTGATCGACGCTCACGACGACTGGCCCCTCGCCATGTACCGCGAGGAGCGCACGGTCTCCGGGGCCGAGCTCCTGGACGAGGGCACTGCGCTTCGCAGCGGCCGACGGGTTCTGACGCAGCTGGCGCATGGCTCCCGTGGCAGCGTCTCCATCGGGCCCATCCGGCTGCTCTTCAAGTGGGAGACCGTCCCTGCCGGCAACGTCGGCGACGTGCCGCTCTCCGACCTGGGCCAGGTCCCCCGCTGTCACGCTTGTGGCCTGGCTCTGCGCGACGCCCTCCCTCGGGAGGGGCTCCTGGCCCGCTGCGATGCCTGCCGGGCGATGAACCGTTTCGTCGACCCCGAAGCCCCCTACCGCAGCATGGCGATGAAGCGCCGCGTCTCCCTGGCCCAGGTCAGCGAGCTCGAAGCCCCGTTGCCCGACCCGATGAGCCCCGACGCCATCGCCGAGGAGAAGGACACGCTGCTCGCGGTGCCGATCTTCGCCCCTCTGGCTCAAGCGGCACCGGGCGCGGTCCCCCAGCACATGCAGCCTGCGGGACGCGCCGGGCGACCGGAGACCCCCGTCGCAGTGCGTATCCAACGACGTCCCGGGGCGGCAGTCGAGAACATGCAGACCGTGTTGAGCCGGTCGCCCTTCGTTGCTCGCCCCCCCATTCGGGACCGGTCGGCCAGCACCGGTGAGATGGCGGCCCTCTCTGCCGCGCCACGCCCCGAGCCCGCCGAGCAGGCCCTCGCCGACGCGTTCTACACCGCGGAGATCGAGGCGATGGAGTTGCTCCCCCCCGAGACCCTGGTCACCGGCGAGGGCGACGGCCCGGTGGCGTGGAACACCGTGAGCGTCCTCTCGGCGTCGGCGGCGTACGAGACCGACGAGGGGCGGGTTCCGAAGCGGGAGGTGCGCGAGGCGCTTCGTGATGTCGGCGAGGCAGGGGGTGACTGGCTCGAAGAGAACGCGGCGCTGCTCGTGGCCCTCCTCGGAGTCACGGTGCTCGCCGTCGGTGTGCTGGTGGTCCTGTCTCGCGATCCCGCCCCGGCCCCGGCTGACCAGTGTCATGCCTGCCGTGTCGGCCACCCGCACCGCGTGGGCG
>JAGSHC010000076.1 GCA_023954745.1 Deltaproteobacteria bacterium | reverse complement strand
GCCAGGACCGGCATCTGCAGTTCGTCGAGGCGAAGGGCCGAGGAGGTGAGGGCCTGGGCGGCCTTCCCCGGCTTCTCCTGGAGCGCGAAGACGGCTGCGCGCAGCAGGCCTGCCAAGGGCTGTGCCCAAGCCATCTTCTCCTTCTCCATCTGGTTGGCCGCGCGCGCCGCCGCCTGGAGCAGACGGGACTCCGAGGGCAGCACGTCGGTTCCGGATCGGGCCAGCCCCGCGTCTCGGTCCAGCCCGGGTCCCGGAGCTGGCTCGGGGCGGATCAGCGCGGCCAACGCGGCCCGGCCACGAAGGAAGAGGGCCTCGAGCTTGAGCTGCTGGATATTGAGCAAGCCCGACTTCTTGAGCGGGCCCCACGCATCTTCGATGCGCAACCAGGCCGACCCACCGTCTCCGACGTACAAGTCGATGCCCACCTGGGCATACAGCCCCTCGTAGTGCTGGAGCAGGAACGTGCTCGTCCCCCACCAGGGAGCCATGGCCTCGGCGTACGCGCGGCGTGCCCCCTCGGGGTCGTCGCGGAGGAGCCACGCGATGTTGAGGTTGCCGTTCCGGAAGCTCGTCGCCGAGAACCGGTCCCCCCGCTCCTCGGCCTCACGCACGTACTCGGGGACCCGCCGCGCCAGCGCGTCGAGCTCCCCCATCATCTCCAGGGTCAGGCACAAGAAGTGGCGCGTGGTCGCCAGCTCCCAGGAGACGCCCGTGCATCGGTCGACGAGCATCTCCTCGGCCGCGCCCAGCTCACGCCGGGCCTCCGCCCACTGCCCCGTCTCGTACAGAGTGACGCCCCGGGACGAGGTGACGAGGGCGACGGTGACGGGGTCATCCAGTCGCGCCGCGAGGGCCTGGGCCTCATCGAAGAGCTTGAAGGCACGCACCACCCCGCGCTTGCCCCCGGCGACAGCCGAGTAGGCGCCTTCCATGGCCAGGGCCCTCGCCACCCGCCGAGGCTCGCCTCCATCGAGGGCGAGGAGCAGCGAGCGCGTCTGAAAGTCGGCCCCACGGATCGGGTCGACCATCGCCAACCCGGCGGCGATGGACCAACACAAGTCGGCGCGAAAGCGCTCCCTCGCCGGCAACTCCGCCTCCTCCCGCTCGGACCAGTTCAGCCCGCGAAGCCGGACGCGGGCACGCCGCGCCAACAGGGACGCCAAGGCGGCGCGGGGCGTGTGGGGCAGCTTCATCCCCACCTCCTGGAGGAGGCCGCGCAGAGCAGCAACCCCGTCCTCGAAGTGCCCCGACCGCAGCAGGTGCTCGGCCGCGAGCCGACGATGCTCGAGCGCCTCGGCGCCCGTCGTGAGCTCACTGGCGAGGCCGTACTCCGTCGATGCTTCGACCCCGCGCCCAGCGTTGGCCAGCGCCAGCGCCAGGCGGCTTCGCAGCCGATGCAGGGCATCACCGGCGTCGTCGCCACGAAGCTGAAGAGCCATGCGATAGAGCATCGACGCGCGGTCGAACGCCAGCGCCTCGCTCGCCTGCTCCGCAGCGCGCTCGGCATACTCGCCGGCCCGCTCGAGGTGCCCCGCCCCACAGAAGTGCTCCGTCAGCGCTTCGGGGTCTGCCTGGCGACTTCCCTCGAGGGCGAGCGCGAGACGCAGGTGGCGCTCCTTGAGCCGATACATCGGCAGGGTCGCGAGCACCGCCTCACGGATCCGGTCGTGATAGGGCTCGATGGCCGAGTCCTCCCCCGACCCGCGAGACCGCACCAGGTTCTCCTTGCGCAGCAACAGCACCGCGGGCGCCTCGCGGTCGTCAATCTCCGCGGCGCGCCGTGCGATGTGCCGCGGCAGCGGGCGCCCCGCGACCGCCACGGTCTCGAGCAGCACCCGTGCGTCCTCCGGCAACGCCTCCACGCGCTCCCGCAGGACCTCGGAGAGCCTCAGCTTGACGTCCTCGTCGATGGGTGCGCGTAGCCACTCCCCCGACGGCAGGTCCAGGGCGGCGGTGTCTGCACCGTCGAACCAGGCCCCGCCCGAGTCGTCGTCCCGCTCGGCGCGGTCACGCTCGAGGACGTAGCGGGCGAGCTCCTGCACGAAGAACGGGCTGCCACGAGACTCCGCGGCCACGGCCCGCGCGCGCGGGTCGCCAGTGCTCCCTACCAGCCCCTGGGCGAGCCGCACGGCGTCGTCGGCGCTCAGGGGGGCGAGGACCACATCGTGGACCGGCTCACGGTCGGAGCGCTGAAGCGGAATGAACGCATCCGTGACCGGGAGTCCATGCTCCTTGCGTAGAGCCACCAGGTGGGGCTGTTCGGTGATCTCGTCCGTCCGATAGGAGACGAGCAGCATCAACGACGGGTTCTCGGGAGGGCGCGTCAGCGCAAGCAGCAGCTGCACGCTGTCGAGATCCCCCCACTGCAAGTCGTCGATGGCCACCACCAGCGGGTGGCGGTCGGCGATGCGACCGAGGAACTCACGCAACGCCGCGAACGCACGCTGCCTCAGCTGCTGCGGGTCGGCCGCGTCGATGGCGCGCCCTGGAGCCAGCGCAATGGCCTCCACCTGTCGAAGCACCGGGAACACGCGCGCGAGGGCGTGCACGTCCCGCGGGAGCAGGACCTCCACCCGGGGAGCGGGGATCGAGCGCAGGAAGCGCGACAGGGAATCGACCACCGCGTCGATGGCCTTGTACGGCATCGACTCACGCTCGTAGCAGCGGCCCGAAAGAACGACGGTGGCCGCGTCCGCGGAGACTTCATCGACGAAGCGCCGCAGGAGCGCGGACTTGCCCATCCCCGAGTCGCCGTGCAGGTGGACCGAGGACGCATGGCCCGACGCGGCTCGCCGGAACAAGCGCCTCAGCAGGTCGAGCTCGGCGAGGCGGCCCACGAAGACTGCACCGCCCGAGTCCCCCGCGCGCTCGACCCGCGCGAGGCCCGGAGGAACCGGCGGGGTCCCCAGCCGCTCCAGGATGTCGGAGCCAGACGGGCGCTCCTCTGGGTGAGTCCGCAGCAGGTCAGTGCAGAGCGCGTCCAGATCCGCCGGCACTCCGGGCACCACCCTCGATGGAGGAGGAGGCTCAGCGAACTGCTTCGCCCGAATGACCTCCTCGAAGGTGCCTCGAAAGGGGCGCACGCCCGTGAGCGCCTCGTAGAGCACGACGCCGACGGAGTACCAGTCCGACCCCTCGTCGAGGGTCTTCGCCGCCGCTTGCTCCGGCGACATGTACGCCCCCGTCCCCGCCACGTACCGCTCCACCGAGGCTTCGGCCGGCGCCATCATCGTCACCAGACCCAAGTCGAGAAGGACGAGGCGTCCTTCGGGGGTCACCATGATGTTGCTGGGCTTGATGTCTCGATGCAGCAGCCCCAGACCGTGCAGAGCCGCCACGCCGTCGGCGAGCTGGCGGAGCGCGTGGCGGAGCCGCTCGTGGTCGACGTACTTCGAGGGGTCCTCCGCCAAGCGCACCTTGTTGCGGAGGATGCGCGGGGACACCGTCTCTTCGGCACGCAGGAACCCTGCGGGGTCCGGCGTGGGGTCCCCCGCGAGCACCTCGGGCGGCGAGGCGGTGTTCTCGCTGTGCGCGTCGCGCTGGGCCCCGCTCGGCCAGTCGTCTTCGGGATGCACTGGCGGCTGCGAGCCCGAGCCCGCCAGGTACTTCGAAGGCATGCCGGTCTGGGTCTCCGCTCCTGGCCAGGTGCGGTGGCCCACCCACTGCAACAGGTCCACGCCGAGGACCCGCTCCATGGTGAAGAACCAGTTCTCGCCTTCTGCTACGAACTCGTGCAGGTGCACCAGATTTGGATGGGCGACGTCCGCGAGCACCCGAAACTCGCGCTTGAACCGATACAGGGCCGCGGGGTCGACCTTGCGCAGGGTCTTCAGGGCGACGGTCTGGTTCCGCTCCGAGTCCCACGCCTCGTGCACCACACCCATGCCACCCACGCCCAGTGTGCGTCGTACGACGAATCGGTCCGTGCCTGCGAACTGGCGTCCCGTGCGCTCGGCCAAGGGGCCCTCCCGAAGGGAAGGATACCGGTCCACCCCCCCCATGCCCCTTGACCGTCGCCTTTGTTGGATGTAGATCACGCCGTGAACTGAATGAGTATTCAGTCACCCAGCCTCCGACCCTCCCTGCCAGGGCGGCGAGCACCCACGGAAACCTCGGCAGGCGTTGGACTCTCCCATGATCGAGAACAAGAACCGGAACAAGGCCGAAGCTGCTGCAGTCGCCGTCGCGGAAGACAACCGCGAGATGGACTGGAAGTCCAAGAGCTTCATGGCGTCCATGTTCATGGGCGACTTCGACGTCTCCATGTGCTTCCCGTTCCCCGAGCAGCCCGCCGAGGACAAGGCCGCGGGCGATGCGCTCTGCGCCAAGGTGGAGGCCTGGGCCAGCGAAGCCATCGACGGCGCCCAGATCGACCGCGACGAGGAGATCCCGGCCCACGTGCTCAAGGGCTGCGCGGACCTTGGCCTGATGGCCATCAAGATCCCCACGAAGTACGGCGGCCTGGGCATGTCCCAGACCAACTACATGCGCGTGCTGTCGGTCATCGCGTCGCACTGCGGCTCGGTCGCCGCGACGCTGTCCGCCCACCAGTCCATCGGCGCTCCCCAGCCGCTCAAGCTCTTCGGGACGGAGGAGCAGCGCCAGAAGTTCCTCCCGATGTTCGCCAAGGGAGCCATCTCGGCGTTCGCGCTGACGGAGCCCAACGCAGGCTCGGACCCGGCGAACATGACGACCACCGCCGAGAAGGACGAGAACGGCGACTGGGTCCTCAACGGCACGAAGCTGTGGTGCACCAACGGCGTCATCGCGGACATCATCGTGGTGATGGCCCGCACGCCGTCGATCATGAAGAACGGCCGCGAGATCAAGCAGATCTCCGCGTTCATCGTGGAGACCGACACTCCCGGGTTCGAGGTGCTGCACCGCTGCCGATTCATGGGCATCCGCGCCATCGAGAACGGCCTGCTCGAGTTCAACAACGTCAAGGTGCCCGCCGACAACCTGATCTGGGGTGAAGGCAAGGGTCTGCGCCTCGCGCTGACGACGCTGAACGACGGTCGCCTCTCCATCCCCGCCATCACGGCCGCGGGCATGGAGGAGATCGCGGAGTTCATGGGCTCCTGGGCGAAGTCCCGCGAGCAGTGGGGCAAGTTCATCGGTGAGCACGAGGCGGGAGCAGACAAGCTCGCGTACATCAGCTCCGGTGCCTACGCGATGAAGGCCTTCGCCGACTACTGCGCGGCGCTCTCGGACATGGGCGACCGTGACCTCCGCATGGAGGCAGCGTCCGCGAAGCTCTACAACACCGAGCTCAGCTGGGAGCTCTCGGACATCGCCCTGCAGTTCCGCGCGGGACGTGGTTTCGAGACCGCCGAGAGCCTCGAGGCCCGTGGCGAAGTGGGCTTCCCCCTGGAGCGGGCGCTGCGTGACACGCGCATCAACCGCATCGTCGAGGGCACCACGGACATCATGCACCTGTTCCTGGCGCGTGAAGCCCTGGACGGCCACCTCAAGATCGCGGGCGGCCTCTTCAAGAAGGGCGCCACGGTCGGTGACAAGATTGGCGTGCTCGCCAAGGCGGCCACGTTCTACGTGCGGTGGTACCCGAAGCTGTACCTCGGTGGTCTGTTCAAGTCCTACGGGCAGTTCGACCCGCGCCTGCGCAAGTGGGTCAAGTTCGTGGAGAAGCGCTCCCGCAAGCTCGCCCGCACGCTCTTCCACCAGATGGCGTTCCAGGGTCCGAAGCTCGAGATGCGACAGCTCATCCTGGGTCGCATCGTGGACCTCGGCACCGAGCTCGCCGTGATGGCCCTCGTCGCTTCCCGCGTCCAGAGCGAGATCCGGGAAGGCAACCGGGACAACATCCCCAAGGCGGTCTACTGGCTGAACCGCGCGAGCCACCGGGTCGACGACCTGTTCTCGGCCATCACCCGGAACAGCGACAAGCTCGCCCGTGAGCTGGCTGTGGCGGAGATGGGCAAGGCCAAGGCCCTGCCCGAGCCGCCCAAGGTCGAGCTGACCCCCCAGCCCCGCGAGCGCGGCATGGACATCACGTCCGGCCGCCAGCAGAAGCGACTCTGGGAAGGTGGCTCCGTGCCCGCCGACGAGGCGCCCGCGAAGACCGCCTGATCGACGGACGCGCACAGCGCGGCACCGTTCCGAACACAAGACAGACGAGGCGTCGCAGGGTCCCCTACCCTGCGGCGCCTTGTCCGTCCCACCCCCTCCCACCGAGACCCGCAACGTCGCCGAAGAAGCGAAGGCGCTGTGGCAGTTGGCCTGGCCCATCGTGCTGGCTCAGGTGGGCTTCATGTTCATGGGGGTCGTGGACACCGTCTTCGCGGGTCCTCTTGGCGCCGAGTCCCTCGGGGCTCTCGCCATCGGCAACATCTCGTTCTTCGCGCTCTTCGTGCTGGGCGCCGGTGTCCTGCGCAGCCTCGATGCCTACGCGTCGCAGGCATGGGGAGCCGGTCGCGTGGAGGACTGCGCCCGCGGCCTCGCTCAGGCCCACTGGCTCGCGCTGCTCATGACGCCCCCCCTGGCGGTGGCGATCCTCCTCGTCCCTGACTTCCTGACCCTCATCGGCTACGAGCCGGAGCTCGTGCAGATCACGCGGGACTACATCCGCCCCACCGTCTGGGGCCTGCCCGCGGGTCTGCTCTTTGCGGGCTACCGCAGCTTCCTGTCCGCCGTGAACGTCACGAAGCCCATCATGTTCGCGGCGGCGGCAGCCAACGTCTGCAACTTCGCCATGGACTGGGTCCTCATCGACGGCAAGTTTGGCGCCCCCGCCCTCGGGGTCATCGGCATCGCCTGGGCCACCGCGGCGTGTCGGTTCGTCATGTTCGGGGTGCTGGGAGCCACCGTGGCCCTGCATCCGCGCTTCGCCGACTTCCCCAAGATCGTGCGCGCCCCGGACCCCGCGTTGATGAAGAAGCTCGCGGGCATCGGCATCCCCATCGGGCTCACGATCTTCGCTGAGGTCGGCGCCTTCGGTGGCACCGGGGTGATGATGGGGCTCAAGGGCGCGGTGCCCCTGGCGGCTCACCAGGTGGCGTTGAACGTCACCGCCCTGCTCTTCATGGTCCCCCTGGGCATCGCATCGGGGGCCGCCGTGCGCTCAGGCCAGGCTCTGGGAGCGGGAGACGTGGAGGCCATCAGCCGGGCGGGCCGCGCCGCGCTGTACGTAGGCGTGGTCTACGCGGTGATCTCGGCGAGCGTGCTGTGGTTCCTGCGGGAGCCCATCGGCCGGCTCTACCGGGTGACCGACGACGTGCTCGAGCTCACCGTGGTGTTCCTGGGCGTCGCAGCGCTCTTCCAGCTGGTGGATGTGCTTCAGGTGCTGGGCAACGGGGTGCTGCGCGGCCTCGGCGACACCCGCCTGCCATTCCTCTTCACCCTGATCGGCTACGTGATCCTGGGCATGCCCGCCGGCTACGTCGGGGCTTTCATCCTAAGCGATGACCCCATCTGGCTCTGGTACGGGCTGACGCTGGGCCTCGCCGTGGTGTCCGTGTTGGCCGTGCTCCGCTTCCGGTGGCAGATCCGCCGCCTGAGGGCCCGGGAGGACGCGCTGAGCCACGGAGGCCGCCGGCCCGCCATCACCCCGTGAGCGGCGCTCAGATCCCGAGCTCGACCGCGATGCGCCGCACCAGGCCAGGGTCCACCTTGCCCTTGTGGGTCTTCATGATGCGGCCCATCAGGGGACCGATGCCCTTCACCTGTCCCACGAGTGGCTCCACCAGGGCACGGGTGGCCGCCTCGTCCAGGAGCTTGGGCGTGTAGGGCTCGAGCAGCGCGGCCTCGGCGGCATAGGCTGCTCCGAGGTCGGTGCCCTGCAGGTCCTTGAGGGAGCTCTTCAGCTTCTTCACGTACTTCGCCACGAGATCGCGCTGCGCCTCTTCGGTCCACTCCGTGAACTTGCCGCTCTTCTCGACGGCGGTGAACTCGGCCAGCACCCCGGAAAGCGCCGCGCGCGTCTCCTTGTCCCGGGACTTCAGCGCTGCGATGGACATTGCCTTGAGCTCGTCGCGAACCATGATCTGACTCCTTGCATCTCTCCGGTCACGGAGGGCGCGGAGTCTAGACCCTGCAAGCCCACCCCTGAGTCGAACCTTGTTGATTCCTGACACGGGGGCGTGACACCTTGGCGGTCGCTCAGGGCAACCGACCAGCCCTTCGACGAGTCCCCAGGAGAGCCGAGGATGAGGTCCTGCTTGCTGCTCGCAGTCCTCGCTGGCGTGGGCTGCACCGAGCCCGCCCTCCCCGAGGTGAACGAGGTGGAGAGCATCGGAGCCCTCTCGGGGACCTTTTCGTGCGCCCTGAGCCCAGCCGACGCCGGAGAGTTCGACCTTGGCCCGGCCTCCTTCGAGGGTGCACTTGTCTCGGCCGCCTTCACGCCGGGGCTCCGCACCCAGGGTTGCTTCGCGCGGAGGGCGGTGGCCGCGCGGGGGGATGTGGTGCAGGTCGTGATGCTCCAGCAGACCCGCTTCCAGCGAGCCCAGGTGTTGGAGCTCAACCTCCCCATCGACGCGTTGCAGGGAGGCGCGCCCCTGTTCGAGGACGACCGCCTGGTGTTCGTGGGACGCGGTGGCTTCGGCTCCCTCTACAGCTTCGAGATCGACGGCGAGCCCGTCCCCTTCGCCCGCACCGCTGGCGGCACGGTGCGCGTCAGCGAGTGGACCACGGAGTTGGGGGGCAACGTCGCCGGCTCCTTCGATGACCTCCGCATGGGCGCACTCTGATGCGCCCTCTCGCCCCTCTGGTCGCCCTTCTGCTCCCGATGGCCGCCCACGCCCAAGCGCCCTACACCCTCGAAGAGGTCGGAGCCATGGCGCCTGGGCAGCGCTCCTTCACCAACAGCCCCCTGCTCCCTTACACGGGCATCCCCGAGGGCCCGAGCAGCATCGAGCCCACCGACCCGGGGGAGCGCGGGGGAGAGTACGCCACCCTCGACATCGGCAACTTCAGCCTCGTCGCTGGCCCATGGACCTACGCCGACCTCTCTGGAGATCACATCCTCGCGACGCTGAACGAGTTCCTCGGGCGCCACGAGAACGAGTACGACTTCGTCTCGATCTTCATCGCCGAGCCCATCGACTTCGGCTCGTTCTACTCCCCCCTGCAGAACGCAACGACCGGCCTCGGCAGCGAGGTCTTCGACCAGTCGACCCTCTGGGGGTTCGATGAGCTCGAGGGCTACCTGTTCATGAACTCCATCTTCGACTATCAGGGGTCCCCGAGAGACGCGCTGTTCTTTGGGCAAGAGGTGGGACATCGTTGGGGCGCGTACGTGCGACGCGCCGAAGGTGGACGGGACATGCTGGGGCGCGAGGACGCGCACTGGAGCTTCTTCATGGAGTCCCAGAACTCCACGATGGAGGGCAACGCCTGGGTGGAGACGGAGCAGGGCGTCTTCGAGACCCGCCACCTGGACGAGATCGGCTACTCCCAACTCGACATGTACCTGATGGGATTTCTGGACCCCGACGAGGTCGAGGACTGGTTCCTCATCGACAACCCGGTGGTCCTCGACAACGAATACGGCTGGCCTACCGACATCGACTCTGCTCCGTACTACGCCGTGCGGGCGCTGGTCTCCCAGGAGGAGGCGGAGAGCCTGGCCCCCATTCGGGTGGCCGGAGACCGCGTCGACATCAGCATCGAGGATGTCATCGCGGAGAACGGACCCCGCGTACCGGGCTGGGACACATCCCAGCGGGAGTTCGACATGGCCTTCGTCCTCATGATGCCCGCCTCGGACCCCATTACCTTCGACGAGTACCTCGTCGCCGAGGACACCGCCGAGGAGCTCACCCGACTGTGGGAGGAGCTGGTCGATGGCAACGCGCTCCTGCGTCACGACCTGGGCCAGAGCGGCAGCTACGACTTCTCACCCGGCGCGTTTGCCGGGGCACCGACCTGGGAGGGAGCCTTCGACCCGACCTCGGACACCGGGATCGCGAGCGGCGGCTGCGCGGCGAGCGTGGGCGGGGGGAGCCGCATCGCGGGAGGGATGTGCGCCCTGCTCGGGCTCGGGCTCGGGCTCGGGCGGCGACGCCGGCGCGGCGCTACTTGCTGCCCTTCTCCTTGACGTACAGACACTCCGCCTTGTTCTTGTATCGCTGGGAGAAAGGCACGTACACCATGCAGCTGCCGTCGTCGCCACCGATGCAGACCTCCTCGCACACGTCGTAGCTCGACTTGTGTGGGGCCTCGTTGGCGGCGCCGGAGACAGTGTCCACCACGCGGTTGTAGGTGGGCGACTTCTCCTCGCCCTCGTCTGCCGAGTGCAGGCTGGTGATGACGCTCTTCGGTGCGCCCTTCTCCCACATGCCGACCCGGCTCTTCATGGCCATTCGCTGGGCCCGAAGCAGCGCGTCCTCGGACTCCCCTTCGATGGCGAAGATCATTCCGTGACCTTGCTCGATGATGTAGCGAGCGGCGTCGGGGCAGTCGACGAGCAGTCGCCCGTAGTGGTCTTCCTCGCCCGACGCGGAGCAGGTCCAGGTCGCGGCGGCCCCGAGCCTCCAGCTCGCTTTGGCGATGCGGTAGAGCTCGACGGCGGTCCAGCTCCCCCACCGATGCACCGGGCCGTACGACTCCAGCGTGTTGTAGCCCATCAACCTCACGCCCTTGCCCGTGTGGGCTCCTGACTTGAACTTGAAGCTGTCCCCGTCCGACCAGCGCACCGACGTCAGTTCGCCGTTCAGCAGGATGGTGGGCCACTTCGGGTCGAGCCCCGCCGCTTCGGCGTCGGCCTTCTCGGGAGGCCAGACGGCGTCAGCGACCTCCGCGGCTTCGGGGGCTTCGGGGGCTTCGGGGGCTTCGGAGGCGCCGCTCTCCGAGGTGGCGGCGGTCTTCTTGCAGCCAGGGAGGGTCAGGAGAGACAGGACGACCAAGCAGACGAGGGTGCGGTTCATCTGCGCAGCATGCCCCAGAACCGGGGGAACGGCGCATATCGGCCTTGGCTTGGTTTACTCGACAGCCCTGAATTTTATCGGTCATATTCCCGGGCGTCTCCGCAGCCGCTGGGACATCACTTGCACAGGAAAAGGCGTTCGTGGCGGGGGCGTTCGCGAGCCATAGGAGTGTGCGTTGCCCAAGAAGAAGTCCCCCGGGTTTACTGGTCGTCGATCCAAGGTCGACCCCTTCGCCGACATCGTCGGCACGATTCCCGACAAAGAGGTGGCCGCCAAGGCAGGCGTGAGCCCAGAGAATGTCCGCACATGGCGCAAGCGCCGAGGGATCCCAGCCAGCTGGCGAGACGGTGCCCCGGCTGTCGCTGCCGCCCCTGCGGCCCCTCCCGCGAAGACAACCCGCAAGAAGAAGGCGCGCCGCCGCAAGAGCAAGCTCGACCCTTTCCGTAAGGAGCTGGGCCGGATCCCCGACAAGGAGCTCGCCGAACTCTCGGGCACCTCGGTGGAGAACGTGCGGGCGTATCGGAAGCGCCACCGCATCGCCGCGGCGTGGAAGACCCCAACCGAGGCAGCAGACGCGCCAACTCCAAAGACAACCCGCGCCGCCGCCACGCCCAAGGCGCCGGCAAAGCCCAAGGCGCCGGCAAAGCCCAAGGCGCCGGCAAAGCCCAAGGCGCCGGCTCCAACTCGTCAGGCAGCCAAGGCGGTCACGCGCGGCTGGGCCTTCAAGGTCACGGCGGAGGTAGGCGGCGAGCAGAAGGAGTACGTCACGTTCGGAGCGGACGTGGTCGAAGCGGCCCAGGTCGCTCGCGACCGGCTCGCATCAGGCAGCGCGAAGGCCTTCGTCCAGAAGATTGAAGTGCTTGGAGTCGCACTCTAGTTCTGCCTGCTCATCGGGGGACTGCTCAGTGAGAAGCCCCCGAAGGCCCGGTTTCCCCCTGGCAATCCAGGGGGAATCCGGGTAGACGTGGCCGCGACCCTTGGGGATCTGCCCGACGCCACTGGGTCGGAGGTCTCATGTCGCGGTTCGTCACTCCCCTGCTCCTCCTCGCGCTCGTCGCGGCGGGCTGCAACAACACAGCTTCTCCGGTCCGGCTGCCCAACAGCTCGCCCGATGTCGTCATCGTGCAGCCGGTGGTCGCCGAAGGCGCCGACGCCGCTGGTCCCTTCGAGCCCGACGCCGGCCTCGTGTTCGAGGCGCGTGCCTCCGATCCGGAAGACGCAGCGGCTGAGCTGCTCGTGGTGTGGACCGCGACCCGGACCGACGCCGGCGACAGTGAACCCATTCCCCTCGGCGAGACGACGCCGGACAGCTCGGGCGCCGTCACTCTCGTGGTGACGGCCTTGGACGCTGGCCGCTGGCTCGTCACGGCCACCGTCCGCGACACCGAAGGGGCGACAGGAGTCGCGAACCTCCCCATTGAGATCCTCGAAGTGAACCTGCCCCCCACGGTGCTCATCAACGCGCCCACGGGCGGGTCGGAGCACATCGAGGAAGAGGTCGTGACCTTCGGAGGACTGGTCAACGACGACCGAGGGATGGAGCAGGTCAGTGTCGAGTGGTTCAGCACCCTCGATGGCGTCCTCGACACCAGCCCACCCTCCTCGGGTGGCGCTCTGGCGTTCTCCACCAACGACCTGTCCGTGGGCTTGCACACGGTCACGGTGACGGTCACGGACCAGGGAACGCTCAACGCGACCGACTCGGTCACCTTCTCCGTCGTGCCAGCCAACCTCCCGCCGTCCACCCCGGACGTGGAGGTCCAGCCGGACCCCGCCTTCACGGGGGACGACCTGCAGTGCGTGGTCCATGTTGCGTCCACGGATCCCGAAGGCTTGGCCGTCACTCTCTCGTACGCATGGCTCCGGGATGGGCAACCCACCGCCTTCGTCGACTCCGTGCTGGACTCGGCGGAGACCTCGACGGGCGAGACCTGGACGTGTGAGGTGGTCGGGAGCGACGGGGTCTTGAACTCCGGTTCGGGCGCGGACTCGGTGACCATCGAGAACACCGCCCCCGAGGTCGGCTCGGCGAGCCTCTCCCCGGTGCCGGCGACGGAGGCGAGCACTCTGGTCTGCACGCCATCGGGCTGGTTCGATGCCGATGGGGACCTCGAGGGATACAGCTTCGGGTGGCTCGTCAACGGCGGCGTCGTGGGCGTGGTCACGGACACTCTCACGGGCGCCGACTTCGACCGCGACGACCAGGTCCAGTGCGAGGTGACTCCAGACGACGGCACGAGCCTGGGCACACCCGTGCTCTCGGCGGTGGTCCTCATCGAGAACACCCCCCCTGTCGCTCCCTCCGTCAGCGTGACACCAGGCCCGACTGCCGCCCTCGGGGACGCCCTTCTCTGCGCGGCCACCGGCTCGAGCGACCTCGACGGCGACACCTTCGTCTACAACTATCGCTGGGCTCTCAACGGGGCGCTGCAGCCGGCCTACGACGGCGTCAACGGTGTGCCGGCCACGGCCACGTCCCTCGGTGATGACTGGACGTGTGAGGCGCAGTCGGACGACGGCAGCGCCACGTCGGCCTGGGTCTCGGCCAGCTCCCAGGTTCTCCCTGGAGCCGGCGACCTCGTCTTCTCCGAGTTCATGGCAGACCCGTCTGAGGTCTCCGACGCGGCCGGCGAGTGGGTCGAGGTCTACAACGCCTCCGGCACGCTGCTCGATCTGGGTGGCTTCGAGCTGCACGACGATGGTTCGGACAGTCACCTCATCCAGGGGCCGCTGCCCATCGCGGCGGGCGGGCGGGTGCTGCTCGCCCGGAACAGCGACACGAGCAGCAACGGAGGCGTCGGCGTGGACTACGAGTACACGGGCTTCGTCCTCGACAACAGCGCCGACGAGATCGTGCTCAGCTACCTGGGCGTCGAGGTGGACCGCTTCGATTACACCCTCGCGAGCTGGAGCGGCATCACGGGGCACGCAGTCAGCCTGGACCCCGACCTTGGCTCGCCCGACGGCGCGCTCAACGACCTGCCCTCCAACTGGTGTGGCTCCATGGAGCCGCTCGGCGCGCCGGGCACCGACTACGGCACGCCCGGACAGCCCAACGACAGCTGCCTCTGCTTCCCGTCCGACGGTGACGGCGATGGCTTCGGGACCAACAGCGCCTGCTCGCTGTTCGACTGCAACGACGCCAACCCCAACGTGAACCCCGCGGCAGTGGATGTCTGCGAGAACAACGTGGACGAGGACTGCGACGGCGCCGACGCGCTGTGCTCCTGCCTCTCCACGGACCTGGACAACGACGGCTACGGGACGGGCGCTGCCTGCCCCCAGATCGACTGCAACGACGCCAACTCGAACATCAATCCGGGGGCGGTCGAGCTGTGCAACGGCATCGACGACGACTGCGACGTGACCATCGACGAAGGCTGGGACGGCGACAACGACAGCTGGACCACCTGCGAGGGTGACTGCAACGACGGCAACGCCTCCATCTACCCCGGAGCGACCGAGACCTGCGACGGCATCGACAACAACTGCAACCTCGCAGTGGATGAAGGCTGGGACGGCGACAACGACAACTGGACGTCGTGCGGCGGTGACTGCAACGACAGCGACAACACCATCTACCCAGGCGCTCTGGACTACTGCGACGGCATCAACCAGGACTGCGACGGCAGCATCGACGAGGACGCCACTGGTGACGTGTTCGAGCCCAACGCCACCTCAGGCTCGTCCTACTTCATCGGGGGGGACGATCTCATCGTCGACCTGTGGGCGACGTTCCACCTCACCTCGGACGGCGACGACTGGTACTCCATCAGCACCATCGACGACACCGACATCATCTGCGACGGCTTCTACGTGGACGTGGTGATGGACTCGATCCCCCCGGGGACCGACTACGACATCTACCTCTACAACAGCTCCCTCACGCTGCTCGCCAGCTCCATCAATGTGGGCAACGCCTCGGAGTCCATCGCGTGGTCCCCAGGCTGCACGAGCTGGGGCGACGACGGCGGCACCTACTTCGTCCGCGTGGACCGTTGGTCGGGGGCCAGCTGTGGCGACACCTACCACCTGCAAGTGGCCAACGCGAACTGACGCAACGCACAGCACCGCCACGCCGGTTGCCCCCCAAGGCCGACGCCCGTAGCATCCCGCCTCATCCCGGGAGAAGTGCATGCTCATCGGAGTCCCCAAGGAGCGCGCGGCTGGGGAGCGGCGCGTCGCTGTCACCCCTGAGTCCGTCCGCAAGCTGATCAAGCGAGGCCACTCGCTCGTCGTGGAAGCGGGGGCCGGAGTCGGCTCGCGCGCCACCGACGAAGCGTTCGTCGACGCTGGCGCCACCATCGGAACCCGCGAGGAGATCTGGCAGGCGGAGATCGTCGTCAAGATCGACCCGCCCACCGTTGAGGAGGCTGGGCTTCTTCGCGAGGGCGGCAAGACCGTGTCGCTGCTGTACCCGCACCTCCGTGAGGACGTCATCGACGCCCTCCGGGCTCGCAAGGCGACGGCGCTCGCGCTGGAGCGCATCCCGCGCACCTCCATCGCCCAATCGTTCGACGTGCTCTCGTCCATGGCGAACATCGCCGGATACCGGGCGGTCATCGAGGGTGCGACGGAGCTGGGCTCCTTCCTGGGACTCCAGATGACGGCCGCGGGCAAGAAGCCCCCCGCCAAGGTCCTGGTCATCGGAGCCGGCGTGGCCGGTCTGGCCGCCATCGGCGCCGCCCGGGCCCTCGGCGCGGACGTTCGCGCCTTCGACACCCGCCCCGCAGTGAAGGACGAGGTCGGTTCCCTGGGCGCCAAGTTCCTCGAGCTCGAGTTCGAGGAGAGCGGCGACGGCGGCGGCGGCTACGCCAAGGTCATGAGCAAGGAGTTCATCGACGCCGAGATGGCGCTGTTCCTCGAGCAGGCGCCCGAGATCGACATCGTCATCACGACGGCGCTCATCCCCGGGCGCAAGGCGCCGCTGCTCTGGACCAAGGACCATGTCGAAGCCATGAAGCCCGGCTCCGTGGTGGTGGACCTCGCGGCCGCTCAGGGCGGGAACTGCGAGTGCTCGGAGGCCGACGAGGTGGTCGTACACCACGGCGTCAAGGTGCTGGGCTACACCGACCTGGTGAGCCGCATGGCGCCGGACGCCAGCAAGTTCTTCGGCAACAACGTCGTCAACCTGCTCCGCTTCATGGGCAATGGGCAGGAGGAGGGGGTCATCGTCTTCAACGGCGAGGACCGCACCATCAACCCTGCGCTCTCCTTGCTCGACGGCGAGGACCCGCCAGAGCTGGAGCCCCTTCCCAAGAAGGAGGTTCCGGCCAAGACGGAGGCCGCCACCCCCGTGGCCCCCGCCGAGGCTCAGCCTCCGGCCCCCCAGACCCTTAGGAACGGGCTCCTCAGCCTGGGAGCCGCCGTGGCGCTGTTGGGGCTGGGACTCAACGCGCCGACGGACTTGCTCCAACACATGACGGTGTTCGTCCTCGCATGCTTCGTCGGCTGGCAGGTGGTGTGGAACGTCACCGCTGCGCTGCACACCCCCCTGATGGCTGTGACCAACGCCATCTCGGGAATCATCCTCGTGGGCGGCATGCTCCAGGCCGGAGCCGGCACCACCCAGTGGGCAATGATTCTCGGAATCATCGCCATCCTCTTCGCATCCATCAACGTCGTCGGCGGGTTCCTCGTGACCCACCGGATGTTGAAGATGTTCAGGAAGGGCTGAGCCGTGCCAACGACCATGTTGACCGTGCTGTACCTCGTCGCCGGGGTGTTGTTCATCCTCTCCCTCGGCGGTCTGTCCAGCCAGGAATCCGCCCGCAAGGGCAACCTCTACGGCGTGCTCGGAATGACGCTCGCAGTCCTCGCCACGGCGATGGACCCGCGCATCACCTTGAACCCCATCCTGCTCGGCGCCATCGGCATCGGTGGCGCCATCGGTGCCACGTTGGCGGCCCGCGTCGTGATGACCGCGATGCCTCAGCTCGTGGCATTGCTCCACAGCTTCGTGGGTCTCGCGGCGGTGCTCGTGGGGATCTCGACCGCCCTGGACCCGGCCGGCGGCGCGGGCGGCTCCGCCCTCGTGCACGGCATCGAGATCTGGCTCGACGTGGCCATCGGCGCCATCACGTTCACCGGCTCGGTGGTGGCCTGGGGCAAGCTCGACGGACGCATGTCCGGTGCGCCCCTTCTCCTCCCCGGACGTCATCAGCTCAACCTCATCGCAGTGAGTGCCATTGCGCTGCTCGCGGTCCCGTTCGTGGCGACCCACGGGGGCCCCATGGGCATCGTGGCGCTGTTGGTGATGACGGTGGTGGCGGGCTGGCTCGGTTGGCACCTGGTGATGGCCATCGGCGGAGCGGACATGCCCGTCGTGGTCTCGCTGCTCAACAGCTACTCGGGATGGACGGCCGCCGCGGCCGGCTTCATGCTCAGCAACGACGCCCTCATCGTCACCGGCGCGCTGGTCGGCAGCTCCGGCTTCATTCTGTCGGTCATCATGTGCCGGGCCATGAACCGGAGCATCCTGAGTGTGGTGTTCGGGGGCTTCGGCACGGCGGACACGAGCGCGAAGCCAGACGGCCCCGTGGAGGATCTCTCGGCGCTCGTCACCACCATCGACGCAGAGGACCTCGCGTCCGAGCTGAAGGACTCGAGCAGCGTCGTCATCGTGCCCGGCTACGGCATGGCGGTGGCCCGGGCCCAGCACATCGTCGAGGAGTTGACGCGGACGCTGCGTGACAACGGGACGAAGGTGCACTACGCCATCCACCCCGTGGCAGGACGCCTGCCTGGGCACATGAACGTACTCCTTGCCGAAGCGGGCGTGCCCTATGACATCGTGTTCGAGATGGAAGAGATCAATGACGACATGCCCGAGACGGACGTCGTGCTGGTCATCGGGGCCAACGACGTGGTGAACCCCGGCGCCCAGACCGACACCTCGTCGGCCATCTACGGGATGCCGGTGATCGAGGCCTGGAAGGCCAGCAAGGTCATCGTGTTCAAGCGTTCACTGGGAACCGGATATGCCGGCGTCCAGAACCCGCTCTTCTTCCACGACAACACCGACATGTACTTCGGTGATGCGCGCGAGACCGTGACCGGCTTGGTCGCTGCGCTGCGCCAGGCCTGAGGAGGTCCCCATGAGCAAGGTTGGACGGAACGATGCGTGCCCCTGCGGCAGCGGCAAGAAGTACAAGAACTGCCACCTGGGACGGGCTCTCCCCACCGCCGACGGCGTGGAGGTCGAGCCCGCGGAGCCCGGCGCTGCCCTGGCGAAGAAGATGATCCCCGGCCTGGTGATGACTCTGCTTCTCGGCGGTCTCGGAGCGTTCCTCCGGGGTGGCGAGGGCCTGCTGGTCGGTGCTGCGGTGGGCGTGTTCGCGGGAGTCGGCTGGGTGATGATGCAAAACCCGCCTCCGCCGTCCGACAACTCCGGCGGAAGCTCGATCAACTTCGGGTCGTAATCGCACCGGGACGTGATCCGTCCGCCCGCCCCCAGCCGTAGGCTCCTTCTGTCACCCTCTGGGGGCTGGCCGACTCTGAGCTGACGAACGGATGTCACATCATGGCGCTCACGGGAGCCGAATACCTCGAGTCGCTGCGGGATGGACGCGCGGTCTACATTCGCGGTGAGCGTGTGGAGTCGCTGCCGGACCATCCGGCCTTCTCGCGCGCGGCCGGTTTCATGGCGGGCCTCTACGACAGCCTGCACACGCAAGGCCCCCACACGAAGGCCCTGACGTGGGAGACCGAGCGCGGCTCGCTGTCGCACCGATCCTTCCGCATCGCGCGCACCCGCAGGCACCTCCAGGAGCGCGCCGACGCGATGCGCGTGTGGGCGCGCATGCACTTCGGCTTCATGGGCCGGACCCCCGACTACAAGAGCGGCCTCGCCATCTCCCTGGGCGCGTGGCCCGAGTTCTTCGACCCCTATCAGAGCAACGCGCGTCGTTGGTACGAGAGGCTGGCCGACGACGTGCTGTTCCTGAACCACGTGGGCGTCAACCCCATGGTGGACCGGAGCAAGCAGCCCCACGAGCTGCCGGACGTCAACGTGCGGGTGGTCAAGGAACGGGACGACGGCTTCATCGTGCGCGGCGCGAAGCTGGTGGGCACAGCCGCGGTGTTCACTCACTGCAATCTCGTGTTCAGCTTCTCGCCAGTGCCGCTGTCGGACAAGGACAGCGACCACGCCCTGGTGTTCATCGTCCCCACCGGCGCGCCCGGCCTCAAGCTGATCTCTCGGCCGAGCTACGAGCTGGCCGCCAAGGACCGCTCCCCGTTCGACTACCCCCTGTCGAGCCGCTTCGACGAGAACGACGCCACCCTGATCTTCGACGACGTGTTCATCCCCTGGGAGAACACCCTGGTCTACCGCGACGCCGAGAAGGCGAACCGGTTCTTCCCCATGGCCCAGGTCACGCAAAACCTGATGCTCCACGGCGGCGTGAGGTTCGCGACGAAGCTTCGGTTCCTCGCGGGGCTGCTGGTTCGCATCGCCCAGCAGAACGGCACCATCGGGCTCCGCGGCGTCCGGGTGCGGGTCGGCGAGGTCATCGCGTGGCATCAGGCGTTCGAAGCGTTGGTGCGGGATGCCTGCTCCAACCCGGATCCGGGCCCCAATGGCACCGTGGCCCCAAGCCACCGGGCCATCTTCGCGCTCCGCGCGTTGGCTCCCATGGTCTACCCGAAGATTCGCCAGCTCATCGAGGAGGTCGGCGGCGGCGGGTTCATCCAGCTGCCGTCAGGGGCCGAGGACCTGCTCAGCGCAGAGCTACGCCCCTTCATCGACCGCTACTACCGAGGCACCGGGGTGGACGCCGAGGGCCGCATCAAGCTCTGGAAGCTCGCCTGGGACGCCATCGGCACGGAGTTCGGCGCCCGCCAGGAGCTGTTCGAGCGCCACTACGCCGGCAACGTCGACAACGTCCGCATGGACAACCTGTTCCTGGCCGAGAACAACGGCGACCTCGACGAGTACGCGGGCTTCGTCCAGGAGTGCCTCGACGGGTACGACCTGCACGGCTGGACGCAGTAGAGCCCCACGCACGACGGGACGCCGAGCGGTGCTGCGCTCAGGTCTGGTACTTGTCCTTCCACTCGTCGTAGGGCATGCCGTAGATGAGCTCGCGGGCCTCCATCTTTTCGATGGTGATGCCTCGCTCCTCGGCCGCGGCGGAATACCACTTGCTCAGGCAGTTGCGACAGAACCCCGACAGGTTCATCAGGTCGATGTTCTGCACGTCCGTGCGCTCGCGCAGGTGGGCAACGAGGTGCCGGAAGGCGGCGGCCTCGAGCTCGGTGCGGGTGCTGTCGTCGATGTCCATGGTCAATCCTTCGTTGGGTCGGGCTCCCCCGCGGCGCGGCGGCCGGCGAGCACGGGAATGGCGTCACGCTTGGCTGGCTCGAGGTCGTCACCCAACACCCCCTCGGGGCGAGCGAACGGCCGCGAGCACATCACGGTCTCCTCCGGCAGGAAGATCCAGTCCAGAGGCACATCGTGGGGGGTCATGGGCACACCACCGTCAGGCACGAGCTGACTCGGGTGCAAGGTCGTCACCACCGGCACGTTCTCGTCGATGAGCTGGTGCTCGCGAAGCAGGGCGAACTCGAGGTCGGAGTAGCCGCCCCCCTTACCCAGCCGTGCCCCCCGCCGCGTGATGCCGACGCATCCCGTCACGATGAGGTCGATGGGGCGCATCGCGTCCAGGGCGACCGGCACTCCGTGGGCGTCTGCCCCCTTGATGGAGCTCGCCTCCCACAGCTTCCCGGGCGGGATGACCGCAGGGTCCAGCGCGAGAAAGGGGTGCGCGCCGGCAAGCTTCGGGACAGCCATGTAGACGGTCTTGCCCGCTTTCAGCGCTGCGTGACGCACCGGTCGCTGCGGGCTGTCGGGGTTGCACTTCAGGGTCGCCGCGCCCTCGAAGAGCGCATGGCCAGCGAGCCGCTTCGCCGCCGCTTCCGCCCCGACGAAGTTGGGGATGCGCCCCTCGACTCCCGGAAACCGAGCGGCACCCGCGTCGCGGAGCGCCTGCCAACAGCGCTTCCTCAGTTCGGTCTTGATGCGGCCGACCGGCACTCCGTCGTCCACCCTGTCTGGGTTCTCGGGCTCCATGGGCGCGAAGTCTAGTCCGCTATCGTCGCCTTGGAGGCGCAGTGACTCGTAGACGGGTTCTCATCGTGGGCGGCGGAATCGGGGGCCTGACCCTCGCGGGCCTCCTCCTCCGGGACGGGCATGAGGTGACCGTCCTCGAGCGCGCCCAGGTCTTCGCGCCCGTCGGCGCCGGCATCGTGCTCGCCCCCAACGCCACCCGGGTCCTCGCCGAGCTCGACCTGGTGGACGATCTTCATCGCGGCGGCTTCTTGCCGGACACCATGTGTGTGCTCGACCAGCGAGGCCGCGAGCTCAGTCGCCTCGATGCGGCCGAAGCCGAGCACCTCTTCGGAGGCTCGGTGGCGGTGCACCGGGCGGTCCTGCACGAGGCGCTCTGTAGGGCTGCCGGCGGCGCCGACATCCGCTGCGGCACCACGGTCGAGTCGGTGGATGACTCGGGCCCCCAGTGCACCGTCGTGGACAGCGCAGGAGCGACCCACACCCCTGACCTCGTCGTCGGCGCCGACGGCATCCGCAGCGGGGTCCGAGAGCTCGTCTTCGGTGGCCCCGAGCCCAGCTACTCCGGCTACACCTGCTGGCGCGTCATCATCGAACACGACCTCCACCTGCGACGCACGGTGGAGATGTGGGGATCTGGGCGGCGCTTCGGGATCGTGCCCATCGCGTCGGAGCACGCCTACTGCTTCGCGACCGCCAACGAGCCTGCGGGGGGACGCGACCCGGCGGAGGGGGCGCTGGACACCTTCCGAGGTCGGTTCGCCGACTTCGGAGGGGATGTGCCCGCTCTGCTGGAGCGGCTGCGGGGCGACGAAGCTCTGCTGCGCAACGACATCGAAGAGGTCGAGGTCCCCCACTGGACCCGTGGGCGCGTGGCCCTCCTCGGCGACGCTGCCCATGCCATGACCCCCAACATGGGCCAGGGGGCGGGCATGGCCCTGGAGGACGCGCTGGTGCTGCGGAGGTGCCTTGCCGAGTCTGCCGACGTCCCCGCCGCGCTGACGGGCTACGAAGCGTTGCGCCGGCCCCGAGTCCACTGGGTGCAGACTCAGAGCCGACGCATCGGGCAGATCGGACAGTGGGCGAACCCCCTGGCCTGCTGGGCCAGAGACCGGCTCACCGCACTGACGCCGAGCGCCTTCGCCTCCCGCACCTTCGTGCGACTGGTCGACGAGGCGCCCTAGGAGCCCTCAGTGGTTGGCGGTGAACTGCTCGGCCTCGGTGCTCTCGCCGAGGGCCAAGGTGCTCGCGGCGCCGCCAGTGATCACCTTGCTCACCTCGTCGAAGTAACCGGTGCCCACCTCACGCTGGTGCCGGACCGCCGTGTAGCCCTCGTCTCCGAGAGCGAACTCACGCTCCTGCAGCTCGCTGTAGGCGGCCATGTCGCGCTCGTTGTACTGACGGGCCAGCTCGAACATCGACAGGTTGAGGGCGTGGAATCCGGCCAGGGTCACGAACTGGAACGCGTACCCCATGGCCCCGAGCTCACGCTGGAACTTGGCGATGGTCGCGCTGTCGAGGTTGCGCTTCCAGTTGAAGGACGGCGAGCAGTTGTAGGCGAGCTTCTTGCCTGGGAACTCGGCATGGATGGCGTCGGCGAAGCGCTTGGCCTCCTCCAGGTCCGGCTTTCCGGTCTCGCACCAGATGAGGTCGGCGTACGGGGCGTAGGCGAGCCCGCGCGCGATCGCCATGTCGAGCCCACCGGTGATGCGATGGAAGCCTTCGGGGGTGCGCTCGGTGCTGGTGATGAAGGGCTTGTCGCGGTCGTCGATGTCCGAGGTCAGCAAGCGCGCCGAGTTGGCGTCCGTCCGTGCGATCAGCACCGTCGGTACCCCGCAGACGTCCGCGGCCAGGCGCGCAGCCACGAGGGTACGGATGAACTGAGCCGTGGGCACCAGGACCTTGCCGCCCAGATGACCGCACTTCTTCTCCGACGAAAGCTGATCTTCGAAGTGCACGCCAGCGGCTCCAGCTTCGATCATTCCCTTCATCATCTCGAAGGCGTTGAGGGGGCCGCCGAAGCCGGCCTCCGCGTCGGCGATGAGGGGCGCGAACCAATGACGCTCCGTCTGCCCCTCGCTGTGCTCGATCTGATCGCTGCGCTGAAGGGCCTGGTTGAGGCGCTTGACGACCTGCGGCACCGAGTTGGCCGGATAGAGCGACTGGTCGGGGTACATGTGCCCGGAGATGTTGGCGTCGGCGGCGACCTGCCACCCACTGACGTAGATGGCGGGGAGACCAGCGCGCACCTGCTGCACCGCCTGGTTTCCCGTCAGCGCGCCCAGGGCGTGGACGTAGTCCATCTCCTGCATGAGGGACCACAGGCGCTTTGCTCCCATGTCCGCCAGGGTGTGCTGGATCTGGACGGACCCACGCACGCGATCCACGTCTTCGGTGGTGTAGGGACGCTCGATTCCGTCCCAGCGGCCGGGGGCCTTCGTGAGGGTGTCGTGGTCGTCTTCGTGGGTCTCGGGAAGGGTCTCGAAGGGCATGAAGTCTCCTTTGGCCGCGTCCGCGGCGTCGAGCGTTGGGGGACGAATCAACGAGAAGGGTCAGCTACCAGGGCAGGGTGTGGCGTCGCACGGCCGAGCCACGAGGGGTGTCGCGACGACGCTCCTGGGACCGCTCGCGGGTGGGCTCGTCCTGGGGCAGGACCAGGCGGTAGCAGGGCGAGACGGTGTAGGTGGGGCGGCTGTTGCGGGGGTGGGTCGTGTCGTTCTTCATGGTGTCTCCGAGCTTTGGGGTGGGTGGTGGCGTCGGGGAAGGCGGCGAGCGGCGTCAGTCAGACAACAGGTCGTAGGCAGGCACGGTGAGGAAGTCGGCGAGCTCGTCAGCGAGCACGAGGGAGAAGAAGAGTTCGGAGGCGTCGGTCCAGCGTCCGGCGGCGAACACGTCGCTCCCCTGCTCCGCTTCGATCGCCGCCAGCTCCTCGTCGAGCACGCTCCGTACGAGGTCGGCGTCGACGACGCGGCCGTCGTCCAGGGGCGCGGCGAAGCGCACCCACTGCCACAGCTGGGAGCGGGAGATCTCCGCGGTGGCCGCGTCTTCCATGAGGTGGAACAGCGGCACACAGCCGATGCCGCGGAGCCACGCTTCGAGGTAGCGCACGCCAACGACGACGTTCTGGCGAAGGCCGGCCTCGGTGCGCGCGCCGGTGGGGAGGGCGACCAGCAAGGCCGTGAGCTCCTCCTCATCGACGGGAGGGAGCTGCTTGTGCAGCTGGTTGGGCCCTTCGGCCGCCGCGAACTGCTCTCGGGCGATGGCGACCAGCCCAGGGTGGGCGACCCAGGTGCCGTCGTGGCCCGCCTCCACCTCCCGGCGCTTGTCGGCGCGCACCTTGTTCAGAGCGGCCTCGTTGGCCTCGGGATCTCCCTTGATGGGGATCTGCGCGGCCATTCCGCCCATGCCGTGCACGCCGCGTCGGTGGCAGGTCCGCACGACGTGCTCCGAGTACGCCTGCATCAGCGGCTGGGTCATGCCGATGTGGGCGCGGTCGGGGAGGAGGAAGTCGGCGTCGTGCCCGAGGGTCTTGATCACCGAGAAGATGTAGTCCCAGCGTCCGCAGTTCAGGCCCGCGCTGTGCTGCCGCAGCGCGTGCAGGATCTCGTCCATCTGGAAGGCGCCCGGCAGGGTCTCGATGAGCACCGTGGCCTTGATGCTCCCCAGCGGCACGCCGAGGGCCTCCTGGGCGTACACGAACACGTCGTTCCAGAGCTTCGCCTCGGACGCGTGCTCGAGCTTCGGCAGATAGAAGTAGGGCCCCGCTCCTCGAGCGATGAGCTCGTCGGCGTTGTGGAAGAAGTACAGCCCAAAGTCCACGAGGGAGCCGGACACGGAGCGGCCTTGCAGGGTCAGGTTCCGCTCGTCGAGATGCCAACCGCGCGGCCGCACCATGAGGGTCGCCGTCTCGGGCTTGAGGGCGTAGCTCTTGCCCGTGAGCGGGTGCTCGAAGTCGATGTCCCGGCGGATGGCGTCTCGCAGGTTCTTCTGGCCGGTGAGCATCGCGGTCCAGGTGGGCGCCGAGCTGTCCTCGAAGTCGGCCATGAAGACGTCGGCCCCCGAGTTCAGGGCGTTGATGATCATCTTGCGGTCGACGGGGCCGGTGATCTCCACCCGACGGTCCAGGAGGTCGGCTGGCAGCGGCGCGACCGTCCAGTCCCCCTCTCGAATCTCGCGGGTCGCGGGATCGAAGGAGGGCAGCTCGCCGGCGCGGTAGCGGGCGTTGCGGGTGGCGCGGGCGGCCAAGAGCGCCCGTCGGGGACCCTCGAAGCGCAGCAAGAGCGCCTCGAGGAACTCCAGGGCCTGGGGGGTCAAGACCTCTCGCATCCCGGGGACGTAGGGCCCGGTGAGCTTGAGGTGGGAGGACTCGCGAGGCGGTGTGGACGCGGGCGACACGGTCTGCATGGAGCGCTCTCTCCCGTCGGCGAGGGGAAGCGCCCCGTCGACGAGGAGACTCTGGGTCGCCCTGCTCAATGACTGAAGACGTAGTCATGAGGATGCGCAGTTCACATGAAACCGTTGTAAACTTGTAATTCGCGTTACGAAGCGTAAATGCGGTGGCTCTCCCGCCTGGACGACCCAAGTTGAAGCGGGACGCCGCCTGCGAGGAGCCCATGAGCGAAGGACCAAGACTCGGAACCAAGGTGCGCGCCCTGCGGCGCCGCGAGGGGCTCACCCAGAAGGAGCTCGCGGGGCGCCTGGAGATCAGCCCCAGCTATCTCAACCTCATCGAGCACAACCACCGTCCTCTCACGGCGCCTCTGCTCATCAAGCTCGCGCAGCTCTTCCATCTGGACATCGCAGCGTTCTCCGCCGACGACGACGGACGACTCGTCGACGATCTCCTCGAGGTCTTCGGCGACCCCCTCTTCGACGACCCGGACTTCACCAACAAGGACCTGCGCGACCTCGCAGCGACTCACCCCGAGATCGCGCGGTCGGTGGTGAAGCTCTACGGGACCTTCGTGGAGAACCGCGCCGGCAGCGGGGACGACGCGCAGCCTCACCCCGACGGGACCACGGGACTCGCGGGTCGCCTGCCCTCGGAGGAAACCAGCGACTTCCTCCAAGACCGGATGAACTACTACGAAGACCTCGAGATCGCAGCCGAGAGTCTGTGGAAGCGTGCCCGCCTCGACCACAACGACCTCTTTGCGAGGCTCGTGGGCTTCCTGGAGTCTCAGCAGGGGGTCTCCGTCGAAGTCCGTCCCGTGGGATCCATGCGCGGTGCGGTGCGCCGGTACGACCCCCGACGCAAGCGCCTGTTGCTCAGTCGCGTCCTGCCCCCCCGGTCCATGAACTTTCAGCTCGCCCACCAGGTCGCGCTCCTGGAGCACGGCCCGCTGCTCGACCGGTTGACGTCGGACGGAAAGCTCAGCCACCCGGGGAGCCGCGGACTGGCGCGAGTGGCCCTGGCGAACTACTTCGCCGGCGCGGTGCTCATGCCCTATCAAGAGTTCCTCGATGTCGCGAAGCGCACGCGCTACGACATCGAGCTCCTCGGGCACCACTTCCGTACCAGCTTCGAGCAGGTCTGCCATCGAGTCACGACCCTGCGGCGACCTGGAAACGCAGGGGTGCCCTTTCACCTGGTGCGCGTCGACATCGCGGGGAACATCAGCAAGCACTTCAGCGCCACTGGAATCCGGTTCCCGCGCTTCGGTGCCGGGTGTCCGCTGTGGAACGTCTACCGCGCCTTTCAGCACCCCGATCGGATCCGCGTGCAGGACTCCCAGATGCCTGACGGCACTCGGTTCTTCTGCATCGCGCGCACCATCCGCCGCGGGCACGGCGGCTACAAGGCCACTCACACAGTGCACGCGATCGGTCTCGGCGTCGCCTGGGAGGACGCCGCGCAGCTCATCTATTCCGACGGAATCGACCTGACGAGCGACGCCACCATCATCCCCATCGGGGTGAACTGCCGCCTGTGCCCGCGGGAGACCTGCGACCAGCGGGCGTTCCCGCGCACCGGCGCCCCCTTGCGGGTCAACCCCGACGTCCGCGCCGCCGCTCCGTACGTGCGGGTCGGGCCCTAGGCCTCATGAGGCGTGTCGCACTGGGTAGCGCTCCCGAAGGCGTCCTCGCCGCGGCTAGCGCTCCCGAAGGCGAGCTGCCACGACGTCGATGGACCCGTCGCCGCGGCGGAGGGTGAATCGCGCCCGGACCGGGACCACGCCAGCGTCGGTGCGCCACCGCCAGGTCACCTCGTCGCGTCCGGGACCCTCGTGCGGCGTCAGAGAGCCCTGTGTGGTGAGCCCTGTCCCGTCGTCCAACGACAGACTGACCTCGGCGGGATGCGGGTGCCGCGTGACCACTTGCGCCGAGCCCACCGCCCGCGGAGCTGACAGCAACAGGTCCAGGGTGGCGAGGCCCGGAGGCGCCG